>CAKSER010000013.1 GCA_934447715.1 uncultured Eubacteriales bacterium | reverse complement strand
TTATACTTTTTTGAAAGTGCATTTGCTAAATAGGTTTTTCCAGAACCACTGCAACCAATAATATGTATTTTCATAAGTCAGTATTCTCCACAAATTCAAGTTTACCAAACTCCTTTTATTCCTGCTAAATCATCTTAAAATGCTCCAATGCCTCCACAATTGCTCTCTCCTTATCCTCCGGGCACTGTGGTTGCTTACTTTCTTCATTTTTAGGTAAATTATAATTCTTTCCAACCTCAATTTCGCATTTTCTCTTTACCTGTGAAATATACAGATTGGAAACCTTCATGCCGGCATTATGTTCAGACACATACTTCTTTATCTCATCATATGTTGCCTTAGTCTCTGCAGATGTTATATCCACATCATCAAGTTCAATCGTGACATTAATGTAATCATCCGGCTTTTGTTTCAGTTGGGACAAAAGAACCACCGTCTCCACATGCCCAGTCGTAGTACTCGTTAACTCTTACCTTTGTTCCAGCATAAAGTGCCTCATCCCAAACTAATGCACTTAATCCCGCTTTTGCTCTTTCCGCATTAATATCGTTAAAAACTTGCATTTCAGCATCATAGTAATCATGACTTACCGAAACGGTCTGTTTAATCTTAGGAATACTTGAACCACTCGAAATCAACTTACCACAATCTTTACAATAAGTATCACCAGTATAACCCTCAGAGGAAGTAGTAGCATCTTTCTTATTTCTAACCTCTGTATTAGAGTGGTTACAGGTCTTTACAGTAGGGGGAGTAGTAGGCGGATTCGTAGCGGGAGGATTGGTGGTAGGGGGATTAGTGGTAGAAGGGGGTGTAGTCCCCGTAGAGGGAGTTGTCTCGCCTTTTGAAGGTGTAGTGTCCTTACTACCCTCAGTAGTCTCATTCTTACCCTCAGTGCTTACCGTAGTGCCGTCAGGGGCAATCGTACCAGTCGTAGGTTCCGTACCTTCAGTTGTTTCCTTGCTTTCACTTTTCGTTCCTTCTGTTGCTTCAGAAGTAGTAGGAGTATTGGTTTCTTTATCATCAACATCCTTCTTCTTGCCACATGCAGTGAGCGAAAAGATGAAAGAAAGAATCAGAATCATGCAAATAATCTTTTTCATAGTAATCTCTCCTATAATTTTGTTTATATAACGGAAGTGATAAAAAGTTTGCAAATGTTTTCTATATCATAATCATAATTTACTATATAATAGCAAAAAAAGAAAGTCAAGGAATTCTTTTAATTTAATTTTGCAATCCTGCGGCAGGATGCATTTTATTCTTTTTATATAAGCTGAAAAGACCGCAAAAAAATAAAATGCTCAAAAAAACGGAAAAAACATGAATTTTTTTATAAAAAAACGAAAAAATGTGCTTGACATAAAAGAAAAAATATAGTATAATTCTACTTGATTTCGCAAACAGAATTTATTTATATATATTCTCTTTGCTTTAGCGAGGGGAGGGAAACAAAATGGCAGAAGTTAGAGTAAAAGAAAACGAGTCTCTGGATAGCGCTCTTCGCAGATTTAAGAGACAGTGCGCAAGATCCGGCGTTTTGGCAGAGCTCCGCAAGAGAGAGTGCTATGAAAAGCCGAGCGTAAAGCGCAAAAAGAAGTCTGAAGCGGCAAGAAAGCGCAAGTACAGCAAGTAATTCTATTCAGATAGCCTTAGAGTATCAGTGGGTAATGCCCGCTGATACTTTTTTCTCTTAAAAACAAATATACTTAAATATGCTTTAAGCAGATATTTTTAAATTTGCGATAAATTGTAACTCAAAGGTAACTTTTTGTCTTTGGTTTCCATTCTTTTTCATTCTTGTTGACAAAGGCAGATTAATGAGTTATAATTATAATTAATTTTATGTGATTTTTTCGTTGTTTAACAAAAACGGAGGAAAAAGAAAATAATGAAAAAGCTAGAGGCAAGACATGCCCCGAAGATCGTTACGGATCTTAGGCAGATGATTCGCACAGGCGCTGAGCAGTTCGGCGACAAGGACATCTATGTATATAAAGAAAACAAGGTTGAAAAGCATCTATCCTATAAAGAAAATTACGAAAGAGTTCTGTGGTTCGGAACCGCGCTTTCAAAGCTCGGTCTTATGGGAGCTCATATTGCAGTCATCGGAGAAACACATCCCTCCTACATGACGACATTCTTTTCCGCAATTACCGGCGGAGGCGTTATCGTTCCGCTTGACAAGGATCTTCAGGACAGTGAGATTATCAACTTCTCGGTTATAAGCGAGGTCAAGGCGATCGTCTACACCTCGGCATTCAACAAGAGAATCCCGTCCTTTAAGGACAGCCTGCCCGAGGTAAAATACTTCATTCCGATTCTTCCGGAAGAGGGAGACCCGACAGGCGACAACATCATTTCGTTTGATTCGATGCTTGAAATGGGCAAAGAGGCTCTTGAGGCAGGAGACAGATCCTTTGCGGATTACAATGCGGATATAGAGCAGCTCGGAGCAATCCTGTTTACCTCCGGAACAACCGGAACCAGCAAGGGCGTTATGCTCAGCCACCGCAACTTTGTTGCCGCAACAAACGCATCATGTCTTTCGATGGAGTACGACGAAAGAAACGTTTTCGTTGACTGCCTACCGATGCATCATTCCTACGAGATCACCTGCGGACAGCTCGCAATTCAGAATCTCGGAGCAACGCTCTGCATAAACGACAGTTTAAAGAACGTGCTTCGCAACTTTGCAAACTACAGACCGAATGCTCTGATGCTTGTTCCGCTTTTTGTCGAAACAATGTACAAAAAAATCTGGTCGGAGATCGACAAAAAGGGCATGCGTAAAAAGGTTCGCACTGCAATAAAAATCAGCAATGCCCTGCTTAAATGCGGAATCGACGTAAGAGACAAATTTTTCGGTCAGATCACCGGAGCCTTCGGCGGAAGACTCAACTCGATCGTCTGCGGCGGCGCACCTATAAGCCCTCAGCTTATAAAGGACTTCAACGCTTTCGGAATCTTTGTTCTTGAGGGATACGGAATTACCGAGTGCTCTCCTCTTGTCGCGGTCAACTCTCCCGGCAAGGAAAGATTCCACTCTGTAGGTCAGCCGGTTAAGGGATGTCAGGTAAAAATCGACCACAAGGGCGACACAAAGGACGGCATTCCGGTCGGAGAAATTCTCGTCAAGGGCTGCAACGTCATGATGGGCTACTACAAAAACGAGGAAGCAACAAAAGAGGTCTTTACCGATGACGGATGGTTCAGAACCGGAGACATCGGATATATGGACAAGGACAACTATATATATATCACCGGAAGAAAGAAAAACGTCATTATCTTAAGCAACGGAAAGAATATCTTCCCGGAGGAGCTTGAGGAATATCTTTCCGGATGTGACATTATCGACGAGAGCGTTGTAATCGGAAGAGAGCACGAAAACGGAGAAATTGTCATTACCGCGGTAGTATATCCGAATCAGGAGCTTATAAAGGGCATGACAAAGGAGCAGGTCGAAGCTGCGGTAAAGGAAGCTGTAAACGAAATCAACAAGCAGCACCCGATCTACAAGCAGATCCGTGATGTCGAGGTCAGAGACACCGAATTCGAAAAGACCACTTCAAAGAAAATTAAACGCTATAAAGTGAAATAACGACATCTGACGCATTTCATTTTAGATAAAAATCATTTCGGAGGAAAAATTAATGTTTGAAACAGTAAAAAATCTTTTGGTAGAGGATCTTCAGGTAAATCCGGACGACATTACAATGGAGGCAGAGCTTATCGGCGACCTCGGAATCAACTCTCTTGAGCTTGCCGACATGATCCTTCTCTGCGAGGAAAAGTTTGATATCGAGGTCAAGGACGACGATATTCATAAGTTTATCACAGTCGGCGACGTTGTAAACTATCTTAACGAAATCACAAACAAGAAATAAGCAATTGCCTGTTTGCTTATAAAGCATAATATAAATTAAGCCACTGCAAAAAATCAGAAGGGAGAAATCCGGAAACGGATTTGATATATGAAAATAGTTTATATACTTTTATCCGTAATCGGAGCGCTTCTTATTATATTTCTTGTTTTGAGGCTTGTTAAGAGAATCAAAGCAGTAAAGGCGTGCAATCAGATACTGAAAATGACCTGCTCCTGCAAGGAAAAGGCGACGGCGATCCTGTCTTGCGAATTCCGCAGGGATCAGCTTATTTCGGATGCTAATCTTCCTCTTGAGGATAGTGCCGGACTGTACTGCGAAAACATACTTGTCTGCCGCGGCGGAATAAATGTAATTTCGGCAATCGATTTTGTCGGTTCAATCGACGATCCGGCAGAGGGTAACTGGACAGGATATGCAAACGGTCAGGCGGTTTTGCTTGACAATCCGATCGAGCAGAACAGAGCACGTCTCCGCTCGATTGAAAACATTCTCCGCAAGGAGGAAATCGACAACATACCTCTTCGCAGCACGGTTGTTCTTCCGTCAAAGGAGACAAAGCTGAAGTACAGAAGAGACGAGATCATCCGTGTAGGACAGCTCTTTGAGAAGATGTCGGACATGAACAAAAACCGTTTTCTTTCATCTCATGAAATGAAAAAGGTTATCTCCGCCATAAAAAAGAATCTTGCCGTAAAATAAAGCAGATGATTTTATAAAAGCACAAAGTCCCGGGAATAAATCCCGGGGCTTTTTTGTGTATATCATTTAGATCTTCAGTGAATAATTTATAATTACAATTCCCTGCCCGTTTCTTTTGTCGACAGAGTCCTCTTTTCCGACAGGCTCAAAGCCGAATGAACGCGCAAGGGCGTTTGATGCTACATTTTCCTCTCTTGCGGAATACAGCATTTCACTTGCATTATATTTTTCTTTGCAATAGTCAATAAGTGAGGAAAGAACCTGCTTTCCGTAGCCTCTTCCGACATAATCGGGACCGAAACAGATTCCGGTTTCTCTGTAGGTTGAGCCTTTGACACATTCAGCTCCGGCAAAGCCGATTGCAAAAAGCTCAGGCTTTTTATATATCAAAAATGCATCCTCGTGGGTTTTCTGAAAATCGATCGTCCTAAGGATTCGGTCCTTTGCCTCCTCCTCTGTTTTCGTGACCTCCCAAAACATATATCTGGCGCTTTGCTCATGCGACCAGACGTTTTTGAACATCGCCTCCCAGTCGGAGTATTTTGCTTTGTCAAGAATTAAATCGGTTGTTTCGATCATATTTAAGCACCTGCCGGTAAAATCAAACTGTCAGCCGAAGCGGAATTCATCGTATCTGTCCGCATTCTTCCGTATTTATCAATTATTTATCCGCAAGCTATTTATCCGTAAGCCTTTACAATGCTCTCGGCAATCTCGCGCCTTGAAGCGCAGGTGTCCATCGCCTGCTTTTCTATATATCTGTGCGCATCCGGCTCGGTCATTTTAAGATGATCGATAAGAAGCCATTTTGCACGGTTGACAAGACGGATTTCCTCCATCTTTTCCTCGATTGAAACCGTCTTTTTCTCGAGCTTTCGAAGTCTTTCCCTTGCCGGGGCAAGCCAATCGATTCCTCTTGTGACGCTTGCCGACGAAAGCGGCTTCGGGAGTGTAAAAACTCCGTACGGTGTAACCTTTGCCCTTATTTCCTCATATATTTCGTTTTTAACAAGCAAAAGACAGACCGTACTTCTGCCGGACGAGACATCTATTGCAAGCTTTGCACCGGTATCATCCGTAAGAGGCGAATTTACGATTACAAAATCATATTCTCTTAAAAGAATCATTCTTTTTGCCAGCGCAACGCTCGAGGCAAACTCTGCCGTATCGCATTTCGACGTGCGCAGGATCGGCTTTATCGATTCATTGAATTTTTCGGAGGAGGAAACAACAAGTGCGGAATATGCACGCTCTTCAAAGCCCATGAAATTTCATCCTCCTTTTCTTTTTGCGTTCTGCGGCTTTATAATTCTTTGTAATTTTACTGCTTGCAATAGGTTTCTACAAGCTTACGCGGCAGGTGACTGTTTATAAAGCTGCTTTCAAGAGCTGCCTTCCCTGCTGCACCAAGGCTCTGAGGAAGGTTTTTATACCTGCTTTTCGTGTCCTCGCTTGCAGTATACATATTTACATCCGCCGAATCCGGAGGAAGAAGCTTATTTTCGATTCCGTAAAGCCCTGCATAGATAATCAGCGCAAAGGCAAGATACGGATTTGCATACGGATCGGGGGAACGCAATTCAACACGCTTAAACTCGCCCTTTGCTGCCGGTACTCTTATAAGCTGCGATCTGTTTTCGCTTGACCAGGAGATATATTCCGGCGCCTTCTTACTGCCGAGGCGCATATATGAGTCTTCGGTTGTATTCAGGAAAACCGTCATTTCGGAGATCTTTTCGAGAATTCCGGCAATGATATACTTAGTCACATCCTCTCCGCTTTCCGAGCGGACAGAGATGTTTATATGAAATCCGTTTCCCGGCTGATCCTCAAGCGGCTTCGGGGAAAAATCCGCAAAAAGTCCGTTTCTTGCGGCTATAGCCTTGACGACCGTCGAAAACGCCATTGCGTTATCTGCAGCACACAGAGCCTCGGAATAAAGGAAGTCGACCTCGTTCTGACCGGGTCCCTCCTCGTGGTGAGACGCCTCCGGATATATTCCCATCTGCTCAAGCGTCAGGCAGATTTCGCGTCTGACATTCTCTCCCTTGTCCTCCGGAGCCATATCCATATATCCGGCATTGTCGAAGACATTCTTTGTCGGATCGCCGTTTTCATCGGTTTTAAAGAGGTAAAATTCAAGCTCGGAACCGAAATAGAAGTTATACCCTGCCTTTTTGGCCTTTTCGGCAGCATCAATCAGTATGCTTCTTGTATCGTTTTCAAAGGTCCTGCCGTCCGGATAGGTAACCGTGCAGAACATCCGGACGACCTTTCCGTGCTCCGGGCGCCACGGAAGCACCGCAAGCGTGTCGGGATCCGGGTGGAGAAACAGGTCGGACTTTTCCTCGCCGCAAAAGCCCCTGATAGCGGATGCGTCGATTGCTATTCCGAACCTGAATGCCCTTTCGAGCTCACTCGGCATGATCGAAATGTTTTTCTGCTTTCCGAACACATCGCAAAAGGCAAGGCGGATGAATTTAACATCCTCCTCGCTTGCAAACTGTATTACTTCCTGTTCCGTGTACTTCATTTCATACCTGCTTTCTAATTTGCAACATACATCTGCTTATACGGATTATTACTGTTCGGCTCAGCCTTTGTGAATTCCGAATTCATAATCTCGCCGAAATCATATCCGAATCTGTCGCAAAATTCCAAGATATATTTTTCAATCGGCTTTAAATCCTCTTCCGTTGCCTTTGAAGAGATTACATTGCCGGGAAAATCCACATCCTTACAATCCGACCGAAAGAAAATCTTCCCTCCGTGCATTCCGGTGCACGGGAAATTGCTGACAATCGGGCGATCGTTTTTTGAAAGACCGAGCACGATAATAATTCCGCCTGCCTGATACTCGCCGAGAAAGCTTCCGCATTTTCCGCCGATCACGATAACCGGGCATTTGTCCTTATATTCCTTCATATGAATTCCGGCACGGTATCCGGCATTTCCCTTTACAAGAATCCTTCCTCCGCGCATTGCATATCCGACAGCGTCGCCGACATTTCCGTCGATGCATATACAGCCATCGTTCATTGTATCCCCGACCGCGTCCTGTGCATTGCCGTTTACGGCTATCTCCGCTCCGTTAAGATATGAGCCGAGCGCATTTCCTGGGATTCCGTTTATTACTATATTTTTTTTCGAAAAGCCTGCGGCAATAAACCTCTGTCCGAGGCAATTATCAATTTCAACATCCCCGTCGGCACTGCGTATTTTCTCATTCAGGCTCTTAAAGTCAAGCTCGGTCGAATCTATCTTTATCATTATAACACACCTCCAAGCATTTTTCTAGGTTTTTAAAAGAAAAATCGGCAAAATAATCACTCGCCTGCATGAACAATACCGAGGATTTCAAGCTCCTTATCGGTAAGTCCGACTCCTCTTAGCATCAGTCTGTTGCCCTTTAACGCCTCAATCGAGTTGATTCCCATTCCGCCCATCAGCTCCTTGATTTCGTGATTCCATGCTGTAAGCAGATTTACAAGTCTCTTTGCTCCGATCTCGTAATCAAGCCGTTTTACAAGCTCCGGGCGCTGGGTTGCGATTCCCCAGCTGCACTTGCCGCTCTGGCAGTTACGGCAAAGGTGGCAGCCGAGTGCTAGAAGTGCTGCGGTTGCAATATAACATGCATCGGCACCCAAAGCCACAGCCTTTACGACATCCGCTGCGCTTCTTATCGATCCTCCGACAACGATAGAAACGTTGTTTCTTATTCCTTCGTCTCTTAATCTCTGGTCGACTGCTGCAAGGGCAAGTTCAACCGGGATTCCGACATTATCTCTGATTCTTGTAGGTGCAGCGCCGGTTCCGCCTCTGAAACCGTCGATTGCGATTATATCCGCGCCGCTCCGTGCGATTCCGCTTGCAATAGCCGCGATATTATGCACCGCTGCAACCTTGACGATAACCGGCTTTTTATATTCGGTCGCTTCCTTTAAGGAGTAAACAAGCTGTCTTAAGTCCTCGATCGAGTAGATATCATGATGCGGTGCCGGAGAGATTGCATCCGAGCCCTCCGGAATCATTCTCGTTCTCGAAACATCTCCGACGATTTTTGCTCCCGGCAGATGTCCGCCGATTCCGGGCTTTGCTCCCTGCCCCATCTTGATCTCGATAGCGGCTCCGGCTCTCAAATAATCCTCGTGCACGCCGAATCTTCCGGATGCAACCTGAACAACCGTATTTTTACCGTAGCAGTAAAAGTCCTCGTGCAGACCGCCTTCTCCCGTGTTATACATTATTCCGAGCTCGGTTGCCGCCCTTGCAAGCGACATGTGCGCATTATAGCTGATCGAACCGTAGCTCATTGCGGAAAACATTACCGGCATCGAAAGCTCAAGCTGCGGCGCAAGCTCGAATTTGATTTTTCCGTCCTTATCTTTTTCAATCTTATCCGGCTTTTTGCCGAGGAAGACCTTGGTTTCCATCGGCTCGCGAAGCGGATCTATCGGAGGGTTTGTAACCTGGGAGGCGTTTATAAGTATTCTGTCCCAGTATACCGGAAGCGGATCCGGATTTCCCATCGACGAAAGCAGAACTCCTCCGCTGTTTGCCTGCTTATAAACCTCATTGATTGTGCTTTCCCTCCAGTTTGCATTTTCGCGGAGGCGGCACTCATTTTTTACTATCTTCAAGGCGTGCGTCGGGCAGAATGAAACGCAGCGCTGGCAGTTGACGCATTTTGACTCGTCGCTTATCATTATCCCGTGCTCCGGGTCAAACGAGTGAACCCCGAATGAGCACTGCTTTTCACATATACGGCAGTTCGTACATCTTTCGGGGCGGCGAACCACCTCAAATTCCGGATTTATATAAAGCTCGTTCATACTCTAACCCCCTCCTTAACCTTAACAATAACAGCCTCTCCGCCGCTCGGCGCCCAGATGTTTTCGGCATCCGGCTCCATTGTCCTTATCGAGGCCTCCTCGCTTGCAATAAACACCTTATCATCCTTTTCTCCTACAACCATCGAGCGGAGCTTAAGTCTGTCATTTAATGCCATAAGTCCGCCGTCAAAGCCGAGGATTATCGAAAACGGACCCGTGATCAAAAGGCTCGGGAAAACCGTCCTCAGGTATGCAAGGCGCTCTCTTTCATACGGATCCTTAGTTTTGTCTATCGTGTTCCAGAACGGCGCGGCAATTACATTTGCAGCATCGTTAAGCGACAGCCCCATTACACGGATAAGATAATCCATTATATATGTAATAACCTCTGTATCGGTCTGAAGCGTACATTTATATCCGAACATTTCGATATAGCGGCGGTTTGCATCGTAGGAGGAAATCTCGCCGTTGTGCACGATCGAGTAATCAAGCAGCGTAAACGGATGCGCTCCTCCCCACCAGCCGGGCGTGTTTGTCGGATATCTACCGTGTGCTGTCCAGGAATATCCTTCATATTCCTCAAGGCGGTAGAATCTTCCGACATCCTCCGGGAAGCCGACCGCCTTGAAGGTACCCATGTTCTTTCCGCTGGAAAAGACATATGCGCCGTTAAAATCGCTGTTGATCTTCATGACGGTTCGTGCAACATATTCCTTTTCATCAAGCTGCATTGAAAGAAGAACCGACTTGAGCGGCGAAACGAAATATCTCCATATAATCGGCTCATCGGTAATTTCCGGGATCTTTCTTGTCGGGATAAGCTCGGATTTTACAATCTCAAACCTCTCCTTTAAAAAAGCCTCACAGCTCTTTCTTGTGTCCCTGCAGTCATAAAACATATGTAAAGCATAGAAATCCCTGTATTCGGGATAGATGCCGTATCCGGCAAAGCCGCCTCCGAGGCCGTTTGAACGGTCATGCATCGGCACCATTGCTTTTGTTATCATCTCTCCGGACATTCTGTTTCCTTCTTTAGATATTACCGCCGCAATAGCGCATCCGGACGGGATTCTTACCTGACCCTCGATCTTCATTTCGGCTCCTTTCCACTCACCGTGTATCATTTTTTATATTAATTGTAAAAAAAGGCGTTCATTCGGATACAGACAGACTATCTGTATCTAAATGAACGCCTTTGCTCACTCTGACGGAATTATACACCCGTTCTTTCATTTTGTCAAGCATAAAAGGCAAATTTAAAGAAATTTTGCAAGAAAAAATAAAAATAATTTCAAAAAAGGGGTTGACAAGCGAATTCAAATGGTGTATAATCCGATGCATAAAGTAAAAAACGCTTTAGAAAAGCTCTTTAAGCTGCATGCTTATGCATAAGCGATTTTAAAGCATAAATCATGTAAAAGAAGGCAATGGCGTCTTCAGGATCTTTCGGTCTTGAAGACGCCTTTCTTGTTTTACATAGCGTTTTAAATTGAAATACATAGAAAGAAGGAATCCTTATGAAAACCGTATCAGATTTTTTTGGTGAAAATGTCTTTGACGACAGAGTTATGAAGTCCACGCTCAGCGCCGATGTATATAATTCGCTCAAGAAGACGATTGATGAAGGTGCTAAGCTTGATCCCACAGTTGCCGACGCAGTTGCTTCTTCTATGAAAAACTGGGCAATATCAAAGGGCGCAACACATTTTACACACTGGTTCCAGCCGCTTACCGGAATCACAGCCGAAAAGCACGACAGCTTCATCTCCCCTTCTCCGGACGGCGGAGTAATCATGGAGTTTTCCGGCAAGGAGCTTATCAAGGGAGAGCCTGATGCATCCTCATTCCCCTCCGGCGGTCTTCGCGCAACATTTGAGGCAAGAGGCTATACGGCGTGGGATCCTACATCATATGCTTTTATCAAGGGAAAAACACTCTGCATCCCGACAGCGTTCTGCTCATACGGAGGAGAAGCGCTTGACAAGAAAACTCCTCTTTTAAGATCGATGGAGGCATTAAACAAGCAGGCATTGAGAATTCTTCATCTGTTCGGAAACAAGGATGTAAAGTGCGTACGCACATCGGTTGGCCCGGAGCAGGAATACTTCCTTATAACAAAGGAAATGTACGACAAGCGTCCCGATCTGCGCTACACCGGCAGAACCCTCTTCGGTGCAAAGCCGCCTAAGGGTCAGGAAATGGACGACCATTACTTCGGTGCAATCAAGCCGAAGGTTGCAGAATACATGGAGGACCTCAACAACGAGCTCTGGAAGCTCGGAATCCTTGCAAAAACCGAGCACAACGAGGTTGCTCCCGCTCAGCATGAGCTTGCGCCTATCTACTCGACAACAAACGTTGCAACAGACCACAACCAGCTTACAATGGAGATCATGCAGAAAGTCGCAGCAAGGCACGGTCTGGTCTGCCTGCTTCACGAAAAGCCGTTTGCAGAGGTCAACGGAAGCGGAAAGCACAACAACTGGTCGATGGCAACCGACACCGGCACAAACCTGCTCTCTCCGGGAGACACACCTCACGAAAATGCACAGTTTCTTTTGTTCCTCTGCGCCGTTATAAAGGCGGTTGACGACTATCAGGATCTGCTCCGTATCTCTGTTGCAACAGCCGGAAATGACCACAGACTCGGCGCAAACGAGGCACCTCCTGCCGTAGTTTCGATCTTCCTCGGCGACGAGCTTACGGCTGTTCTTGAATCGATCGAGAACGACACTCCGTATTCAGGAGCGCAGAAGACGCAGATGAAGCTCGGTGTTGATGTTTTACCGAAATTCAACAGAGATACAACCGACCGCAACCGTACATCCCCGTTTGCATTTACCGGAAACAAGTTCGAATTCCGTATGCTCGGCTCCTCAAACAGCATAGCATGCGCAAACATCATGCTGAACTCTGCCGTTGCGGAAAGCCTCCGTGTTTATGCAGACAGGCTTGAAAAGGCAAAGGACTTCTCGTCAGAGCTTCACGATCTTATTAAAGAGACAGTCAAGGAGCACAAGAAGATTCTCTTCAACGGAAACGGATATGACGACTCCTGGATCAAGGAGGCAACCGAAAAGCGCGGACTTATCAACTACCGCACAACTCCCGACTGCATGCCGCATCTTCTTGACAGGAAAAACACCGATATGCTTATCAGCCACGGCGTATTCTCGATGTCCGAGCTGAAGTCGAGATGTGAAATTATGCTTGACAATTATTGCAAAACTGTTATAATTGAAGCAAATACCATGATCGATATGGTGGGTAAAGAAATTTTGCCGGCACTCGCTGCCTACACCTCCGACATCGCAGACTCGATCTCGAAAAAGAAGGCAGCCGACGACTCTGTCTCATGCGGATATGAAAAGCAGACATTAAGAAAGCTTTCGGTTATTGCCGACAGCATTGCTATAAAGAACGGCGAGCTTGAGGATGAGGTTATTGCGGTTCGTGCAATTCCGGATGTTGAAAAGCAGGGCTATGAAATCCGCGACAAGCTCCTTTCCAAGATGAGCGAGCTGCGTCTGCTTTGCGATCAGGCAGAGACAAAGACGTCAAAGAAGTACTGGCCATATCCGAGCTATGCAGACATCCTGTTCAGCGTAAGATAAGCTTTCGCAATTCTTGCTGCAAGACAGAATAAACAAATTTACAGTGAGAGTTAAAGCAGCATGAAAAAAGTAATTGAATCCGAAAAAAAAAGCAAGGTATTTAAGACAGTATTCGACATAACGATAACGGCAATGTTTATTGCCGTTATCGTCGTAAGTGCGCAGATATCCTTTCCGCTCCCGTCCGGCGTTCCGGTAACGCTTCAGACGTTTGCGGTTGCGCTCTGCGGCTACTGCCTCGGCGTAAAAAGATCATCTTTTGCGCTGCTCGGATACCTGCTTATGGGAGTTGTCGGAATTCCCGTTTTTTCTGCGTTTTCCGGCGGAATCGGCGTTCTGCTCGGAAAAACCGGAGGCTTTATTTTCGGATTCATTTTCCTTGTTTTCTCCTGCGGACTCGTATCGGATAATAAAAAAATATTCATAAAGATCGGCTCCGGAATTATCGGGCTGGTCCTTTGCCATTTGATCGGGGTATTATATTTTGCACATTTAACCGGCTCGGATTTTGTTCCGGCTTTGCTTTTGGTTTCTTTGCCGTATGCCGTAAAGGACATAATCAGTGTTGCGGGCGCGGCTCTTATATCCGGAAGAATATCATCTCTGATCAAAAAGGCATCATCGATAAAATAAGTAATCTTTTGAGGATGATATATGTGTTCAATAATGGGATATTGCGGCAGAACTGCCGCTTATGATGCTTTTAAATCAGGTTTTGACAAAACCATATCACGCGGCCCGGACAGCAGCCGCATTATAGATACAAAAAAAGGTCTGCTCGGCTTTCACCGCCTTGCAATCATGGGCCTTACAGATGAAGGAATGCAGCCATTTGAGTATGACGGCTGCTATTTAGTTTGTAACGGAGAAATCTACGGCTTTGAAAAGATCAAAAAGGAGCTTACAGACGAGGGCTGCAGCTTTAAAAGCGACAGCGACTGTGAAATTCTCCTTCCGATGTACCGCAAATACGGTGTTGAAATGTTTAAAATGCTCGACGCGGAATTTGCGCTTATAATCTACGATTCAAAAGCCGATGAATATATCGCCGCACGCGATCCGATCGGAATCCGTCCGCTTTATTACGGATATGACGAAAACGGAGTTATTTTATTTGCAAGCGAGGCAAAGAATATTGTAGGTCTTGCAAAAAAGGTCATGCCATTCCCTCCGGGACATTATTACAAGGATGGAAAATTTATCTGCTATAACGACATTACAAAGGTAGACAGTGTCTGCCATGACGATCTTGAAACGGTCTGCAAAAACATTCACGACAAGCTGATCTGCGGAGTCGAAAAGAGGCTTATCGCAGACGCAAAGGTAGGTTTTCTTCTTTCCGGAGGACTTGATTCCTCTCTTGTATGCGCAATTGCCGCCAAAAAGAGCAGCAAGCCTATAAAGACCTTTGCAATCGGCATGAGCGAGGACGCAATTGACTTAAAATATGCAAAGCAGGTTGCAGATTATATCGGAAGCGACCATACCGAGGTCATTATCACAAAGGAGGATGTTCTCTCTGCTCTTGAGACGGTTATTTCGATTCTCGGCACATATGATATTACAACAATAAGAGCCAGCATCGGAATGTATCTTGTCTGCAAATACATCCATGAAAACACCGACATCCGCGTTCTTCTTACCGGAGAGATTTCGGATGAGCTTTTCGGGTACAAATATACCGACTTTGCCCCGTCTGCCTCTGAATTCCAGAGCGAATCGGTCAAGCGCGTAAAGGAGCTTCACATGTATGATGTCCTCCGCGCCGACAGATGTATTTCGGTAAACTCTCTTGAGGCGCGCGTTCCGTTCGGTGATCTTGACTTTGTAAAATATGTAATGTCGATCGACCCCGAAATGAAGATGAACAAATACGGCAAGGGCAAATATCTGCTCCGCCACGCGTTCGAAAAGGACAAGCTGCTGCCGGATTCGATTCTTCTTCGCGAAAAGGCTGCTTTTTCGGATGCCGTCGGCCATTCAATGGTAGACGATCTGAAGGAATATGCCGAAAAATGCTTTTCGGACAGCGAATTTGAAAAGGAATGCAAAGAATACAGCTTTGCAAAACCTTTTACAAAGGAATCGCTCCTCTACCGCATGATATTTGAAAAATACTATCCCGGACAGGCAGAGATGGTTGTTGATTTCTGGATGCCCAACAAGAGCTGGGAGGGCTGCAATGTAAACGATCCTTCTGCAAGAGTGCTTTCAAACTACGGAGAAAGCGGGAATTAAAAGAAGGTTAAAAATTTAATTATATTTATTTAATCTGTTTATTATATCATTATATGATAGTGTATAAAGCAATATAGATTAAGGAGCAAAAGATGGACAAAATACTCGTTTTGGATTTCGGAGGGCAATACAACCAGCTGATTGCAAGAAGAGTCCGCGAACAGCATGTTTATGCCGAAATTCTGCCATACAACAAGATCACGGCAGAGCAGATCAAGGAAAAGAACTATTCCGGAGTAATTTTTACCGGAGGACCGAACAGCGTATATGACAAGACATCTCCGCATTATGACCCTAAAATACTCGACATAGGTCTTCCTATTCTCGGAATATGCTACGGAGATCAGCTTCTTGCGTTCATGGCAGGAGGAACGGTTGACAGCGCAAACGATTCAAGCGAGTACGGAAAAACCGTCGTGTATACCGATGACAGCATCCTCTTTAAGGATGTTCCGAGCGAAAGCATATGCTTTATGAGCCACACTGATTTTATCAGCGTTCCGCCGAAGGGCTTTAAAACCATTGCCCACACAGCAAAATGCCCGTGCGCCGCAATGTGCAGCGAGGAAAAGAAAATTTACGGTGTTCAGTTCCACCCGGAGGTCACACATACCGTCTACGGTAAGCAGATTCTTTCAAACTTCCTGTTTTTGGTCTGCGGCTGCAAGGCGGATTGGACAATGGAGGATTTTGTATCGCGCTCGATTGAAAGATACAAAAAGGAGCTCAAGGGCAAAAAAGTGCTTCTTGCTCTTTCCGGCGGAGTTGATTCGTCTGTTGCGGCAGTTCTTTTACATAAGGCAATCGGAAGCGATCTTACCTGCGTATTCGTCGACCACGGTCTTTTAAGAAAGGACGAGGGAGATCTGGTAGAAAGAACCTTCAGAGGTCAGTTCGGACTGAATCTGATCAGGGTTAATGCAGAGGAGCGTTTCCTATCCAAGCTGAGCGGAGTTACCGATCCCGAAAAGAAGAGAAAGATAATCGGAGAAGAATTCATCAGAGTATTCGAGGATGAGGCAAAGAAGATCGGAAAGGTCAACGTCTTAGCTCAGGGAACGATCTATCCGGACGTAATCGAGAGCGGAAAGGGCGATTCTGCGGTAATAAAAAGCCACCACAATGTAGGAGGGCTCCCGGATGTAATCGCTTTTGACGAAATTACCGAACCGCTGCGCGATCTGTTTAAGGACGAGGTCCGCGAGGCAGGAACAAAGCTCGGCATTCCGCATGAGCTTGTATGGCGTCAGCCGTTCCCGGGCCCCGGACTTGCCGTTCGCGTAATCGGAGAGATTACAAAGGAAAAGCTTGATATTCTGCGTGATGCGGATGCAATCTTCCGCGAGGAGATCGCAAGAGCCGGACTTGAAAAGGAAACAAATCAGTATTTTGCGGTTCTTACCGACCTCCGCTCTGTCGGAGTCAAGGGTGATGCAAGAACCTACGGATATACAGTTGCTTTGCGTGCTGTCACGACAGACGACTTCATGACGGCGGAATGGACAAGACTTCCGTATGAGGCGCTGGAAAGGGCAAGCAGCAGAATTACAAACGAAATCAACGGAATCACGCGCGTAGTCTATGATATAACCTCAAAGCCCCCGGCAACCGTCGAGTGGGAATAAGCAGATTAAAAAATCAGAGGAGAAAGTCAAAATGACAAAATATATTTTTGTGACCGGAGGCGTTGTTTCCGGGCTCGGAAAAGGCATCACCGCGGCATCCCTCGGAAGGCTGCTGAAATCAAGAGGACTAAAGGTTGCAGCTCAGAAGCTTGATCCGTATATAAACGTAGACCCCGGCACCATGAGCCCGTATCAGCACGGAGAGGTGTATGTAACCGAGGACGGAGCGGAAACCGACCTTGACCTCGGTCATTACGAAAGATTTATCGATGAGGACCTTAACAAATATTCCAACCTGACAACCGGAAAGGTGTACTGGAATGTTTTAAACAAGGAGCGCCGCGGAGAATATCTCGGCTCGACGGTTCAGGTCATTCCGCATATCACCAACGAGATCAAGGAATTTGTATACAGCGTCGGAAGAAAAACAGGCGCCGATGTTGTAATCACCGAAATCGGCGGAACAATCGGAGATATCGAATCCCAGCCGTTTATCGAAGCGGTAAGGCAGATTTCGCTTGAGGTCGGAAGAGAAAACAGCCTGTTCATCCATGTAACGCTTGTTCCGTTTTTACGCGGCTCGGATGAGCACAAATCAAAGCCGACACAGCACTCTGTAAAAGAGCTTCAGGGAATGGGAATCAACCCGAACATAATCGTTCTGCGCTGCGATGAGCCGCTCGAGGAATCGATTTTCAAGAAGATTTCGCTGTTCTGCAACGTAAAGCCGGACTGCGTAATTCAGAACCTGACTCTTCCCTGCCTGTACGAGGCGCCGCTCATGCTTGAGCAGCACGATTTCTCCGGCGTTGTATGCCGCGAGCTCGGAATCGATGCAAAGCCGGCTGACCTTACAGAATGGATCAAAATGGTTGAAAGGATAAAGGCAAGACCGTATACAACAGAGATCGGGCTTGTCGGAAAGTATGTAGGTCTTCACGATGCATATCTTTCTGTTGCGGAATCGCTCCGCCACGCAGGATATTTCCACAACACGCATATAAATATCAACTGGATAGACTCGGAAAGCATCACTCCGGAGAATATTTCCGAAAAGCTTGACGGTCTTGACGGAATAATCGTTCCCGGCGGCTTCGGAAACAGAGGAATCGAGGGAATGGTTCTTGCGACAAAATATGCAAGAGAAAACAATCTTCCGTTCTTCGGCATCTGCCTCGGAATGCAGGTTGCGGTAATTGAATATGCAAGAAATGTAGCAGGCATACCGGATGCGAATTCCGGAGAGTTTGACGAGCAGTGCAAGAACAAGGTCATCGACTTTATGCCCGGCCAGAGCGACAATATCGAGATGGGCGGAACGCTCCGCCTCGGCGCATATCCCTGCGTAATTGCGCCCGGATCGGCAATGGAAAGGTTCTACGGTTCAGATACCATATCCGAACGTCACCGCCACCGCTATGAGCTGAACAACAAATACCGCAAGGATCTGGAGGATGCAGGGCTTACGCTCAGCGGAATTTCTCCCGACGGACGGCTTGTTGAGACTGTCGAGCTTACAGACAGACCGTTTTACATCGGAGTTCAGTTCCATCCGGAATTCAAGAGCCGCCCGGACAGACCGCACCCACTCTTCAAGGGCTTTATCGGTGCCGCTCTTGACCACGCAAACGGAAAGAAAAAGCAGTAATTCTTCCGGCAGACGGAAAGCTATTGCTGCTGAAAAAACCGATAACAAAATGCGGCATACAGCCTTAGCTGCCGTACACCGCAGGTTAAGATAAACCGATTAAATTAAACGGTCTTAACGATTGGATTTACAATCGCCAAAACAGGGCGGAGAAAAAATTTCTCCGCCCTGTCTTTTTTTTATTTGTTTTTTTAGCCGATGTTATCTGTTAACACTGCCGGCAGTTTCCTCGTCCTCTCTGAAAAGAAGAGAGATGCACCAAAGCGATGCAAGACCGACCACAGTAAAGATTATTCTGCTGACAACAGATGCCTGCCCTCCGCAGATCCAACCGACTATATCAAAACCGAAGAGGCCGATGCTTCCCCAGTTGATTCCTCCGATAATAGCAAGAAGAAGCGCTATCTTATCGAGCATATTTTATCACTCCTTTATAATTTTTGTGACACTGATATTATGCATCTTAGGTGATAAAAATATACGTCGGTGCTTTTAAGATCGGCTTTGTAATCTCTTTTGCAGAAATGCGTTATTTTTCCAGATCGTTGATCATTGCCTGGCCTTCTCCGATTCTTGCATTGATCGTTGTCAGCGGATCACCGGACACAGATTCGAACCTGCTTCCCTTGTCCTCGCCGTTGTATCTTACGATTCCGGTCGACACGCCGACAGCATAGCTGATCTGATCCGAGTTGTGATTGATTACGTTAAACTGTCCGCTTGCAATATCAACGTCAAACAGAGTTCCTATCGAGTAGTTCAGCGCAACAGTGCCGCTTCCGGTACGGATTTTGGCAAGAGTTGCGTTTTTAACCTCGTCCAGCGTGACATTTCCCTGCTCGGTAACAAGAGAATAGTCAAGCGCCTTGGAAACCGATTTAACATAAACAGAGCCCTTCCCGAGTTTGATGCTGATATTTTTCAGATCGGTATTGTCGGCAAGATATATATTTACCGACTTTTCGCTTCCTTTCTTTTCCTTTCTGTCAAATACCACATATCTGAGGCCTTTGAACTGTGCGCCTCCGGTGGATTTGAAAAGCGAGGTTATATTGAAGCTGTCGTCGATCGAAAGCGTGTTGTTCAGGTCGCTTATTCCGTACGAGTTTACATCGAAATTGACAAGCTCAACATATGAGCTTTCCGCGCCGCCGAAAATATTTACCGGGGCATCCTTTATCTCGAGCTCGAGCTTTGTGAATTTGTCGTTCGGTATTTCCTTTTTAATGACGGTATCTCCGTTTTCGAGAGTTGTCTGCTCGAAAAGCACAACACCCTGCTTATCCGCCAGCTTTGTTGCAACATTGCAGACAATCATTCCGACGACAAGAATTATAACCGAAAATATCAGAAAGATAATCGATGTAGGCTTCATTCCCCGACACACTCCCTTCTGAGCCTGAAGAACAGCTCCTTAAGCTTTGCAAGTATATATTTCGAAAACTTTATAAGCTCTCTGAAAACAATCGGCATTACGCGGATTGTAAAGTTATAAAGCAGTATTCCGAGAAGCATTGTAATTCCGGCAATCGAAATTCCGAGCCCGATCTCGTAAAGACCGATCGGCTTGACAGAAAGCTTTGTTATTCCGTAAACAATTCCGAACAGCGCCATTCCGGTTCCGGCAATTACAACTCCGACCATTCCCAAAACAGAAACAAGAGCCAGAAGACCTGCAATAAAATATACACATCCGAAAAGCCCGGCGACTATTCCGAGCGCAAGCAGCCATACAGGACAAAGAACGGCAAGCACCGTATAAAAAACGGTTTTATTGTGCTTGATTTTCTCCTCTTCCTCTTTTGTCCTTACCGGCTTTGCCGTCTGACCGGTTTCACCTTTGCCGGAATTTGCCGGCAGATTGCCTGTATCCCGGCTTCTTCTTTGCGATACCGCCGCGATATTGCTTCTGCTTATCCTGATATCGGAATCGGAAATATCCTTTACATTACCGCCTTGTACAACCGCGCCGCCTCCGACTGCAGTTTCTTCCTTTTCCGGATCGTTTTCTACGTTTTCATTATTTTCGTCAAAAAGAAAATCATCGTCAACCGGCCACGGGATATCAAGCTCATCGGTAATTTTTACTGTGTCCCCAAGCGAAGGATTTTCGCTTGTATGCATTTGGCTTTCCGAGCTGTTTTCAGCCTCGGTATCCTTTGTCTTTTTGCTTTTTTTGATTATTTCATATACACTGACGGCAAAATCGTTTACATCGCCGATTTCGGAAATGCATTTATCGATTTCCTGCTCACTCATTCCGCAAAAAAAGCCGTCAAGAGTTTGAATATGCTTTTGTGTTGTCTTTGAATCTATGCCAAGAGCGGATAATTTCTCGGATAACTGCGAGAATAATTCCTGCTTATTCATTCTGCCCCCCTGTTGTTTGCTTTATTTATGTATACAGACAATATTTTCTATAAACGGTTGAAAAAATGACGGTTTTATTATATAATGCATAATTGAAAGGCATTATGCCTTAAGAATATTATGTTGATTTAAGCCTATTATATCAAATCCCGGAGAAAATTACAATATGAGAATGCGAAAAAAGAAACACAGAAATGAAAGACTTTCTGCATGTTCCGATTTTATTATAAGCCAACGCGACGAGCTTTTGCTCGACAAAAGAATTTCGGACGGCAATGGAATTATAAAGCCGGTTCAGCTTGAAATCGGCTGCGGCAAGGGCTCGTTCATTTCGGAATGTGCAAAAAGAAGCCCTAATACCGTCTTTATCGCAATGGAAAAGGTCACAGACGTTATTCTTCTCGCCGCAGAAAAGATAAAGGCAGAGGGAATTCAAAACGTCCTCTTTATAAACGGCGACGCCAAAAACCTTAGCGAATTCTTTAAAGACGGCGAGGTTTCAAGAATATACCTCAACTTCTCGGATCCGTGGCCGAAGGCAGGTCACTACAAAAGAAGGCTTACATATAAGGACTTTCTTGAAATCTACAAGTCGGTTCTGACAAAGAACGGAGAAATTTTCTTTAAAACAGACAACAGACCGTTTTTTGACTTTTCCCTTCTACAGCTTGAAGAATCAGGCTTTAAGCTTAGAAATATCACAAATGACCTTCATCAAAGCGAATACAACCAGGACAATATTGTAACCGAATATGAGGCAAATTTCTCGGCAAAGGGGTTTACGATCAACCGCGTCGAGGCATATCTTGAAAACAATCAGGCCGACCGAGGTTAATACATGAAGAATATGAAAAAGATCAAAAAAGTAATCGCCGTCTTATTATTCTTGCCGATTATCCTTTCCGCTATTACCGTCTGCCATGCAAAGCCGCAGGCTATTACCGAAACGGTCACGCTGCTTAAAACGCTTACAAATGACGGAGATCTTGAAAGGCTCGGCTGGTACTGGGACAATATCAACCTTGTCCTTACAATTAAAAATCTGAATATCAAAACCGACAGCGACTACGGACTTAAGGTTCAGGACGGAGCTACCGTCGTCATCCTCGGCGACAACTATATAGAAGCCGAAAAGGCGGCGCTCTATTTCGGCGGACCGTATGTCACAAACGGAATCACAGTTAAAGGAAACGGAAGCCTTACTTTAAAATCCGAAAACGGAAGCGGCATTGTCTGCGCATCAAGTAGCAGAAGCTCGATTGTAAGATTTACAAAGACGGATATCGAAATATCCTGCAAGGATGACGCAATTGTTTCAAAAAACAGCTCGGTCTCGTTTTCCGGCGGAAGACTTTCGATAAATACCGACGAAAGCTCAAATGCAGTCGATGCAAAATCGTTTACAATAAACAGCGGCTGCTCCTTTACATCAAATGCACCGATAAAGGCAGATGAGCTTACGCTTTCCGCTTCCCCTGTATCGATTGCATCAAACAGTCAGGCGCTTTTATGCGATAATATCACGATTCAGCGAGTAAGAATTTTTTCAGGAGACAAGCTATCAAGCCTTTCGCAGGCGGAAGAATATTCAAACGAACCTGCGCTTAAGACAGAGGTCAGCTTCTTTCTTTCGACAAACAGCATAATCTTCGGCGACAGATTTTCGATTGCGGCAGACATTCTGCTTCTCTGCGCCCTTCTTGCCGTTCTTGCCGTTGTAATTATAATCCCGATCGTTGTAAAAAAGAAGAAAGCAAAACGGATTATCATGATAAGCGAGGCTGAGGAAAAGGCAAGAAACGAGGAACTGAAAAAATTAAAAAAGTCCAAGCAACCGTCAAAAAAGACACCGGGCAACGAAAAATAAGCTTTATAAATTAAGAAAAAAATAAGAATATATAAACTAAAGGGAAGGTAAAAACAATGAGCGAAATCAAGGATATCAGACTTGCGCCGAGCGGTCACGACAAAATCAACTGGGTAAAGAGCTATATGCCGGTTTTAAACGAAATCAGAAAGCAGTTTGAGGCTGAAAAGCCGTTTAAGGGCAAAAAAATATCCATGTCGATTCACCTCGAGGCAAAAACCGCTTATCTTGCACAGACACTTAAGGCAGGAGGCGCCGAGGTTTACGTTACCGGCTGCAATCCGCTTTCGACGCAGGATGATGTTGCGGCAGCGCTTGTCGAGGACGGTCTTGAGGTCAATGCATGGAGAGGCGTTGACGAAAAGCAGTACACAAAGCATCTTATAAAGACCCTTTCTCTCTGCCCGGATGTAATGATCGATGACGGCGGAGACCTTACAAATCTGCTCCACGGCGAATGCCGCGAGTACGGAAAGAACCTGATCGGCGGATGCGAGGAAACAACAACCGGCATTCACAGACTGTTTGCAAGACAGGCAGCAGGAAAGCTTGACTACACGATGATCGATGTAAACGACGCGGACTGCAAGCATCTCTTTGACAACAGATACGGAACCGGTCAATCCACGCTCGACGGAATAATGAACAGCACCAACCTCATTATCGCCGGAAAAACTGTCGTTGTTGCCGGATACGGATGGTGCGGCAAGGGCATCTCGATGCGTGCAAAGGGCATGGGAGCGTCTGTAATTGTAACAGAGGTTGACCCGGTAAAAGCAATCGAAGCGGTTATGGACGGCTTCAGAGTCATGACAATGGACGAGGCTGCTCCGCTCGGAGATCTCTTTATCACGGTAACCGGATGCGCCGATGTTATAAGAAAGCGCCACTTTGAAGTTATGAAGGACGGCGTTCTGCTCTCGAACTCCGGACACTTTGATGTTGAAATCAACAAAAACGAGCTCAAGGAGCTTGCCGTTGAGGTATTCGACCGCAAGCCGAATATTGCAGGCTACAGGATGAAGGACGGAAGGATTCTAAATCTTCTTGCAGAGGGCAGACTCGTAAATCTTGCCGCAGGAAACGGCCATCCTGCCGAAATTATGGACATGTCGTTTGCGATTCAGGCAAAGTCGCTTGAATATCTTGTAAAGCACGAGGGCGAGCTTGAAAAGAAGGTATATCAGGTGCCGAGAGAAATCGATCTTGAGGTTGCAGAGCTTAAGCTCAAGGGTCTGAATGTCACAATTGACAAGCTGACCGAGGAACAGAAGGAATATCTTAATAAGGTCGAATAAAAGCAGCTTTTAAGTTGCGGCAATAAAACAAAAGAAGCGGTTATGTTTTTCATAATCGCTTCTTTTTAAATGCTTCTCTGCGCTTTATTAAGATCGGGGTTCTATGTTTACAATTTCCGGTTCGACTCCGGTAATGGGGAAGCTGATAATCAAATTATTGTTTGCGATATTAATTGTGCAAAATGAAAAACCCGTATCATCTGTTTTGGAGTAAATCTTTTTGATATTCCCTCCGCCAGAATCCATCGAATAGACATTGTAATCAAATCTGCCATAATAATTTCTTTCATCAGACATTTTTGATGTGGATATGTAGAATGTCCCGTCAAAGCAGTTTACACACGATGAAATATTACCTTCAAAGAATGATTCATCATCCGGAAAAAGAGTTAGCTCTCCGGTATCCATGCTCATGCGGTATACCTTTTCCGAGCTATCATCACTGTACTTCAAATAAATGAAGCCGTCCTGCTCAAAGCACACCTCAACCTTATAGCCACTAAGCCCGGAATATGTTTTTACTGCTTTTCCGTCAAATGACAGTAATCTGAGCCCGTACTCGGATGTCTCGGCTGTATAAATGCCGCTTTCGCTTACCTTTTTTGCACAATGTATCCCCGTATTTTCAACCTTGCCTTCAACATCGATACTGTACAATACATCGCGGTCTGCAACAAAATAGTATTTGCTGTTTATTACATTAACGCTTATAAGAACCATATCGGCTTGCGAAGGTTCAAAAGCCGTATGCTTTTCTCTGCTTTCGATATTTATTCCGACTATCACATTACTGTCTTTGAACTCATTTTCGGTCTGCTGATATTCAATGCAGTAAATCGTACCGTTAAGTATTCCCATATCGGAATATTTACCTGCTGTAAACAGCTCCTTTTTACCGTTTTCCTTCAGTATATAAATTCCGCTTGCTCCGTCGGAAAAGTATGTATTTTCGCCATCATATGCGGCATAACCCCAACTTGTCATATTTGCCTGTATCAGGCTGTTCGGCAATTGATTTGCAGCTGTATATTTTGAAAGCAAAAGCTGTACCGAAAATACGGCAATACATACAACAAGTAAAACGGATATGACAGCACCTATAACTACTAATGCCGTTTTTTTGTTTGCCGGAGTTTTAATCTGAGCACTGTCAGCGGTTCCCTTTAGTTCGTTACCGCAATCCATACAAAACACTGCGGTATCCGCATTTTTTGAGCCGCATTTGCTGCATTCCTTCATACTGCACTATCACAAAAATGACCTTAAAGGGCATTTTTGCATCTCCTTTTCGTTTTTTAAGAGTCAACAAAAATTTGTCTTCAAGCAGTCCAACAATTCATTATCGGTACTTACAACATGCTGAATTTTTCTTATCCGAAAGTCACATCCCAGCCGGCAAGGAAGCGGCCGAGCATTACCGCATCCGATTCGGTTACGCTCATACTGAGGTTGAGATCGGCTTTTATCATGTCAACGTTAACGTTCCAGCCTGCAAGGAATCTTGAAAGCAGAACCGAATCAAGCTCATCAACCGAATCATCGTTATTTACATCTCCGAACACCTCAAGCTTGACATCGAAGCTGCTTTTTCCTAACACTCTCACTTTTTTCGAATACGGCAGATGGTTTCTTTTGCTTATAATCAGAGTATATTCGCCGTTTTGGATATTATCAAGGCTGTATTCTGCATTTCTTCCGGTAACCGTGACCGTCCTGAACGGCTCGGTGCTTCTGGGAAGGCAGAGCGAAACGGTAATCGGTTCATCGTCGAGCGCAAACGAGCGAATCGTTCCGGAAAGCGAGTTCGGCGTTTTCGTGTTCATTGTTATGCACACCTCGCCGAAAGACGAATATGTATATTTTGCGTCAAACGAGCTGATTTCGAGCTTTTTTGCAAGCTGCGAAAGCGTACCGGCATTAAACCATCTTCTAAACTCGTCTATACTTCCGACTCGGATATTGGCTTTATAAAAAGGATTATTCAGCAGCCCAGCAAGCCTGTCAGCCGAAAATGAATCGAAATATGCATCCTCCACCGTAAAATAATCGGCTCTTTTTGAGCTGCAGGACGGAATCGGATAGCCCGGGTTTATAAGCGTATGATCCCGGCTTATTTCGCTGTCGGGAAGGTTCATATAGCCGTAAAAAATATCGTCATCCTGATCGTCCCAGGTTATATCGGAATGATAATAGCTTCCGTCAATATAAACAAGCAGCCAGGCATGATTTGAACGCTGTCCGCGCGAATCGGTTGCTACTCCGCTTACCATGTGTGCATTTATTTTGCATCTGAAAAGCAGATACTGATATGCCTTTGCATATCCGTCGCAGACGGCTCTGCCTTCAACCAGCGCTCCGTATGCGTTATGCGCATTTGCCGAATCGGATGAATAGACAACATTTTTGCATATACGGTCGTGTATTTTCTTTTGAATTTCATATTGGGACGAATTCAGGTTAATATCCGAAATGTAGCTTGAAACAGTTTTTTCAAACGTCACTCTTGCTGCAAAAACATCGTCCTTATCCATTGTATAGACCGGACCAACGCTTAAAATTTTATTGTCCGAGTCATACTCATAGCGATAGCTTCCCGACACCCAGAAATGATGCGGATTGTCATTCAGATATGCGTTGTATACCATCCTCAGCTCGGAAACCGAAAGAAGATGATCTCTGTCATACAGGGAAATCGACATGCTGTAGGCTTCCACGCCCTTTACTATCCTGTCATAGGCAAGAAGATACACTCTCGAATTTGTCATCTTCGAAAGCTCACTGCGCCCGTATCCGTACGAACCGCGCAGGTCGGCTGCAGAGGACGGCAGCGTAAGGCTCACCGAAGCTATAATAACGGTAAGGAACAATATAATTAATCGTTTGCCCTTTGAAATCATCTTTTCCCCTTTTTGACCGCCTTTGACCGCCGGATTTCAGACAAACAGAAACCAGCGCATTCCGGTTAACACTGAATTATATACTATATTATTCTACAAAAATAATATTACAAAAATATTACGTCGGATTAACGATTTTTTGTCGATATTACAGCAAATATTCAATCGGGGTTCTGTTTTTAAAGTAAAATGCCGTTTTAAGACTAAGCGACCTTAAAAGTTCTGCCCCCTTATCAAGGCAGTGCCCTACTCTGTCCGGAAAATGAGCATCCGATCCGAGCGTAAAAAGCCTGCCGCCAAGCTCCTTGTATCTTTCAGCCAGGGCTCTGCCCGGCATAAGCGAATCAAGCAGCTCGTATGAGGAAGAGTTAAGCTCTAATGCGATATCCTTTTTTATAATCAGCTTAAATATCTCGTCGGTTATTTCTCTGAAGTCATCAAGCTCTGTCTTTCGTTTATACTTCCCCACTATATACCTGAGCGGACAGGTAAGATGCGCCAGAACATCAAAATCGGTGTTTTGAATTAGCTCTATAATATCCGAAAAATACATTTCAAGATAGTCATGAATCTGTGCATCCGAAAATTCCGAAAAGTCGATTTTAGCATACGGAACGGTAATCTCGCCGAAGCGCAGCGCATGAACCGAGCCGATAATGATATCATACGGCACGCCGGACAGGACATCAAGCGCGGAATCCGGATACCACGAGCACTCGCTTATCTCAACCCCGGAAAGTACATCAAGCCTTCCCTTGTACTTTTCACTTAAGCTGCGCGATCTTTTAACAGATTCTACAATCGGAGTTTTTATATCCATGTGATCCCGATATTCGACATCGCAGTGGTCGGTAAAGGCGATTCCGTTTAAATGATTTTCGATTGCTGCCCTGCACATATCGTCGGCAGATGCAGTAGAATCGTGTGAAAATTCCGTATGGTTATGGCAGTCAAAAAACATTTTTCTTTCTTCCGATTTACAAAATTATAATTAAATACCCCGGATTGGATCGGGGCTGTAATACAGTCTGCCGGCAAGCCGCGGATATTAAGAAACAAAAGAAAAGTGCACCTGCATCTGCAAGTGCACCTTATGCGAGAAACGGGACTTGAACCCGTACGGTGTAAACCACACGCCCCTCAAACGTGCGCGTCTGCCAGTTCCGCCACTCTCGCGATTCAATCGACGCTCGCGCTGTCGACTTTGACATTATAGCACCATCATCCTGTTTTGTCAATAGCATTATCGGATTTTTTTTAATTTTTTTCGACAGCCATTTAAGCAGGAATTCGGGTACAAATCAGTCATGCTTTGTGCCGCTTAGATAGGCGTTTATTTCGGCGCCGATCAGAAGGATCTGCATACACATATAAAGCCAGAGCATGAAAACAACGATAGCGGCAAGACCGCCGTATATAAGCGAATAGTTTGCAAAATGCTCGATATAAAGCGAAAAAATCCAGGAATACACAAGCCATCCTACAGCAGAAAACGCAGCGCCCAGGAAATGATGGCGGAAGCATATCCCAACCTTCGAAAAGCCGCGGTATGCAAGCATAAACAAAAGCGTCAGAAGTACAAGAAAGATTATTCCGCGCAGCCCGAGAATCGTATTTGCGGCAACCATGTTCTGCGGCACATATGACCAAAGCACATTACCGAAGACAAGCAATACGATCATTGCGGCAATTATAATTACAAACAGTACGGTATACAGAATCGATTTTACAAAGCTCATGAAGAACCATTTCTGCGATTCCTTTCCGCCGTAAACCTCGCGGATACCGTCACTCAAGCTCCGTATGCCGAGCGATGCCGCCCAGACCATGGCAATCGTGGTAATCGACAGCACCGAAAGCTTTGCTCCGTTAATGATCTCTGCAAGCGCCGTTTCGATAAACGAAAAAATACTGCCGGGAAGAAAGCTCAGCATCGACTCGATGTCGATATTCAGTGTCGGAAGAATATATCCGAGAACAGAGAGCGCAAGCATGATACAGGGAATGAACGAAATCGTGACAAAGAACGAAGCCTGTGCGGCATAAACGCCGACACGGTCGCGGTCAAGCTTTCTTATCACCTTTGATATAAATATAAATATTCCCTTCGGTTTGATCTTTTTCGACATTATCTTCCTTTTCCCTGTTCATTTTTCGCTATATGGCAATCAATATTATTAAGTGCTTCAGATAATTATATTTATCGCTTTATGTAAGCATGAAACCTCTGCCTCGGAAAACCGTCCGGCATACTCTCCGTCGGTACACCAGTCGGGGTTGTCCCTTGCTTCGATCTTTGCATGCTTTGTCTGCAGAAAAACAATTTTATCCCCGTCGTACTTGTTCTGAAGGAGCATCGACACAAGATCCTTAAGACCGATAATATTCTTCGGAGCCTTGATCAGCAGCACCTCGAGAATTCCGTCTCCCAAGTTGACGATGCTTGAAGGAAGCTTAAGCACGCCTCCTACCGATGTCGAGTTTGTAACGGCGCAGAGAATATAGTCTCCCTCAACTACACCGTTATCATGCTCAACCTTTACATGATAGGACTTTCCGAGATCTCCGAGCTCCTCCATTCCCTTGAGGACATATGCAAGATGCCCGATAACATTTTTTACCGACTGATTTGCGGAATAGGATGACTTCGTGAAAATTCCGAACGAGGTAATATATGAAAAGTGCCTTTCCTTATTGTTGGTTTTGTCGGTAATCTTTCCGATATCAAGCTGAAAGACATCGCGCTTGCCGATAGCTCTTATAACGCTTTCCGGGTTTTTCGGAAGCCCTAAGGTCGATGCAAAATCGTTTGTCGTTCCGCACGGAAAATAGAACAGCTTCGGGCAGCTGTCGGTTTTAAGCAGCCCGGCAATAACCTCGTTTAACGTTCCGTCTCCGCCGCAGCAGATAACAAGCTCCGCCTCGGGAGCATATTTTTCTGCGATTGAGGTGGCTTCCATTCTTGCATTTGTTACGCGGACAATTGTTTCATAGCCCTGTTTTCCGAGCGCGCATACCATGTTGAACAATTCATTTTTCGCTTTTGCCTTTCCTGCTACCGGATTCAGAATTATAACTGCTTTCTTCATGCCTTCACACCTTCTGCTTTCTTCGGAATACTTATTTGCTGTCTTAATTATCTTTTAATTATAAGCTTTAATTATAAATTGATTATAAACTTCAGTTATTAAATTACAAATCTCTGCGTTCCGGCTTAGAACGCAGGAATAAAATTATACACCATTTATTATAAATACAATTTGTTTCATATTAACCATTAATTTTATTAATAGTTTTTTAACATTCACATCTTGATAAATTTACCGTATTAGTGTAATCTATCTATAAATTTGTTTTTTAATTTTTTAGGAGGAAAATCAATGTCGGTAACACTTCCCGAGGGCTACTTGCCGCTCCTCAATCTCAGATATACTCAGATCGCAATAAAAAAGGTCAAGGACTTTTTCGAAAGAGATCTTGCGATTCAGCTCAATCTGACAAGAGTATCTGCACCTCTTTTCGTTAGAAAGAACACCGGGCTCAACGACACATTAAACGGAGTTGAAAGACCGGTCGGATTTGATATAAAAAATCTCTGCGACGACACCGAAATTGTCCACTCTCTTGCAAAGTGGAAAAGATATGCCCTGTCGAGCTACGGCTTTAAGGTCGGAGAGGGGCTTTATACCGACATGAATGCAATCAGACGCGACGAGGATATCGACAACATCCACTCTGTCTTTGTCGATCAGTGGGACTGGGAAAAAATCATCTCAAAGGAAGAGCGGAACCTTGATACATTAAAAAAGCATGTAATAAGAATCTACCGCTCGCTCAAGCACACCGAAACATATCTTTCAAACGAATATCCGGACATTATCACACAGATTTTGCCGGAGGAAATCCATTTCGTTACATCCCAGGAGCTTGAGGACAGATATCCCGAGCTTTCTCCGAAGCAGAGAGAATACATGGCGGCAAAGGAATACGGCGCGGTCTTTATTATCGGAATCGGCGGTGTTCTGCGCTCCGGAAAGATTCACGACGGACGCGCTCCGGACTACGACGACTGGTCGCTCAACGGAGATATTATCGTCTACTACCCGGTTCTCGACATTGCACTCGAGCTTTCGTCAATGGGCATCAGGGTTGATGAAAACGCGCTTTTAAAGCAGTTAAACGAAAGAGGCTGCCCGGAGCGTGCAGAGCTTCCCTTCCAGAAGTCTCTTCTTAATTGCGAGCTTCCCTACACTATCGGAGGCGGAATCGGTCAGTCCAGAATGTGCATGTTCTTTTTGCGCAAGGCACACATCGGAGAGGTTCAGTCGTCGATCTGGGACAGCGAGACCTATAAGGTATTTGAGAGCGCAGGAATCAAGCTTCTGTAATTTTTCGGGAGCATTTTTGCTGCAAGCTTCAATACAAATTAATGAAAATCAGGAAAAAAGCATAGAAAAAGGGCTGTTGCATCTGCAACAGCCCACTTTTTACATACAATCAAGTCTGATTTATTCAGCAGGATAAACGCTGACAGCCTTTCTGCCGCCGGGGATATGCTCAAACTTAACCTTGCCGCTTATAAGAGCAAACAGAGTATCGTCTGTGCCGCGTCCTACGTTATTTCCCGGATGGATATGAGTTCCGCGCTGTCTGACAATGATATTGCCTGCAAGCACGCTCTGACCGTCGGCCTTCTTTACTCCAAGTCTCTTGGATTCGCTGTCGCGGCCGTTCTTTGTAGATCCAACTCCCTTTTTGTGTGCAAAAAACTGCAAACCGAGTCTTAACATGTTTTGTTCCTCCATTCCTCAAAATAAAAGCTCCGTTTAAGAAGCAGGCTTATTGTTCGATCTCATTTACCTCGAGATATTCGTAATAATCCTCCGTCATGTCCATAAGCTGAAGATAATATGACTGAATCAGTCCAGCAATTGCAAACTGCTTATATTCATCCTCGCCGGTTTCCGGAAGTGCGCCGAGCGCAAGAACCTCGATATCGGCAGTAGCGTCATCGATGTTATACGTAACATCCGATGCATACGAGACCTCGATGGCATTTACCACAAGCATCGTCATTGCGGAGACAGCAGCGCAGACAATATCCTTTCCGGATTCGTCGTATCCCGCATGTCCCTCCTCGCGAAAGCCGTAGTACACACCGTCTCTTTTCAGAAAAGTAATCTTAATCATAGCAATCCGTTAAAACACGGGCTCAACCGTTGATTGAAACGATCTGAACCTTAGAATACGGCTGTCTGTGACCGATCTTCTTCTTTTCATTCTTTTTAGCCTTGTACTTCATAACATAGATCTTCTTTGCCTTGCCGTTCTTTACGACATTGGCAGTTACGGTAGCACCCTCTACTGTAGGAGCGCCGACCTTGAAGGAATCGTTGAGCGAAAGAGCAAGTACCTTGTCAAACGTAACGGTTTCGCCTTCATTAACGTCGAGCTTCTCAACGAAAATAACGTCACCTTCGCCAACCTTGTACTGTTTTCCGCCTGTTTCGATTACAGCAAACACGAAAAGCACCTCACTTTCCTATGATTCGCAGCCAATCTGCTCTGCGAATCTTTGAACTCGCTGGTATAGGTGTATGCTTTTCGGCATACTTAAAAAACCCATAGTCATGCGGCAATTTACATTATAGCATCTTAAATTATATATTGTCAAGCGTTTTTTTAATTTAGCTCCTATATTTTCTATTTATTTTCTATAATATTTCCGTATCGGCTTATATATCGGAAAATAATGTTCAAAAACCGCCTTATGTTAACAATATATTCACATAAATTTGCTATAGTAGTACAGTAAATTGTAAAAAACAAAAGAGACAGAAAGGGTAAGCTGCATATGACAAATATTGCATTGCTCGGATTCGGCACAGTAGGCGGAGGAGTTGCCGAAATCATAATGAAAAACAGCGCCGAAATCAAGGCACGCACCGGCCTTGAGCTCAATATAAAATACATTCTCGATCTTCGTGACTTCCCCGACCATCCGCTCGGAAACAGGGTTGTAAAAAGCATCGACACCATTCTTTGTGATCCGGAGGTTTCGATTGTAGTCGAAATGCTCGGCGGTACACATCCTGCATACGACTTTTCAAAAGCGGCTCTTGCAGCAGGAAAGAATGTTGTAACCTCAAACAAAGCAGTTGTTGCAGAATTCGGACCGGAGCTTCTTAAAATCGCAAGAGACAAGGGTTGCCGTTACCTCTTTGAGGCAAGCGTCGGAGGAGGAATCCCGATTATAAGACCGATGACCGATTCGCTTACAACGACAGACATATACGAAATTGACGGAATTTTAAACGGAACGACAAACTATATCTTAACAAGAATGAAGGACGCCGGAATCTCCTACGAGGAGGCGCTTAAGGAGGCTCAGAAGCTCGGATATGCAGAGGCTGATCCGTCTGCGGATGTTGACGGTTTTGATTCCTGCAGAAAGATATGCATCCTCGCCGCAGTAGCCTTCGGAAAGCTTGTTCCGTTCGAAAAGGTAAAAACCGTCGGAATAAGAAACGTAACTCTCGATGACATCAAAAATGCCGAGGCAACCGGCTGCGCAGTCAAGCTGATTGCAAAGGCGGAGATGACCGAAAAGGGACTTCGCATGTCGGTAGAACCGACGGTTGTTCCGAACACAAATCCGCTTTACGGAATTTCGGACGTTTTCAATGGCATTCTTGTAAAGGGACGCATCTCGGGAGACATCATGTTCTACGGCAAGGGCGCAGGCAGTCTTCCTACCGCCTCCGCAGTCCTTTCGGACGTTATCGACATTGCACACTTCGGCGACCGTCAGCCGCTTCAGCAGCTTTGGGAAACGGCTCCCGATATGCTTGTTGACTGATTATTTGCATTAAACAACAAGGGATATCGGAGATCCGATATCCCTTTGTTTATCTTTTTTTCTATTTTTAACGTTTTAACGCTGCACATCGCCGGCGACGGATATTGCAGGTATTTGCGTTCTTTATAAAGAAAATCCTCCGTCAGCCGTCACGGTCTGACCGGTCACAAACGATGCCTTATCCGACGCAAGAAAGAGGATAACCTCCGCAATCTCCTTTGGATCTGCTATTCTGCAAAGCGGTGTCTGCTCCTTCAGATCATTTATATTGTTTTCCCCGAGCGAGCTGTTCATTTCGGTATTTACAACGCCGGGTGCAACACAGTTGACTCGAATCCCGGAGGGACCGAGCTCCTTTGAAAGCGCCTTTGTAAATCCGATCACGCCTGCTTTGGCTGCGGAATAGACCGTTTCGCAGGATGCCCCGACAACTCCCCACATCGACGACACATTGACTATTGCGCCCGAGTGGTTTTTAAGAAACAGCGGAATTGCTTCCCTGCTGCATTTCATCGTGCCTGCAAGATCGACAGAAAGAATATGCATAAGCTCGGCATCGTCTGTATCCGAAAGAAGCTTGATCGACGAAACTCCGGCATTGTTGACAAGCACGTCAAGCCGTCCGAAGCGCAAGTAAACCTCGTCAAACATTCTTTTTACCGAGGCTGTATCCGAAACATCGGCGCAAACCGCAAGCGAATCGTCTCCGAGCTCACGGCAAAGAGCAAGCGCCTCATTTTTTGAGGTGTTATAGTTTACGGCAACGCGATAGCCTTTTTTGTAAAACAGACGCGCCGTTTCCGCTCCTATTCCTTTTGATGCTCCGGTAACAAGAACAACCGGCTTAAAATTATCGCCCATTCTTTCTCCTGCCTCCTTACAATCTGACTTGGAACCGGCTCAAAACAGCTTCAAAAGCCGATTTTCACCCGAATGTCAGATAATTGTATCATAATAAACCGATTATTTCAACAAATTTTTGAAAATCCATCATCTAACCGTCACAAATGGTGTTTATACTAAATACAACAAAAAAAGAAAATTTCATTTCGGGAGGAAATTATGGATAACAACAATTCAGGCAATGAAAGGAACTTCGACTATGAGCAGTCGAACAATTCCGGCAGCGTAGGAAATCAGAACAGCTCGTTTAATAATGCCGCAGAAAATGCAGGACAGAATGCCGAGCCCAATTCTTCTTATAATACACAGGGCGACGACAGCGCGCAGAGCGTACCGCAGGAAGGTACATCCGGCATTTCGGAAAGCGAAACACAGAACACTGCCCCGAGCGGAGCACAAAACCGACCGCAGAGCGGACCTCAGAATGGGCCTCAGGGCATTCCGCAGGGCGAAGGTGAAAGACCTCCGTACAGATTTGATCCGCAGACAGGCCGTCCGATCGGAAATCAGCCGGGCGACGGCACATATTCATACGGTCCCGGACATTTTCCGAACCATGACGACAACACAGTCGTTTTCGGAAGAGCAAGCCAGTCCGGCTCATATAACGGAGGCTACTCACAGGGCAATCCCGGATACGGAAATCCGTACCGCCAGACTCCGCCCCCTCCGAGACCGGCTCAAAAGCAGAAAAAGCCGGCAAGCAAGGCGTTTGTATGCGTCATGCTGATATTCGGCCTGCTTCTTTCGGGAGCTATCGGCTTTGCAGCAGCGGAATTTTCAAACAGCCTCCGCAGCACTACCCCCACATCATCAGGCGGCAATGTTGTAGTTAACTACGTCGATCCGAAAAGCGACACAACAAAGGAAACTACAAGCGCAGCACATGTAAACAATGTAGCCGGTCAGACGGTTGTTGCAATATCGACAGAAACGATCACAACAAGCTCGTTTTACGGTCAGTATGTAACAGAGGGTGCAGGAAGCGGTGTAATAATCAGCTCCTCTAACGGCATTTCATATATAATCACCTGCGCACATGTCGTATCCGGTGCATCCAACATAAACGTAACGCTCAACAACAAGGCGCAGGATCAGTTTGAGGCAACGCTGGTCGGAATGGACTCGGTAACCGATATCGCGGTCATTTCGGTAAAAACAGACGGACTTGATGCAGCCACAATCGGCGATTATTCATCGGTCGGCGTAGGCGACTATGTCGTTGCAATCGGAAATCCGCTCGGCACACTCGGCGGATCGGTAACAGACGGAATCGTAAGCGCTCTTGACAGAATCGTCACTATCGACGGTCAGTCGTATACACTTCTTCAGACAAATGCCGAAATCAACCCCGGAAACTCCGGCGGCGGCCTTTTCGACAAGGACGGCAATCTTATCGGCATTGTCAACGCAAAATCCTCCGGCACATCTGTTGAGGGAATCGGATTTGCAATCCCGATAGTCAACGGTATGGAGGTTGCAACCGAGTTGATTGAAAACGGATATGTAACAGGCCGTGTAAAACTCGGCGTAACACTCTTTGATGTCACAAGCACAAACGATCTTTACAAATGGTGGCAGTATCAGAAATACGTCACAACCTTTGGCGTATATGTTGCAAGCAGCGAGTCGGACAACTTCAAGACAGGCGACAGAATCGTCGCAATCGACGGTGTCGAGGTTTCTTCCTCCTCCGAAATCAAGGCTCTGCTTCTTAAATATAAGGTCGGCGACATTGTAAAGATCAGCGTATACAGACAGAATTCAAACGGCGACAGCATCCTTACCGAGTTTGAGCACACCCTTACAGAGTCACAGGGCAATAATTCACAGGGCAACAAATAATTACCGGATTCGGTTTTTATAAATCACAAAATTTTAAAAACGGAGCATAAAATGTACAAAATACTCATCGTTGATGACGAGGAAAACATTCGCAGGCTGATAAGAAAATATGCGGAATTTGAAGGACACGAGGTCTTCGAAGCCGGGGACGGCATGGAGGCGGTCAATATCTGCAGAAGCGAAAGCTTCGACATTATCATAATGGACATTATGATGCCGGAACTGGACGGATTGTCCGCCTGCCGAGAGATCCGGAAGCACGGCAATACACCGATCCTCATGCTGTCTGCAAGAGGCGAGGAATATGACAAGATAAGCGGCTTTGAATTCGGTGCGGACGACTATGTGGTAAAGCCCTTTTCACCAAAGGAGCTCATGCTGCGTGTCGACGCGATTATGAAAAGGGTATCCGGCAGTAAAATGCCGGATGCCCCCGAAAAAAAGGAACAGGGGCACGAGATTGTCACAATCGAAGGGCTTACAGCCGACTTCACAAGCAGAATTGTCTACATAGACGGAGTAAAAGCAGAGCTTTCCCCCAAGGAATACGATCTGCTCTTTTATCTGTTAAGAAACCGGAATATTGCCCTTTCAAGAGAAAAGCTGATCACCGACGTATGGGGATATGACTTCTACGGTGACGACCGCACACTCGACACCCACATCAAGCTGCTGCGCAAGAGCCTTGGGAAATACAGAAAATTCATCGTCACTTTAAGAGGAGTCGGATATCGGTTCGAGGCTTAGAGCCGGTAAAACAAAGCAATGAAGCATACAGGTTCAAAAATCAAAAAAAAGCCCGGAATAAGATCGAGGCTTTTTATATCGCTGATGCTCTTTGTCTGCGTAATTATGCTTCTTCTCTGGCTGTGTCAGGTTGCGTTCTTTGACAGCATCTACAGCTTTTTTAAGACAAAGGAAATTAAAGCATCCGGCGCATTTATAAAAAATGCAATAAGCGGGCAGCAGATCGACCGCGAGAAGCTTGACAGTCTGACAGAATCCATAGCGAAAAACAACGACGTTTGCGTCCTTGTCGTCCAGATGATAGGCGAAGGCAGAGCGTTCAAGATTTCGTCGGCAGATGTTTTAAGCAACTGTGCAA
>CAKSER010000012.1 GCA_934447715.1 uncultured Eubacteriales bacterium | reverse complement strand
GCAAATTCAAGGGTGAGCACAAATGCGAAACGCCGCATCTGGACGAGGAAACCATTAAAGCGCGGTTCGTGACCGCCCTTAACGCTATCATCGAAAGCAAAGACAACATCCTTGAGGATTGCCGATTGATGCAGGCTACGCTGACGGACTGCACGGGTATTGATAAGGAAATCCAGACCCTGCTTGAGGAGATCGAGGTTGTGACCGAACTGACAAAACGCTGCATTGCAGAGAATTCGCAAACGGCGCAGAACCAGGAGGAGTACACCGCCCGGTACAATGGGTTTGTGGAGCGGTACGAAAAAGCCAAGGCACAGCTTGAGCAACTCCGCACCACAAAGGCTGAACGGGAAGCCCAGGCAGAAGCCATCGGAGCGTTTATGTTTGAGGTGCAGGAATTGGATGCCCTCACCGAGTTTGACGAAAAGCTCTGGCTCACTATTATCGACACGATAACCATCCACGCCGACAGACGGATGACCTTCAAATTCCAGGGCGGTACAGAAATCGAGGTGTGAGTCCCAACAAAAATGAAAAGACCGCAGGTTTCAACGCCTGCGGTTTATTGCTGTCCCCACGGGTAGAGTAATGCACCCCCTAAAGCCGTGGTTGCACCCCCTAAAATCAAAAATGCACCCCCCTCCAAACCGTAATTGCACCCCCTTAACGGGTTTCTATCAAAATTAGAGTCATTTGCCAGCATAGTGCAAAACGCACATTTTCGAGTGCGAATTATTAAGCAAAATGACCATCTTGAACATTTTGTTAACATATGTTATAATATTCATGCAATGGCTTGCTAAGCAAGCCATTGCATGAATATTGCAACAACAAAAGAAAAATTCCGTTGGAATTTTGGACGGCTTTCGCCGTCTCCGGCGCTTTCGCGCCGCTTTTGTGTTTAAATATCCACGAAAAAGCTTGCTGTGCAAGCTTTTAGGGTTGTTACCTATCCGTGCTGCGCACGGACGTGGATATTGCAACAACAAAAGCAAAATTTCTTTGAAATTTTGTCGTACGGCTTCGCCGTACCGGCGTGTATACGCCGCTTTTGTGTTTTAATTAAATCCGAAAAGGAGGTGGATGCAGAATGGCAAAGCTGTATTTCAAATACGGAGCTATGGGAAGCTCGAAAACGGCTCAGGTGCTTATTACCAAATTCAATTACGAAGAAAGGAATATGAAGGTCTGGCTCATTAAGCCCTCGACCGACAACCGCGACGAGGCGGATGTCATAAAATCGCGCATCGGACTCTTTGCAAGGGGGGATATTATCTATCCCGACACGAATATTATTGAAGAATTCAAAAAGCACGGCAAGGCTGACGTCATAATTGCCGACGAATGTCAGTTTTTGACCGAGGCGCAGATCGATCAGCTAAGAGACATTGTTGACGACATGGACGTGCCGGTTCTGTGCTTCGGGCTTCGTACCGACTTTCTTACAAAGGCATTTACCGGAAGTCTGCGGCTGTTTGAGGTTGCGGATTCGATTACCGAAATCAAAACCATCTGCAAATGCGGCTCCAAGGCAATTGTCAACGCCAGAATGGACGACCGTGGGAACATACTTACCCACGGAGCACAGATCTGCATCGGCGGAAACGACAGATATATCGCCATGTGCCACAAGTGCTGGAAAAAGGCAATCGTGGGACAGAAAAGCGGCATGCAGATCGATATAAAGCAGGATATACAGGAATAAATACGGAAAACGAATTTAAAATAAAAATATATTACGAGGTGGAATTATGGATCTGAATAGAATTTTATCTGCGGTTGACCACACACTGCTCTCGCAGAGCGCAACATGGAGCAACATAAAATCAATATGTGACGACGGAATAAAATATCACACAGCGTCTGTTTGCATTCCGGCTTCATATGTTGCAAGGGCTAAGGAATATGTCGGCGACAAGGTCGCCGTCTGCACGGTCATCGGCTTCCCGAACGGATATTCAACCACCGCCGCAAAATGCTTTGAGACAGAGGACGCGGTAAAAAACGGCGCGGACGAGATCGACATGGTCATCAACATCGGATATCTGAAGGACAAAAGGTATGACGATGTTCTCTCGGAGATCAAGGCGGTCAAAGCAGCCTGCTCCGGACATATTTTAAAGGTAATTATTGAAACCTGTCTTCTTACCGAAGAGGAAAAGATCAAAATGTGCGAAATCGTAAGCAAATCAGGCGCGGATTTCATCAAGACCTCGACAGGCTTTTCGACAGGCGGAGCAACCTTTGAGGATATCGCTCTTTTTGCCGCTCACGTTGACAAGCATGTGAAAATCAAAGCAGCAGGAGGCATTTCCTCGCTTGACGATGCGGAAAAATTCCTCTCGCTCGGCGCTTCACGGCTCGGGACAAGCAGAATTGTTAAAATAGTAAAGGGCATGGAAGCCGAAGCCGGCGAATATTAAAGCGCCAAAACAACGCCAGCGGTATACATACCATCTCCGGCACACTTCGCTTTAGAACCGCACAAGGTTCTGTAACTTATATAAAAAGGATAAGAAAAAATGAAAAGAGTTTTTTTAATTGTTCTTGACAGCTTCGGAATAGGCGAGGCTCCGGATGCCGACAGGTTCGGCGACAGGGGCGCAAGCACGATAAGAAGCATTTCCAAATCCGAAAAATTCAATATCGACAATCTGCGAAAGGCAGGTCTTTGCGACATTGACGGCATTGATTTTCTTTCCGGATGCAAAAACCATTATGCTGCGGTTGCAAGGCTGCAGGAAGCGTCAGCCGGCAAGGATACAACGATCGGCCACTGGGAAATTGCAGGTCTTTATTCCGGCACGCCGCTTCCTACCTATCCTAACGGATTTCCTAAAGAGATAATCGACGGATTTTCAAAGGCAACCGGAAGAGGAGTGCTTTGCAACAAGCCGTATTCCGGAACAGAAGTGATAAAAGACTACGGAGACGAGCATGTAAAAACCGGAAAGCTTATCGTTTACACAAGTGCGGACAGCGTTTTTCAGATTGCGGCGCATGAGGATATCGTGCCTCCCGAGCTGCTTTACGAATACTGCAGAAAGGCGCGTTCGATTCTGACAGGAAAAAATGCCGTCGGAAGAGTTATCGCACGTCCGTTTATAGGAAGCAGCGGCAGCTACAAAAGAACGGCAAACCGCCACGATTTCTCGCTTGAGCCGACCGGATATACCGTTCTTGATGCGTTAAAGGATTCAGGAAAGGATGTTATTGCCGTAGGAAAAATCACCGACATCTTTGCCGGACGCGGAATTACAAAATCCATCTTTACCCACGGCAACACCGAGGGAATGGCTGTCTCACTTGAGGTACAGGACACAGATTTTAGCGGGCTGTGCTTTATAAATCTCGTCGATTTTGACATGCTTTACGGTCATCGCAACGATGTTGACGGATATGCTGCGGCTATTGCCGAATTTGACATCTGGCTGCCCGGCTTTGTTTCGCGCATGCAGGATGACGATGTGCTGATGATAACCGCCGATCACGGCTGCGATCCGGGAGATATCAGCACCGACCACACGCGCGAATACACTCCGCTTATTATAATAGGAAGTAAGATCAAGTCGGTCAATCTCGGAACGAGAAGCACCTTTGCAGACATTGCAGCATCCGTTGCGGACATGCTCGAAACAGAGTATAAAACAACAGGCAAAAGCTTTAAAAACGAGGTGGTAAAATGAAAGACCTTGAGCTTATGGAAGCCGCATATAAGGCAAGAGAAATGTCGTATTCGCCGTATTCCGGTTTTTCGGTCGGAGCGGCGCTGCTCTGCACCGACGGCACGGTATATCTCGGCTGCAACATTGAAAACGCGACATATACCCCTACAAACTGCGCCGAGCGGACTGCATTCTTCAAAGCGGTAAGCGAGGGAAAGCGCAGCTTTTCGGCAATCGCGATTACCGGAGGCCGCCATGGCGAAACATCCCCGCTCTGCGCTCCGTGCGGTGTCTGCCGCCAGGTAATGGCGGAGTTCTGTGACAGGGATTTTAAAATCCTTCTCGGCACAAAGGAGGACATCCGTACATATTCGCTTAACGACATCCTTCCCTTTGCATTCACCGTTGAAAGCATGAAATAAGCTTTTTAACAATCTTTTACCAAGCAGAAAAGCTTCAATTGCATAACTTGTCTATTTTTGACCAATACCGCAGATAATTTAATGGTTTTTTAATAATTTTTACCAAAACTTGTTGACATATTGTTACAAATCAATTATAATATCGGTGGTGTTAAAGTTTACACTTTATACAAATTATGGGATAATCCCAAAAAAGACAGGAGAATGACAATGAAAAAGATTCTATCCGCTCTTCTATGTTTTTCAATGCTCCTCGCATGCTGTGTAATATTCTCATCATGCGGCGAAAAGAATTTTGAGATCGCCATCGTAACAGACGTTGGCCAGCTCATGGACGGCGGCTTCAACCAGGGTACCTATGAGGGTGCAAAGGAATATGCCGAAGCCAACAAGCTTACCTATAAGTACTACCAGCCCGACAACGGCTCGAACGCAACCGACAATGACCGTATCGCTGCCATGAGACAGGCTATCTCAAACGGCGCGAAGGTTATCGTTACACCGGGATACCTTCAGGCAACCGCTATTGAGACTGTTGCAAAAGAAAATCCGGACGTTAAGTTCATATTCGTTGACGGTTGGGCACTCAAATTAGACAATGTTACAGCTATCATCTACAAAGAGCAGGAATGCGGCTACATGGCAGGCTATGCAGTAGTTAAAGAAGGCTATACCAAGCTCGGCTACACAGGCGGAGGCGGCGGAACCAATCCTCCCTGCAACCGTTACGGCTTAGGCTTTGTTCAGGGCGCTGACGACGCTGCAAGAGAGCTCGGCGTTGACATCACAATCAAGTACAGCTACAAGTACGGCGATTCCTTCTCGGCATCTCCCGAGCTTCAGACACAGATCGCAAGCTGGTATGCAAACGGAACAGAGGTTGTATTCTCCTGCGGAGGATCCATGCTCGCCTCTGTTAAGTCCGCTGCAGAGGAATATAAGGATGTTAAGATCGTCGGTGTTGACACCGACCAGTCCGCTCAGTCCTCCCAGATCATCACTTCTGCTATGAAGGGCCTTGCTAACTCCGTTAAGCAGGTTCTCGGGCAGATTTATGACGGCAAGTGGGACAGCGAGCTTGCAAACAAGGTTCAGAACCTCGGCGCTGCCGACAATGCAACCGGAATTCCGACAGCAGAAAGCTCCTGGAGATTCACAAAGTTTACAGTTGAAGAGTACAACACCCTCTTCAAGAAGATCGCAGACGGAACACTCGTTCCGAAGTCTGAGGTTCCCGAAAATGCAAATGACGGCGAATGGCTGACTGCCGGTCTTACAAATACAACAATCGACTTTGAAAAATAACTAAAAGTTCTCATGCTCGCCGTATGTGCGCCAATCGGCGCACATACGGCACTCTGTTATATTCGGCATTTCACTTCCCCTTGAGAGTGCAGCAGCTTTCGGCTGCCTACCGCCTTATCTGTTTATATACCGTCTACACCGGTCTGCACAATTTATGCATTTTGTAATGATCTGTACAACCGGCTGCACTGTCAAAAGGAAATGAAAACTCTTTATAAGGAAGGCACACACCTATGAATGAAGCGAAGACACATGAATCTGTCGTCAAAACCGATTCTCCGTATATTATTGAAATGCGGAACATTACAAAGGTATTTCCGGGTATCGTCGCAAATGACGATATTACTCTTCAGCTGAAAAAGGGAGAGATTCATGCCCTTCTCGGCGAAAACGGAGCCGGAAAATCCACTTTGATGAGTGTTCTGTTCGGACTTTACAAGCAGGAAAAGGGAGAGATTCTCAAAAACGGCGAGGTTGTAGACATCAAGGACCCGAACGACGCAAATGCGCTCGGCATCGGAATGGTGCATCAGCATTTCAAGCTCGTCGAGGTCTTTTCGGTGCTTGACAATATCATTCTCGGTGTTGAGCCGAACAAGCTCGGCTTTCTGCAGAAAAAGAAGGCAAGAGAGAGGGTTATGCAGCTTTCCGAGACCTACGGTCTGAACGTCGATCCCGATGCATTAGTTGAGGATATCACGGTCGGAATGCAGCAGAGAACCGAAATTCTGAAGATGCTGTACCGCAACAACGAAATTCTCATTTTTGACGAGCCGACCGCGGTGCTTACCCCGGATGAAATCTCCGAGCTCATGGAGATCATGAAAAAAATGAAATCCGAGGGTAAATCCATACTCTTTATTTCTCACAAGCTGAACGAAATTATGGCTGTTGCCGACAGGGTTACTATCCTGCGCAAGGGCAAATGCGTCGGAACCGTAAATGTAAGCGAAACCACAAAGGAAGAGCTTTCCAACATGATGGTCGGGCGCGATGTCAAGTTTGTTGTCGACAAGGAGCCTGCAAAGCCGAAGGATGTTGTTCTTGAAATCAAGAACATGTGCGTTCACGGCAAGCACAAGAAGAAGCATGCGGTTCATAACGTATCGTTTAATGTCCGTGCCGGAGAAATTGTCTGTATTGCCGGAATCGACGGAAACGGACAGACGGAATTCGTAAACGGTCTGACCGGTCTTGAAAGGATCGAGAGCGGCTCGGTTAAGCTTTGCGGCATTGACATTACGCACAAGAGCGTACGCTACCGCAACGCGCACGGCATGAGCCACATCCCGGAGGACAGGCACAAGCACGGGCTTATCCTCGACTACTCGCTCGGAAACAATCTTGTTCTGCAGCGATATTTTGAGCCGAGATTCCAGAAGCACGGCTTTATCAAATTCGATGAGGTTGAAAAATATTCAAACGAGCTTATAGACAAATACGACGTCCGCTCAGGTCAGGGCTCTGGCACTCCCGCAAGATCGATGTCGGGAGGAAATCAGCAAAAGGCGATTATCGCACGCGAGCTTGACCGCGAGCATGCGCTTCTGATTGCAGTTCAGCCGACACGCGGACTTGATGTCGGCGCTATCGAATCAATACACGAAAAAATGATCGAATCCCGTGACAGCGGATCGGCGGTTCTGCTTGTTTCGCTCGAGCTTGACGAGGTTATGAACGTTTCCGACAGGATTCTTGTAATGTACGAGGGCGAAATCGTAGGCGAATTCGATCCGAAGGAAATATCGGTCCGCGAGCTCGGACTTTACATGTCCGGCGCAAAAAGGCAATCAGCTGTCGAAACATCTGAAACGACAGGTGCTGCCGAAACGGCAGAAAAAACCGAAACGGCTGAAAAGACTGAAACAGCTGAAAACTGCGAAAAGACTGAAAGCAGCGAAAAGGAGGAAAACAGCAATGAAAACAAATGATAAGCGGATTCCGTTTACCGAAAAGGACGGATTCAAATCGGTTGCCGCGTCGATCCTCTGCATACTCGGCGGAATGCTCGTTGGGTTCGCCGTTCTTCTCGGTCTTGCCATCACATCAAGCGACATCAACATATCCGAGGCATTTCAGGGACTGCTGATTATTCTGGGAGGGCCCTTTGCCGCAGGAAACACAAAGGATATTCTCTTCCAGCTCGGCGATATGCTTCTCGAAGCCGCACCGCTGCTTATGACAGGTCTTTCTGTTGCGGTAGCGTTTAAAACCGGACTTTTCAACATCGGAGCGCCGGGTCAGTACCTGATCGGCGCCACAACATCTCTTCTTGTTGCGCTGTCGGTTCCGACAACCCCTGCAACATCGTTTTTTGTCTGGCTGCTTGCATTTGCTGCCGGAATTTTAAGCGGAATGGTCTGGGGTGCAATTCCGGGCTTCTTCAAGGCGGTTTTCAATGTAAACGAGGTTATCGTCTGCATCATGACAAACTGGATCGCAGCAAATCTCGTCAGCTGGATATTCTATCTGACAGGCGACAGCTTTGTTAATATTGCGGAAACAAAAACCAAGTTTATACGCAAAACAATTACAAACGGGGTCGCAACTCCGAAGCTCGGGCTCGACAAGCTCTTCCCCGGCTCTCATATCGACATAAGCCTCTTTATTGCAATTCTTTTTGCAATCTTTATATACATCCTGATGAACAAGACAACCTTCGGCTACGAGCTTAAGGCATGCGGCTTTAACAAGAACGGTGCAAAATACGCCGGAATGAACGAAAAGCGGAACATCATTCTCTCCATGATGATTGCAGGCGGTCTTGCAGCAGGCGGTGCTGCGCTCTGGTATCTGAACGGCGAAAACGACTTTTTGTGGAACACCTACAACAGCCTCCCGAGCGAAGGCTTTAACGGAATCCCGGTTGCACTGCTTGCAAGCAACAACCCGATCGGAGTAATTTTCAGCTCTTTGTTTTTGCGTTATATCGGAAAAGGCGGCTTCAATCTTGCCGGATACACGGCGTTCAACGAATATGTGTCCGATCTGATCGTCGCGGTTATTATCTACTTTGCCGGATTTTCCAAGATAATTAAGGAATTCATCACGGCAAGGCAGGCAAAAAAGGCAAACAAAAAGCAAGGCTCAGCGCCTGAGGGCTTGACCGAAGTCAAAGCCGATGAATTAACCGAAGCAAAAGGCAGCGCAGATGCTGAGACAGATAATCAAACGGATATAAAAGCAGATATCAAAACGGACACTTCGGAAAGCACAGAGCCAAATGACAAATCCGAGGCAAAGGAAGAGGAGGTAGACAACTAATGGTATTCCTTCTTCAAAAAACACTGATTTATTCGATTCCGCTTCTTATAGTTGCACTCGCAGGCGTATTTGCCGAGAGAAGCGGCATAATCAACATCGCCCTTGACGGTATTATGATCTTCGGATCATTTATCGGCGCGGTAACCGTATATCTTTTCCAGCGTGCGGATATTCTTGTCGGAACCCAGTGGCTGTTTATTATAGCAATGGCAGCCGCGGCTCTTTCCGGTGCTGCATTTTCGCTTTTGCTGTCGTTTTCCGCAATAAAATTAAAGGCGGATCAGACGATCGGAGGAACGGCGCTCAACCTCCTTGCGCCGGCAATTACACTCTTTATCATCAAGATATTCTTCTCCCAGGACAAGCTTGTGATGCCGAAGGATATGGGCTTTGTAATCCGCAACGACGATCTTAGCGATGTCGGAAGAGTTTTCTTCGACAAGGCATACATTTCAACATATATTGCGGTAATTGTATTTATAATCCTCTCAATACTTCTGTACACAACGAGATTCGGTCTCAGACTCCGTGCATGCGGCGAGCATCCGCAGGCGGCAGACTCGGTCGGAATTAACGTAAAGAAGATGCGCTATCTTGGAACTACAATTTCCGGCGCTCTTGCCGGACTCGGCGGATATATCTATATTGCCACAACAGCCGGAGGAACATCCGAAGGAACGGTTGCCGGAATGGGCTTCCTTGCGCTTGCAATTATGATATTCGGCAACTGGAAGCCGATCGGAATTGCACTCGGATCGCTCATGTTCGGATTTTTAAAATGCCTCGGAGTAGTTTCCTCGACAATACCGTTTTTAAAGAGTCTCGGACTGCCGATGTATTTCTATAATCTGATACCGTATATCGCGGTGCTTGTCGTCCTCGCGTTCACATCAAAGAGCTCGCGTGCACCGAAGGCGGAAGGAATTCCGTATGACAAGGGGATGAGATAATCATGAGAATGTATGATATAATTCACAAAAAGCGCTGCGGACTTGCTCTTGACGAAAAGGAAATCAGATTTTTCGTTGAAGGTTATACAAACGGCACAATACCTGATTATCAGGCATCGGCTCTTTGTATGGCAATCTGCTGCCGCGGTATGAACGACGATGAAACAGCCGTTCTTACCGATGCAATAATGCGCTCCGGCGATGTTATCGATCTGTCGATGTTCGGCGATCTTTCGGTCGACAAGCATTCAACCGGAGGTGTAGGAGACAAAACATCGCTGATTGTAGGACCGGTGGTCGCTTCTCTCGGCGGAAAGTTTGCAAAAATGTCCGGTCGCGGACTCGGCCATACGGGAGGGACGGTTGACAAGCTCGAGTCAATTTCGGGATACCGCACTTTCCTTTCGGAAAAGGAATTTATCGATATCGTAAGCAGGGTCGGACTGTGCGTAATAGGTCAGAGCGGAGAGCTCGCTCCGGCAGACAAAAAACTCTATGCTCTGCGCGATGTAACAGCAACAATCGACTGCGTTCCGCTTATTGCATCATCGATTATGGGCAAAAAGCTTGCATCGGGAGCTAAATCCATTGTGCTGGATGTAAAAACCGGCAGCGGCGCGTTTATGAAGACCGTCGATGACGCAAAAAACCTTGCAAACGAGATGATCAAGGTCGGAACAGCCTGCGGCAGAAATGTCCGCGCGCTCGTCACGAACATGGATATACCGCTCGGGTACAACATCGGAAACTCTCTTGAGGTAATCGAAGCGGTGCGCATCTTACGAAACGAGCAGAAGGGCGATCTTTATGAGATTTCCCTTGAGCTTGCTGCAAATCTTGTCTCGATGTTCAAAAGCATTCCGATCGAAGAAGCAAGAGCCGAGGCAACGGGTGCTATCGAAAGCGGAGCTGCCTTTGACAAGATGAAGGAATGGATTTCTGCACAGGGCGGTGATGTACTCATGATCGAGGACACATCAAAGCTTCCGCTTGCAGCATGCAGGCACGAGCTGGTTTCTCCCTGCGACGGATATATCTCACATATGAATACCGAGGGAATCGGGCTGTGTGCTTCCCTTCTCGGCGCCGGTCGGGTAAACAAGGGTGACAGCATTGACCACGGTGCCGGAATTGAGCTTATAAGAAAAACCGGAGATTATGTAAACAAAGGTGACAAATTGGCGATCCTTTATGCGTCGAACGAGGCACTGTTTAGGGATGCAAAACAAAAATTCATGTCGTCTCTTGAATTTTCGGCAGACAAATCGGAAAAACCACAACTTATTTTTTAAAGCGAGATAACAAATGCAGGACATAATCGTAATCGGAATTGCGGGCGGAACCGGAAGCGGTAAAACAACGCTTGCAGAAAAAATAATTCAGCACTTCGGTGATGATATTGCAATTATACATCACGACAACTATTACCGCGGATATAAGGGTCTTACGTTCGAAGAACGCGCAAAGATCAATTTTGATCACCCGAATTCATTCGAGACCGATCTGATGATCAGCGATATTGTGAAGCTTAAAAACGGAGAAACCATTCAGTGCCCCGTTTATGATTACAGCATTCATAACCGAAGTAAAGAGACGCTTACAATCGAGCCGCACCCGATTATTCTTGTCGAAGGCATTCTGATCTTTTCCGATGTCAGGCTCTGCGAGCTTATGGATATTAAGATCTTTGTCGACACCGATGCAGATGTACGTCTGATACGCCGGATCAAACGAGATATGAGGACGCGCGACAGAAGCCTCGAATCGATTCTTGCACAGTACACGGCAACCGTAAAGCCTATGCACGATCTTTATGTCGAGCCGAGCAAGCGGAAGGCAGATATTGTTGTTCAGGAAGGCGGAAAGAACGCTGTTGCATTCGACATGATCGTAAATCGCCTCGAAGCGCATATTCGCAGAAAATAAAGCGAATTGTTCAAAAAAGCAATAACCAGCAAAAGAACCTAAACAGAAATTACAATTGCTTTAAAAAAGTCAGTTATGACAAAACAGTTGATAATAAAATAATCTATAAGCTTAGCCCCCACAGTCTAAATAACGGCTGTGAGGGCGATTTTCGTTTTCTTTTTTCACCTTTCCCTTTTCTTCTCCTTTATGCGCTCCCTTTCTTCCTGACTTTTTCTGCCCATTTCTTCCCTTTTCCCTTTTACCCACAGCCTACAATCTTAAACGGTAGAAAGCAATGCTCGGGGCTGCGCGATCAGTTACTTCCTGCAATTTCTTAAAGTTTCTTGCTGTTTATTGCTGTTTTCTAATTTGTCATTCCAGTCCGTGCAGCACATGGGGAATATCAAGTGAACAGCAAGCAGGACGCCTTAACAGCGCATCGGAAAATGGACTGCAGATGACAAGAAATCGCCCCGGCACCATTTCTGATGCCGGGGCAATCTGTTCTTACGAACTAAATTTTATTAAATTAAATTTATGCGTACCAGCCAGCGAGCCATCTCTCAAGAACGATAGAATCCCAGTCTGTGATCTTACCGTCTTTGTCGATGTCTGCGATTGCTGTATTCTCGATTGTGATGTTCCAGCCAACGAGATATCTTGCAAGTGTGATTGCATCAATCTCATCAACCTTGTCATCACCGTCGATATCGCCAAGGAGGATTTCGGAAACATAAGCTGTCTCTGTGTATCCGCACTCACATGTATGAGTCTTCTCACCTCTTGTGCCGATACCAGCTTCTTTAACAACAGTCCACTCGCCGTAAACGTGTGCCTGAGTCTCGGACTTTTCATGGCAAACAGAGCACTCTGTCCAATGTCCGTTTTCGTCATACTTTGTTTCGTTCTTATGACCTTCTGCTGCAAGAACTGTCTGCTCGAGAGTGATCTCGTTTTCGCCTGCCTCATCTGTAAAGAGTTTGCCGCATATTTCGCACTCATAGTACTCGATGTTACCGTTAACTGTGCAGGTAGCCTCGACTCTGTCGTGCTTCTTCATTGTGTGGCCTGTAGCTGTGAGAACTGTCTCTTCGAGAGTGATCTCATGCTCGCCTGCCTCATCTGTAAAGAGTTTGCCGCATGTTCCGCACTCGTAGTACTCAATGTTACCGTTTGTTGTGCAGGTAGCTTCAACTCTGTCATGCTTTGTCATTGAATGGCCTAATGCTGCAAGAACTGTCTGCTCGAGAGTGATCTCATTTTCGCCTGCCTCATCCGTAAAGAGTTTGCCGCAGCCTTCGCACTCATAGTACTCGATGTTACCGTTTGTTGTGCAGGTAGCCTCGACTCTGTCGTGCTTAACCATTGAATGTGTATGCTGAGGAACTGTAACTGCTACAGTTGCTGTTCCTGCAACCCAACCTGTAACATCAAGCTCGATGCCTTCTGTTGCGGTTGTGGACTCAGGAGATGACCATGCTTCAACAGACTTAACTGTGATAACACCGTCGCCTGCCTCTGCGTTTGCAAGAGCCCTTACTGTGATTGTAACAAGCTTACCGTCTGTTGTAACGTCAGCCTCAGAAAGAGCGCTGTATACACGAACTGTGCCGGTGAACTTGCCGTTCTGTGTTGCGTCAAAGGAATCAACGAGAGTTGTAAACAGCTCGCCATTAGCGATGCTTACGATCTCGAACTTGGATGCATCATACTCAACGTTGAACTTAACGTCGATTGTTCCGGGGTTGTTAGCAAAGGCTACATCAACTGTAAACTCATCGCCGGCATTTACGGAATCAGGAGCTGTGATAACGAGCTCAGGAGTCTTAGCCGGTTCTTCAGCGTCAACGCCGCCTGCCGGAATTGTGGTAAGAGTATGCTTAGCAGTGCTCTTGTTCCAACCGTCGCCGATAGGCTGATACATACCCCACCACTGACCGTTAGCGGAGTTATCAACTACTGCCCAAGACCAGTAGAGTGTCTCGCCTGCAACATACTGATTATTGATCTCAAAGCCCTTTGTTATTCTGAGGTAGCTGTCAATTGTCCTGAATGCTTCCCACGGGATAACGATCTCGCCGCGTGCGTAGTCATCAGCTGCAAGTACGTATGTAATCATGTCGACTACCTTCTGAACGTCCTCTGCAGATGCGCCCGTGTTGGAGATAACGAATGTTCCGTTAGCGTAGAAGTCAATCATGCAGGCGTTGAATCCGTTTGACTCGGAAGGATCGCCTGTCGGGCAGAGGAAGAGCTGGAATCTATCATCGTCCTTGCCTTCAACTGCATCATTATCAAGATCAAATGCAAGATAGAGATTATTTGCGTCGTACATAGCCTTAATGAACGCATTCTCACCGAGAGAGAATGTATCGTTCATGATATGGCTCCACGGAGCCTCATTTGTGATCGGGAGGTTCATTGCGTTGTCCCACTCGTTTGTGCCGATCTTACCGTCAGCAACGATAGGTGTTACTGCTGCCGGAATCTCGTCAACTGTCGGAGCAACTGCGCCGCCTGCAAGTGGGCTGAGAACGTATGTGTTCTTTGCACCGCCGAACGGACCCTGGTCGCACTGGTTAGCAAGTACCCAGAAGGACGGGGTCTGTCCGCGGATCTGCATGTAGTAGTAGCCGTTGTCAACTGCTCCGTTCTTAACGAAGGAAGCAAATGCGGAGATCGGAAGAGCGATCTCAACCTTGTAGCTTTCGGAGGTTTCCTTAGCTACCTTAATTCCCTCAACCTCTGTGCCGTTTACTGTGCATGTTCCGGCTGACGGAGTAACGATCATTGTATAGAAGTTGCCTTCTCCGCCGGAGGAGGTTTCGCTTAATCTGAACTCAAAGCTCTCGTCGCCGAGTGCGCCTTCATGTGTCCAGTCTGCGTTGTACTTAAGATCGAATGCGTAGTAGATATACTCTGCATCCCAAAGCATTGCTACAGTAGAGCCCTCGCCGAAGGTTCTCTTAGCGTCGCCGTTCATGTACCAGTTGATTTCGGTATTTGTACCGGAAATGTCGATTACAAGAGCGTTGTACCACTCTTTAGCTGTGATCTTACCATCAACAACAGGGGATACAGCAGCCTTTCTGATGCCATGTACAGATCCTGTTGTGTCGGAAGGAGTTTCGAACTCTTTCGCAGGCTCGTCGGGACCTACAGGATCAACAACATGCTCCCAACCCTCTGTTCCTGCCTTCTTGTTTGTAAGAATAAATGTAGAAGTGTTTCCTGTTGTCCACTTGTACGGGGAATTAGCATCCTTCTGGTTATCAACCGGAAGCATTACAAGGTTTCCGCCGTCGTTGTTCTGGAAATAACCGAGGTAGTACTGGTTCTCACCCTCAGTCTGAAGGTTGAGGCTAGCTCTCGGAATTACAACCTCCATAACAAGTGCACCCTCGCCGATTGTACGGGCTGCGGAAGCGCCTGCCATGTTGACATTCTGATACTTAACCTTATCATTCTTCTCAACAACAATTGTATAACGTGCATTGTCTGCAGCCCAACCGGGGTTCCATCCTTCATCGCCGCTAACGAGTCCGTTAATATCTCTCTCTTCCTTTGCAACAGAGAAGTTGATTACTGTGTCCTTAGCCTGATCTGCTGTAAAGTTATCGGAGTATGTGTAAACAAGTGCGATGTAGAGATTTGTATCGTCATACATCATATAGTACTTGGAGCCTGCGCCCGGCTTAGCCCAAGTGTCATTCATGAAGCAGCTGTTTGCAAGAACGTCGATTTCAAGAGCGTTTGCCCACTCCGGAGTCTCAAGAATACCATCTGCAAATGCAACAGACTGAGACTTCGGAAGTTTCCATGAGCCGTATGTGTTAGCTACAGAGGGAACGAATCCTTCAGCGCCTGCAACGAGACCGGAAAGAACGAATGTATCGTACTTCATAGCTCCTGCAGAGCTCATAAAGTTCATAGGAGTCTTGCCTTCCTCAAGTGTACCACCGAACCAAACCTGAAGGAAGAAGTATCCGTCTTCCACAACTGCGTCCCAAACGATATCCTCGGGAGTAAGGATTGATGTCGGAATTGTATATTCCATAACCATAGAGGAATCTGTATGTGTTACTGCAAGGTCGGTAACCTTTGTTCCGTCTTTATTGAAAACGCCGGAATCTGCAACCTTTGCGGTATAAGTAACATCCCCGCCGCTGTCGCTTCTGAATGTCATTGTAACATACTCTGTTCCGCGGTATGTATAATTCTTGAATTCAAATGCGAAGTAGAGGTTATCCTCATCCCACATAAAATATCCTCTAGATCCTTCACCGATGGTCTTGTCGCCCATCCAGACAGTCATGTCCTGAAGGTCTCTTGTCGAAGCGGCGTCTTTCCACTCGTCTGCGCCGATTACACCGTCGACAGTGATTTCTGACTTTGCGTGCGGAACCTGATATACATCATTCTCTGCATCCATAGGCACATATTCGCCTGCGGCTGCATTGATGAATGTCATCGAGGAGAGCACTAACATGATAGTCAGAACCATTGCAAAGATTCTCTTTAACATAAAAGCCTCCTGTTAAAAAATTTAATAAAATTTATGTAAACCCTCGTAGGATTTATCATCTTGGTTTTTATCCGCGACACTTTGCGGATTCTTTTTGTCTTTTTATTTTTCCGACTCTACGATTTCCGAAACATCGGTATTAGCGGTTGTCTCGCTTGACTTTTCGGTATAGAGCTTCTCTTCGTACTGACCGTTTTCGTTGAGTGTTCCGACATAGTAGGTAAATTGTGCTGTGTCTCCGTCGCTTACGCTGATCTCCGCAGCCTTGGTATCTGTAATCACTCTGCCGTTATAGGAGCATTTCCAGTAGTACTCGGTTTTGTCCTCCGACTTTACCTCGTACTTACCGCACTTGAGCACATCCTTTTCGTCCTCTGTCGCCTTGAAGTCGAACTTTCCGGAAGCCGACGCTTCGTTTACAACATCGAGCAGCGATGCTCCTTCATAGTCCATCTCAACAGGTCCGTTATAAACAACATCATCTCCTGCCACTATCTTTAGCTGAACGGTAGCCTTTACACCCGATCCCGTGTTTGCGCAGGATGAAAGTGCAAATACCGACAAAAGCATCAAAGCCACCATTATTATCACTGTTTTTTTTCGATTAGTTTTTTTCATTCTTGCATCACCCTTTCTCGATAATCGGTTACACCGTGCCTTTCGGCAAAATGGCAAACTTCTAAATGTGTTGTTAACAAAATTATACCTATTTTTTAATAGGCAATCAAGTACATCTAATTAACTGAATGTTAACTATTTATGAACGCAAAATTCAACCTTCCTGTTTGTGACATTTATTGGCAATAATACTTATAATTTTTGCCTTGTTTCTCGCTTTGTTATAGTCATTTTAATGCAGAGTTGTGAATTTTTTTATTTCTTTCACACCGAAATGTTAATTTTAACAATTTTGAACGCATTTTGTACATTATTTTACAAAAAAAGCAGAATGATGTATATTTCCGTCATTCTGCTTAATTTGCATTTTAGCTGTCTATATTCGTTTTTTGCCGAGTTCTGCTAAATTCTGTCCTGCTTTAACTGATTCCGACCGGGTTTTCAGCATCAGTCAAGATCTCCGGGAAGCTTTCCGCCATCAAGGTCTCCGGTAAACGGCTGATTATTCTCGATATCCTTAATATGCTCAAGGCAGACATGATTATACTGCGTTCCGCTGCCTGTAATTCCGACATACATTCCTTCGGTAATTGCGTTTGCAAAATACGGCATCGACTCTGTCAGGTTCTCGTAGCTGTATCCGCTCGGAAGCTCTCTATACACATACTGCGCATCCTCGATTTTCACCTGCAGCGGAAATGCTCTTGAAATGTTAAGAAGTCCGACCTTCTTTGTGTTTTTACATCCCGAAGTTGCAATCCCCTTTCCGCTTGTACAGTAATCTACCATTACATGCGTCGTGCAGTATTTTGTCGGCTCGGTACCGGAAGCAAACCAACCCACCTCAAGTCTCTGCCCTCTCGGGTCAGCCTTGCAGGCATCGGTTGCAAGCAATCCGGAATCGGCGCAATACACCTGATTTATAACACCGGCAGCCTGAGTAAACTTCTTTACATTTCCGGTGCTTGTATACTTTTCATGGAGCTTTACCATTACCTCGTCCCACGCTTTCAGCGCCGGGCTCGGGGATACCGTAAACTTTTCAAGGCTTCTCGGCTGTGTATATCCGAACCAGACGCCGCAAAGGTAGTACGGAGTATAGCCTACAAACCATCTGTCGTAGTCATACATTGTAGTTCCCGTTTTTCCTGCGACATCGACCGAGTCCTTAAGGGTCATTTTTCTTGCGGTTCCGCTCTTAACAACATTCTGGAGCAGCATTGTCATAATTGTTGCGTTCTGCTCGCTTAAAACAATTTCGCTCTTCTTTTCGTTTTCAATTACAACGTTTCCGTCGCTGTCAAGAATCCTCAAAACGAATCTCGGGCTGTTATATACGCCGCCGTTTGCAAATATTGTATATGCCGAGGTCATTTCAAGCAGCGAAGCACCGTCGGTAAGCTGTCCGAGTGCAAGCGGAGCATATGCAAGGTCAGTAAATGTATTTCCCTTTGAATTCGTTCTGCTTTCGACAAGTGAGGAAAGTCCGATTCTCTGTAGGAAGCCGAAGGAGTTTTCAAGTCCGAGCTTCATTAATGTTTTATACGAAATCGTATTCAGCGAGTTTGTAAGCGCATAGTGCGTTGTTGTAAGACCTCTGAAGGTCTTTGAATAGTTCTGCGGATATCCGTTCGGCCTTGAATATTCGGCTTTTCCGCCGTCTCCTGTCGTTTCATCTCCGAAATTTACCGGGGAATCGTCTGTAACCGTCGCCCAGGTAATCAGCCCTGCTTCGAGAGCCGGCCCGTAGACTGCGATCGGCTTGATTGACGATCCGGGAGCTCTTAATGTCTGGGTCGCGTAGTTAAGACCGCGGTTGATTGTCTTTTTGCCTCTTGCTCCGGCAATTCCGAGCACGTTTCCGCTGTACGGGTCAACTACTACAATTGAGGACTGCGGCTGAATAAAGCTGTTATCGACCTTTTCAAAATTTTCGTCGTTTGTATAATAGGTCTGTACTATTTCCTGGACCTCGGGATCCATTGCGGTAACGATCTGGTATCCGTTTGTAAGAAGCATACTCGATGCAATGGTTTTCGACCATCCGAAATGATCCATAAGCAGCTCGATCGCTTCCTCCTGGGCAGCATCCGTATACCAGGAGTGGATGTTCGTTCCGACATCCTCATCCTGATCCGGAACGTTCAGAACAAGCTCTTTATTATATGCCCCGTCGTATTCCTCCTGCGTAATCAGTCCCTGCTCAAGCATCAGATCGAGGCATTCGTTTCTTCTTTTGAGGTTATAGTCCGGGTGTCTGATCGGATCCCAGAGCGAGGGGTTCTGCGTAATCGAGGCGATTGCCGCGGATTCGATCAGCGTAAGATCTTTTACGTTTTTGCCGAAATAGGTAAATGCTGCGGAGCTTACCCCATAGCAGCCCTGCGCAAGATATACGGTATTCATATACGCTTCGAGGATTTCGGTCTTGTCATACTTCTTTTCAAGATTCAGTGCGCGGAGAATCTCCTGCACCTTTCTCTGAATTGTAACGTCGTCCTCCTCGGTAACGTTCTTGATCAGCTGCTGGGTAATCGTCGAGCCTCCCTGCATTCCCCTTCCGAGGAAGTAGTTAAGCGTACAGCCTGCGGTACGGTACCAGTCAACTCCGTTATGCGACCAGAATCTTTTATCCTCCAGAGCGACAAAAGCCTTCTGTAAATAGCCGCCGTCGATGTGATCTTCTTCGGGGTTATCAGATGCCCATGGCACCCACACACGGTTTGCAGAGGCGTACAGTCTTTCCTTTTCGTCCTCTACAAGCACTCCTGATTCCATATGAAAAACCTTTGTTGTCAGGCTTTGATTCGATTTGCTTCCGATTACAATATTATCTACACTTGCATCGACATAGTTTTTGATATAAAGCGCAAATGCTCCTCCCACGATTGCTCCGGTTATGAGCCCGACAAGCAGCAGCGTAAGAAGAATATTCAGAATCCATGTAAATGTTTTTCCGACTGCTTTCCAGACAATCGAAACGGATTTTTCCATTTCCTTGTTCCAGTCGACCTTACCTGTTTTTTGATTTCTGTTCACCTTCGGCTTCGTCTCCTTTTTGTGAAGCATTCTGTATCGTATATTATCAATAATATCACGCACTTTTGAATTGTGTATGAATTTCGTATAAAATTATTCCAACCGCTTTTGAGGCACCAAAAGCCTTTTTCGGTTTACTTTAAAACAACATTTTTTTCGCCTGCGACCTCCTTAAGCTCATTTAAAAGGAACCCGGTCGGCGCCGCCATAAGATTTGATTTTATATATTTCCCCGTGTCCCCGGCAAAGAACACCACCGGAGCCTGTCCGCTGAAGATCTCACAGAGTGCAACCGCGCGTTTGAACTCGGGGCAATACATTTTTTCTACTTTTACATATATAATGTGCTTTTTCTGAACATCGGAAGCTGCAGCTTCATTTTTGCCGTCCTGAGCTCTCGGTGCAGCTTCAGCTGCTGCTTCGGTCTGAGGCGCCCTTCTTAAAGGGGCTTTTGAAGCGGTTTGCACCCGGGATTCGGTTCTTGAAGCAGGAGCTGCCTGAACCATAGGCGGAATTTGAGTATTCAGCTTACTGTCCGGAACAAGAGCGATAGCCTCCGACACCAAAAGCTTCGGTGTCTCATCATCTCTTGCCGAAATTTCTCCCTTTACCGCTATTGCAGATCCGATATCAAACAGCTGCTTTCCTGCGGCAAGCACCTTTGGGAACACGACAAGCTCGATTTCTCCGTATCTCCCCTCAAGGCTGCAGAACGCCATCGGATCTCCGTTTTTTGTCATCTTGTCGGTTTTCCTCATGACAATTCCGCACAGCGTCACCCTCTGCTTGTCGGAATACTGCGCGCCGTCTGCCCTGTCGGACAGATCATTGCGAAACGAAGCAAGAATGTCTTCGATTCTTGCCGGGCGTATCGCCTCGATATGCCTTTTGTATTCATCAAGCGGATTTCCGGAAAAGCATATTCCAAGAACGTCCTTTTCGCCTGCCAGAGCATCAAGGAGCGGCATTTCGGGAATATCGGGATATTCAAACGATGTATCAGCCGACCCGAACATGTCAACCTGACCCGAAATATTTCTGCGGTTTGCAGACTGAACAAGCTCGATAATTTCGTTATACACCGCAAGCATCTGGCTTCTTTTTTTGCCGAGGCAGTCGAGCGCACCGGCTCTGATAAGCGATTCGATCGGCTTTTTTATAATTTCTCCGCCGGCATTCCTTAAAAGAAGATCATAAAGCGAGGTGTATTTACCCCCTCTTTCTCTTTCCGAAATAATCTGATTCAGATACTGCTCTCCGACATTTTTAATCGCAAGAAGACCGAATCTGATATTGCTGCTGCCGGATACCGTAAAATACGTCATGCTTTCGTTTATATCCGGCTTGAGCATTCCGATATTCATTTTTGTACACTGGGAAATATATTCGGATATCTTCTGTGTGTTGTCGATAAACGCTGTCATAAGCGACGCGTAGTAGAATGCAGGATAGTGTGCCTTTAAATATGCGGTCTGATAGGACAGAATTGCATATGAAGCGGCGTGGCTCTTTTTAAAGCCGTAGTTTGCAAAGTCGGTCATGCTCGAAAAGAGCTCAGCTGCGTCCTTTTCCGAAACGCCCTTTTCCTTAGCCCCTGCGATAAAGTTTTCCCTTTCCTTTTCGATAACCCCTGCCTTCTTTTTTGATATAGCCCTTCTTACGATATCCGCCTTTCCGTAGCTGTAGCCTGCAACCGTGCGGAATATCTGCATGACCTGCTCCTGGTAGACAATGCATCCGCAGGTTTCGTCAAGGATATCCGAAAGCCCGTCAACAGAGTATACGATTTTCGATCTGTCCTTGCGATTTTCAAGGAATTTCGGGATCGAATCCATAGGACCAGGTCTGAACAGCGCAAGCGCAGTCATTATATCCTCGATTCTCCTCGGGCGCATGCTTATAAGAAGCTGCTTCATCCCTCCGCTTTCGAGCTGGAACAAGCCGTCTGTCAGACCTTTTGAAAGAAGAGCATATGTCTTTTCGTCATCGAGAGGAATTTTCTTTATATTAAACTCCGGCTCTGTCTCTTTTACAAGCGTTTCCGTGTTTGAAATAATCGTAAGATATCTTAAAGCAAGAAAATCAAACTTCAAAAGCCCGAGCGAGGCGATCGTGTCCATATCATACTGCGTAACCGTCACCCCGGAGCTTGTCGCGACAGGTACATATTCGGTAATCGGCTTGTCGGTAATTACAACTCCTGCCGCATGCGTTGACACATGCCTCGGCATTCCCTCAAGCTTTCTTGCCATATCGACAAGCAGCCTGTTCGAGCCGCTTGCGTTATAAACTGCCTTGAACTCCGGATCGTCAAGCGCCTCGCTTAGAGCAATTCCGTTCTTTTTCGGAATTGCCTTTGCAATTTTGTCGATTTCCTCCCTCGGCACACCGAGCACGCGTCCGACATCGCGGATTGCCGCCTTTGCCGCAAGCGTTCCGAAGGTAATTATCTGGCTTACATGATCATCTCCGTATTTTTGTGCAACGTAACTAATTACCTCGTCGCGTCTTTCGTCGCAAAAATCGATATCAAAATCCGGCATGCTGACCCTCTGCGGATTTAAAAAAGCCTCGAAAAGCAGATTGTATTTTATCGGATCGACCTCGGTGATTCCGATAAGATACGCAATCAGGCTTCCTGCGCCCGAGCCTCTTCCCGGGCCTGTCGGAATTCCGTGCGACTTTGCGTAATTTACAAAATCCGCGACAATCAGGTAGTACGCCGCATAGCCCATCTGGGCTATAACCATATGCTCGAAGATTATCCTCGATTTATACTCGCCCTCATCGTGCTCGTCGGAAAAAATAATCTCCTTGTTTTTTACACGTCTTTCAAGTCCCTCGTCCGCAAGCTGTCTTAAATATGCCTTCGCGTCCTTTCCGCCCGGCACATCAAAGGTCGGGAGAAAGACCTTGCCGAAGGTAAATTCAAGCTCGCACATGTCTGCAATACGAACGGAATTTTCGATCGCACCCTCGTATTTTGAAAAGAGCGCCGACATCTGATCGGCAGATTTAAGATAAAATTCGTCGGTTTCAAAGCCTATCTGCTTTACGCCGCCGTTCAGTGTAGTATTTGTCTGAATGGCAAGCAGCACCGACTGCAGTTCGGAATCCTCTTTGTTTATATAATGAACATCGTTTGTTGCAACAAGCGGAATTCCGGTTCTTTTCGAAATTCCTGCAAGCGCTTCGTTTACACCGGTCTGCCCGTCAAGATAATGGTTTTGAAGCTCAAGGAAGAAGCTTCCGCGTCCGAATATCTCGTCCATTTTACATGCGTATTTTTCAGCCTCTTCAAGCCTGCCGTCAAGAATGAGCCGTGGGATATATCCGGAAAGACAGCCGGAAAGAGCGATAAGCCCCTCGCTGTGAGAGAGAAGAAGCTCAAGGTCTATTCTCGGCTTCATGTAAAAGCCCTCTGTAAAGCCCTTCGAGACCATATATATCAGGTTTTTGTAGCCTGTCTCGTTTTTGCAGAGCAGAACAAGGTGACTGTTTTCGTAATCGCCGCGTGTTTTTTCGAATCTCGACCTCGAGGCAACATATACCTCGCAGCCGATTATCGGCTTTATTCCTTCGTTTTTGCACGCCTTATAAAACGCGACAGCACCGTACATGACCCCGTGATCGGTAAGTGCGACCGCCTTCTGACCGAGAGCCTTTGCAGCCTTCGGAATCTCGTCAATCCTGCAGGCTCCGTCAAGCAGGCTGTATTCGCTGTGCAAATGAAGATGTACAAAATCCGCCATGAAAGACCACCCCGTTTTAAAAGTTCCTGTTTTTAAGCACGCTCTATCCTGCAATTATGCAGCATTAAGCGGCATCAAGTGCCATAGCTGCTGCCCTCAATCTAACCGTCGAGCTTATCCGCAAATTTTACGATTCTGTCGAGCCTGTGATTGACCCCGGACTTTGTAAGCGGCGGATTGTGCATCGACGCAAGTGCCGAAAGAGGCATGTCCGGATTTGCGGCTCTTAAATCAAATGTCTCCCGAAGCTCGTCGGGAAGCATTGAAAGTGCATTTTTGTTGATTATTTTATATATCGCATTCAGCTGCTTCTGACCTGCCGAAATAGATTTCATCATGTTTGCCGCAAGAAAGTTGTTTGTCCGATTTATGTCATTTGCAACCCCTTTAAGGATTTTTTCATTCATAAAGTCAAACGAAGCCTTTTTTGCACCGATACTGAAAAGAAAATCCTCGATTTTCTCACTTTCCTTGTAGTAAACTCCGCAGCTTGAATCTCTTACGGTGATTTTCGGCGGACATCCGCTTTCGGTAAGCAGATCGGCAATCTGCGCAGCTCTTTCGGCGTCCTTGAAAAGCATTTCAAGATGATATTCGGCTTTCGGTGTCGTGACCGTTCCGCAGCTCAAAAAAACACCTCTTACAAATGCCCATCTGCAAAACTGGCACTTAAAAACACCGAGGTTTATCTCCTTCGGGTCGTTTTCACCGATCTGAAGTGCGCTGAAAATGCAATCAAGCATTTCCCTATCGTCTATCAGATATTTTCCGTCCGCTGCGCTGTATTCCCTTCCGAGATTCTGCTTTAAAAGCTTTTCAAACACCTTGCGCATTTCTGCATTTTCGATGATAAGCCTGATTTTATCCCTTGAAAACTCGTTTGAGCCGTACAGAATCCCGTAAAGAAGCGAAAGACGGCAGCATTTGTACTTTTCAACTATGTGCAAAACATCGTTTTTTGTTTCTGCGCAAAAAGAAATCGCCATCGTCTTTTTCGTCCTTTAAAAAACTTATTTGTTATTCGCTTATCTGCTCACTATCCCTCAAAACGGCTTTCAGTTTGCGATGTACCTTACCTCGCACTGAAGCTCGACGCCGTAATTGCGCTTTACCGTTTCTTTGATTATGTTGATAAGCTTAAGCACATCGGCTGATGTGGCACCACCTCTGTTTATAATAAAGCCGGCATGCTTTTCGGATATCTGCGCCCCTCCGACAGAAAGGCCCTTAAGCCCGGATTCCTCGATCATCTGACCGGTATAGTGCCCCTCGCAGCGCTTGAAAATGCTTCCGGCGCTCGGATATTCAAGAGGCTGCTTTTCCCTGCGGCGATTCATCAGCTCGTTCATCCTGTCCTTAATGCTTTTCGGATCACCTTTTTCAAGCCGTAGCTTTGCAGATGTAATAACAAGCCCCAGATCCATATATGCGCTGTATCTGTATCCGAAGGCGTGTTCATCGGCTGTCAGAGTAACAAATTCATCGCTTTCGGGATTGTATGCGGTGCTGTCCAGGACAATATCCTTTATTTCACCGCCGTACGCACCGGCGTTCATAAAGACGGCTCCTCCGACCGTGCCGGGAATTCCGTAGCCGAATTCAAGCCCGGAAAGCCCCTTTTCCGCCGCCTCAAGGGCAAGCTGTGTAAGAAGACCTCCGGCACCGGCTCTCAGATCACACCCATCATATTCGCAGAATCGAATATTTTTTGTGGATATCAGTATGCCGGAAAAACCGGCATCGTCAAACAGCAGGTTGCTCATGTTTCCGACGGCAAGAAAGCGTGCTTCAAGGCCTTTTGCCGTGCGAAGGGCAAGAGCTAATTCCTCCTCGCTTTTCGGGAAAACAATCATATCCGCTTTTCCGCCGATTTTAAAGGAGCTGATTTCGGACAGAAGTACATCCCTCTTGAAGGCTATGCCGTTTTCTGCAAGAATATTACCTGCCTGGTCATTGTTAGTCATCGGGTCTACCGTCCTTTTGTGGTAAAGATAACAGATCCTGCGCTTTTATTTTTTAAGAGCAAATCTGTGGTATGTTTTTTTGCCTTTTTTAATTATTATATCTTTTTCGGCAAAATCGGTCACACTGACTGTTTTGTCAAATTTGTCTATCTTCTCATTGCAGAGGAAAACTCCGCCCTGCATGATAAGTCTCTTTGCGTCTCCCTTTGACGGCGACAGCTTTGCCTTTACCATCATATCTACAACCGAAATTGCGCCGTCTGTAAAGTCCTCGTCCGAAAGCTCTGTTGTCGGCATATCCTCCGAGATGCTGCCCTGTGCAAACACCTGTCTTGCAGTAGTAAGCGCCTTGTTTGCCTCGTCCTCGCCGTGAACCATCTTTGTAAGCTCGAATGCAAGAACCTCTTTTGCACGGTTGATGTCGCTTCCCTCAAGCTTTTCGTACTCACGGATTTCCTCAAGAGGAATAAATGTAAGCATCTTCATGCACTTGATAACGTCCGCGTCTCCGACATTTCTCCAGTACTGGAAGAAGTCGTACGGCGGCGTCTTGTTCGGATCGAGCCAGACTGCGTTTCCTGCGGTTTTGCCCATCTTGTTTCCGTTCGAGTCGGTAAGGAGGGTGATTGTCATTGCGTGTGCGTCCTTGCCGAGCTTTCTGCGGATAAGCTCGGTTCCGCCGAGCATGTTGCTCCACTGATCGTCTCCGCCGAACTCCAGGTTGCAGCCGTAATTCTTGTACAGGTAGTAGAAGTCGTATGACTGCATTATCATGTAGTTGAACTCAAGGAAGGAAAGTCCCTTTTCCATTCTCTGCTTATAGCACTCGGCTCTCAGCATATTGTTGACCGAGAAGCAGGCTCCGACCTCGCGCAAAAGCTCAATATAATTGAGATCCATCAGCCAGTCGGCGTTGTTGACCATAGTCGCCTTGTCCTCGCCGAACTCGATAAAGCGCTCCATCTGGCGCTTGAAGCACTCGGCGTTGTGGTTGATGTCCTCTCTTGTAAGCATCTTTCTCATGTCTGTTCTTCCGGACGGATCGCCGATCATCGTCGTTCCTCCGCCGATAAGCGCAACCGGCTTGTTTCCTGCCATCTGCAGTCTTTTCATCAGCGTAAGCGCCATAAAATGTCCTGCCGTAAGGCTGTCTGCTGTGCAGTCGAAGCCAATATAAAACTTTGCGCCTCCTGCGTTTATCAGCTTTCTGACCTCTTCCTCGTTTGTAACCTGAGCAATAAGCCCCCTGTCGACAAGATCCTGGTAAATTTCCATTTTTTTATCCTTCCCTATAATAACAATTGTTTATATACAAATTAATTCTGAGATTTATATTTAATCAGCTTAACCGTTAAATTCGTCAAGCAGCTCCTTTGCCGTTTTGATAAGGCTTTCGGTCATCTGCATTCCGCCCATTATTCTTGCGGTTTCCATAATACGCTCGTCATAGCTCAGCTCGTTTACCGAGGTCTGGACTCTGCCGTCCTTTTCCTCCTTTTTGATCAGATACTGCGTATTTGCAGTCGCCGCAACCTGTGCGGAATGCGTAACGCATATCACCTGATTTTCCTTTCCGAGTGTCCTCAGCTTGAATCCGATTTTCTGGGAGGTAGCTCCCGAAACGCCGGAATCAATCTCATCAAAGATCAGCGTTTCGCCGCTGTCCTTAGAGACATTCGCGGTCTTGAGCGCAAGCATTATCCTCGAAAGCTCGCCGCCGGACGCGATTTTGTTTATCGGCTTGAGCGGCTCTCCGGGGTTTGCGGATATAAGAAATTCCACATCGTCGATTCCGGAGGGGGAAAGCTTTTCTTTTCGGCTTATTCCGACGCTGAAGCGAACCTTCGGCATGTCTAAAAACGCAAGCTCATTTAAAACCGCCTTTTCAAGCTCTTTTCCGTACTTTTTCCGGATTTCCGAAATCTCCTCTGCAAGCGACATTGCCTTTTCGGTAAGCCTTTTGCTCTCATTTTCAAGCTCTTTTAATCTTTCATCCGAAAGCTCGATATCCGAAAGACGCTTTGCGGCATCCGCCCTGAAGCTTAGTACCGCCTCAATGTCCTTTCCGTATTTCTTTTCGAGCTTTTTGATTTTGTCGAGCTTTTCTTCGATCCTGTCAAGCTCTGCCGTCGGATCCTCAAAATCAATATCGGCTGACTGATCGACCGACTCTGCAATATCCTCAAGCTCATAGCTGAAATCGGTAAGCTTTTCAATATATTCATCCGCCTTCGGAATATATTCCCTTATTGCCGAAATTGCCGAAATTGCCCGTTCGATAAGCTCCTTTGCGGGAAGCGCCTTTTCGTTTCTTAAAAGCGCGCGCATGACGATTCTCGACTGCTTCTGTATCCTCTCGCTGTCGCTTACCTTTTTTCTTTTTGCCTCGAGCGCCTCTTCGTCCCCGACCTTCAGCTTTGCGGAATCGATATCCGAAATCTGATATTTGAGCATCTCGCAAAGGCGTTCCTTTTCCATTTCGTCCTTTGTAAGAAGCCCGATTTCCTTTTGACAATCCTGAATGTCGGAAAACAGTTTTCTGTATTCGGCAAGCTTCGGTTCAAGCTCCTTTGACGAATACCTGTCAAGATATTCGATGTGGGCATTCGGCGATAAAAGCGTAATGCTGTCGTGCTGCCCGTGAATGTTTATCAGACTTGCCGCAATTGCCTTCTGCGCCGACACGGGAGCGGTCATTCCGTTGATCTTTGTCTGCGCCTTTCCGTCTGCCTGTACCGTCCGGCTTATATATAAGCACCCGTCGTCCTCCTTTGAAATCCCGTATTCGCTTAAAAGAGCCTCGGTGCTCTCCTTTAGGTCACTGAATACGGCGGAAACAACAGCCTTGCTTTCTCCGCTGCGGATCATGTCCTTGGACGGCCTTTCGCCCATGATAAGCCCCACCGAGCCGAGCAGAATCGACTTTCCGGCTCCGGTTTCTCCGGTCAGGGCGTTAAATCCGCTTTTAAAGTCTATATCGGCATTTTTTATAACGGCAATATTTTCAATATGCAGTGATGAAAGCATCCTGTTCCCTCCCTTCGTCAAAGGTATAAAAGGCTGTAAAGCCGAAATCAGTCATCGATTTTTACAATCCTGCGGAATTTTCCGACAAGCTCGATTGCGGCGTCAACGTCGCGCATCAAAACGAAGATGTTGTCGTCTCCAGCAATACATCCGACAATCTCATCCCAGTTCATCCCGTCCACCGCCGCTGCCGCTGCCTGTGCCATGCCGGCATATGTCTTTAAAACGATGATATTGTTGGCATAGTCGACGCTTGTGACCGTGTCTCTTATAATATTTACATATTTTGCGGATATTTTTATTCCCTCGTGGTTCGCTACAGCATATTTGTAACCGCCGTCCTCCGAGGACACCTTGACCAGCTTAAGCTCTCTTATGTCCCTTGAAACCGTCGCCTGAGTCGTGCTGAAGCCTGCTTCTCTTAGCCGCGCAATCAGCTCCTCCTGCGTATCGACATTGTATTCTCCGATTATTTCAAGAATCTTGTTGTGTCTGTCATACTTTTTCATTTCGACCGTCCTTTTCGGATCGGACAGCAAGCTGTACCTGATCCGTCGTTTATTTTATAAAGGGCTTTATTTTTCCGCCATTTTTTTATACAGAACCTCACAAAAGCCGTTGGCTTTGTTTTTTTGCCTTAAAAGCTTCGTTTTCATCTCGGATTTTGTAATCCTGATAACATCTCCGACCTCCGGGATAAAGGTTCCGGCACCGTCAAGGGTCACGTTCAGATCGCCTGACATGTCGCACCTGTTTGCAACCTCGATCACACTTCCTTCGCCGAAGATAAGCGATCTTGAAAAAAGAGAGTGCGGACAGATCGGGGTCACGCAAATGCTCGATAAATTCGGATCGATTATCGGGCCCCCCGCAGAAAGCGAATATGCAGTAGATCCGGTCGGCGTTGCAACCACAAGCCCGTCACCGCCGTATTTGCCTGCATGCGTTCCGTTGCAGAACAGTTCGAGACGTATAAGCTTGCTTACCGCGCCGTGAGTAAGCGCGACATCGTTTAATACATGCTTCGGAGCCGAAATCGGCTCTCCTAAGCGAAGCTGCTCGATTTTAAGCATCATCCTCTCCTCAAGCATCCACCCCTGCGGATCGCAAAGCGTTTTAAGCACCGGGATTTCGTCCGGCTCTATATCACAAAGATAGCCCATCCTGCCGAGGTTGATTCCTAGCAACGGAACTCCTTTTTTTGACGCATAGTGCGACGCACGGATAACCGAGCCGTCGCCTCCCAGCGCAAGCATGATATCATATTCCGAATCCTCCGGCTCTCCGCGAAGACAGCGTCCTTCAAGCTCCGGGGAAAGGACGTGCATAGAGGAGATAATTACCTCGTTTCCCTTGACCGAAAGCAGCTCCTTTATCGCCCTTTCGGTATATATAAGCCCGATATCCTTTTTCGGATTCGGCATAACATATATCCTCATTCCTTCCCCTCCTTTCTCATATTAAAACATAAAAGCACAAAAGCCGCATGAACGCGCCGGAAACGGCAAAGCCTACTTTTGTTGCTGCAGCATCCGCAGCCGCGCGAAGCGCGGACAAGAAGATACGGCGTGGATATAAAACACAAATCCGCTTCTCTTATCCGATATGTGCCAGCCGTTTAATTCTTATAATTCTTCCGATTATTCGTATTCTGATTTCAATTCGGCAATGCCGTCTTTTCGGATATCCTCCGGCTCGTATAAAAACGCCGCAAGAAACTCCCTGTTTCCGTCTCCGCCGGATATCGGAGAGTCTATCACTCCAAGGCATCGAAAGCCGCGCTTTTCAGCCTCGCCTTTTACCTTGTCGATTGCGTACTGCCGCGATTTTTCGTCCTTTACGATTCCGCCCTTACCGATTCTGTCGCGCCCGACCTCAAACTGCGGCTTTATAAGCGAAATAAGCATGCCGCCTTTTTTTAAAATGCCGGAAATTGCATCATATATCAGTGTCTGTGAAATAAAAGAAACATCCATCACACAAAGATCGATATCCTGATCCTCGCCGATAAGCTTCTTTGTCATGTATCTTGCGTTTATGTGCTCAAACGAGGTAACCCGATCATCGCATAAAAGTGCAGAGCTTAGCTGTCCTGCCCCGGAATCGACGCAGAAAACCTTTTTTGCCCCCTCGCATAAAAGGCAGTCGGTAAAGCCTCCGGTCGATGCACCGATGTCGATTGCCGTAACGCCGCCGCAGTCGATTTTAAAATGGTCAATTGCCGCCTTCAGCTTGATTCCGCCGCGCGATACATAAGGAATGTCGGAAATGATCGATATCTCTTTTCCGTCATATTCCTCCGACGGCTTTAAAACCGTCCTTTCGCCCATCCTTACAAAGCCGTTTTTAATAAGCTCTCTTGCTCTCGATCTGCTGACGCAAAACCCGTTTTCAAAGAGATAAACGTCGATCCTCAAATCAGATGCTCCTTACAAGAAGCTCATCTGCAAGCTCGCAAAGGAACTCGCTTCCCTCAAAGTCCTTGATTGCCTCTATGGCTTTGCCGGTAAGCTCCTTTGCATACGCTCTTGCCTCGCCGTCTGTCATAAAGGATAAGAAGGTGGTTTTTTCCTCCTCGGTTCCCTCGTCAAGAAGGTCGTCGATTACCTGAAAGGCAAGACCCACGTTCTTTGCATATTCCTCTGCTGCCTCTGCCTTTTCCTTTTCGTGATATACCCCGGCTGCAATGCATCCTAGCAGTGCGGATGTGCACATCAAGGCGCCGGTCTTTAAAAGATTCATTTCAAGCAGCTCGTCATAGCTCAGCTTTCTTTTTTCGCCGTCAAGATCGATCATCTGACCGCCGCACATTCCGTTTGCACCGGCTCTTTTTGAAAGCAGAATGACAGCATCGTTGTTCTGCTTGTCGGATGCGTTTTTGTTCGATGCCGCAACCCCGAAAGCGCATGTAAGAAGCGCATCACCTGCAAGCATGGCGGCAGCCTCTCCGAAAACCTTGTGATTTGTCGGCTTTCCGCGTCTTAAATCGTCGTTGTCCATGCACGGCAGATCGTCATGAATGAGCGAATAGCTGTGAATCATTTCGATAGCGCATGCATACGGAATAACCACCTCGTCGTCTGCACCGAACAGCCTTGCAAACTCTATTGCAAGCGTCGGGCGAATTCTTTTTCCGCCGGTCGAAACGCCGTATCTCATTGCGTCGATCAGCTCCTTATATGTATGCCTGTCATCCGAAAGGTACTCTAAAATACGCCCCTCGATAAGCTCGGCATTACTCTTCAGTCTCGGAAAAATCCTGCTCATGATATTCCCCGTCCTCCTGTTTTGTAAGAATGGTAATCTTCTGCTCCGCCTTATCAAGCTTTGCAGTACAGAGCTTTACAAGACCGATGCCCTCCTCGAAATACTTCAGGGAGTCGTCAAGCGGTGCCTGACCTGCCTCAAGCAGACCGATTATTTCCTCAAGGCGCTCAATTGCCTCTTCAAATGTCTTCTGTTTTGCCATCTTCCGTCTCCCGTTTTGTTTTTCTTTCTTCCTTGTCCTTTGAAAGGTGCCTTGAAAGCACCTCTGCCTTTATATATCCGTCCTTCAGCCTGACGGTAATCCTGTCTTTTGCCTCAACGCCGTCCGCGCTTCTTACAGCCCTTCCGTCCTGATCGAAAACAAGCCCGTAGCCTCTTGAAAGTACATTGAGCGGACTTACCGCCGAAAGCATCTTTGCAAGATGTCCGCTTTCCGCACGGAAACGGTCCACATTGTCCTTTGCTCCCTTTGTAAGCCGGCTTTTAAGCCCCTCAAGCATTTCTCTTTCGGAAGCGATATATGCAAGAGGCGAGGAAAGCAGCTTGTTTTCCGAAAGACGGTTCAGTCTTTCTCTGTACCTTCCTGTCATGTCATAAATTAAATCGGTAAGCGCTTCAAGATCGCCTGCAAGCCGCTTTTTCAGCTCCTTTTCGCTCGGAATTGCAATCTCCGCAGCAGCCGAGGGCGTAGGCGCGCGCATGTCGGAGGCAAAATCGCAGATTGTATAATCCGTCTCGTGTCCGACAGCCGAAATGACCGGTAAATGCGATGCTCGGATCTCTCTTGCAAGAGCCTCGGAATTAAATGCCCAAAGATCCTCAATCGATCCGCCGCCCCTGCCGATAATAACCGTGTCTACTGCCGGAGCGTCCTTTGAGTTAAAAAATCTGATCCCGTCAATAAGCTGCTTTTCAGCACCGTCGCCCTGAACAAGCGAGGGATATAAAACAATTTTCACTCCGCTGCATCTTCTTTTTGCGACATTGATAATATCGTGAATAACCGCACCCTTGGGCGAGGTTACAACCCCGATTGCAGACGGCATTTCCGGAATCGCCTTTTTGATATCCTCACCAAAAAGCCCCTCTTCTTCGAGCCTTTCCTTAAGCTGCTCATATGCGGTATAAAGCGCCCCGATTCCGTCCGGCTGCACATCAACAGCATAAAGCTGATACCTTCCGAATTTCGGATATGCCGAAACAGAGCCGCAGACAATTACATTCATTCCGTCCTTTAGGGCAAATTTCAGCTTTTGGGTGTAGGATGAAAACATCACAAGATTAATTACCGAAAACTGATCCTTAAGCGAAAAATACAGGTTTCCGGAATAGTTTTTCAGATTCGAAATTTCGCCTCTTACATAAACCTTCCGAAGCACTCTGTCGGAATCGAGCAGCATTTTTATATATTCGCTGAGCTGAGAAACGGTAAGTACAGCCTCAGTCATTTTCACTCTCCCATTTCCTTTTGCAGAGAAGCGCAATTCCCGCAGCATTGTCGCAGGAAAACTCCGGCTCTGCAAAAAAAGCGTCAAAATCCTTTAAAAGCTTCTCTTTTATTCTCCTGTTGCTCATCACGCCGCCTGCATATACAACAGGAAGCGGCTTAAATTCGGTCAGGGCGTTTTCTGTCATTTTCTTTATCGTTTTATAAATGAACTCAAGAACGTATGAAGCAACCTCACAGTCTTTTGCACCGCCGGAAATCATCTGATCCGCCTTGTTTTCAAGCCCTGAAAGATTGCAGTCAAAGCCGTTTACGCATACCCGGATTTCCTTTGCGCATTCGAAATCGCCTGCCGCTTTTTCAAGCTCCTTTCCGCACGGAAATTTCATACCGAGCTTGACTCCGATCCTGTCAATCGCCTTTCCGGCGCTTATATCAAGCGTTCCCCCGAGCTTTGTTACCTTGCCTTCCTTCACATGAAGCAGCTCGGTTGTCCCCCCGGAAACGTGAAAGCTCAAAAATTCCTTTTCAAACAGATCCTCTCTGTCACAGGAATACAAAGCCGCCATAATGTGCCCCTCCTGGTGAGAAAAGCCGTAAACCGGCACACCCAAAATCGAAGCAATCGCCTCTGCCTCCGCCACTCCGCAAAGAAAGCACGGCATGTATGAGCCCTCGACATCCCTCGGCCTTGTCGACACCCCGATTGCGTCGACCTTGACAGCTCCCATCATTCTTGCAAGCTCCGGAATGTTGACTGTATGAGAAAAGACCGCGTCTCCTTGACGAAGTCCTCTTTTCCCTTCCTCTACCGCAAGCATTTTCTTGAGGTTTTTTTCAACCCTTCCGTCCTTTACATATGCAAGCGAGGTTGTATAGTTGCTTGTGTCGATGCCTAAAAAGCCCTTATTTTGCTTCATCGTTTTTCAGTCCGAGATCGTCTGCCGCGCTGTTGAGCACGCCGTTTATAAAGCCCGGCGCCTTTTCTCCCTCGTACTTCTTTGCAAGCTCGACCGCCTCGTTTATAGAAACCTTAAGAGGAACATCCTCCATGAACATCATCTCATAGAGCGCAAGACGCAGAATACTGATTGTAACCTTGGACAGCCTCTTTGTCTTCCAGCCGACCGAGTGCGATTTTATCACATCGTCAATAGCATCGGCTTTGTCAATAACTCCGTAATAAAGTCTGTCTGTAAATTCGTCCTCCTCGATTTTCCTGATCTCTCTTTCAAAGGCAAGAATATCTCCGGCAGACTCATCCGGCTTGAATTCTCTTTCGAAAAGCATTAAAAAAGCTGTTTCTCTGGCTGTTCTTCTGTCCATTTGCATTCCCTCTGCACTCATCATATTACATTATATTTCAGAATCAATTATATATAAAAACCGCCCGAATGTCAACCGTTTTGCCGACATTAGAGCGCTTTTTATTCACATTTCCGTATATTAATTCATCATGGCAGAATTCTATAGCTGTTCTGTTTCTTTTTTTAATTATGTTGCAGGAAAAGGCATTGAATATTTTGCGATTTTGTGATATACTGGTTATCCAATTGTAACTTTGAAATCTCGGGACGGGCTTTTATATGTCTGAAAATCAAAAAACACAAAAAACAAACGAAAGCATTTTAAAGCGGACAGTAAAAAATATAATATACCCTGCCGCTGTTATTTATCTTATTCTGACCTTTTTATGCTCGCTTTTAACAGAGCTTTCGAAGGTATCCGGAATACCGGTTCTGAGCCTCAGCGGAATTGCAACGATTCTTTTCTTCAGCGTCTGCGTATCTGCTTCTAACAGGCTGTTCTTCATAGATAAATTCTCCGTGTTCGGAAGAACCGCACTGCATTTTGTCTGCTTTATCGCATCTGTCGTTGCGGTAATGCTTTTCACCGGATATATAAAAAGCGGAGGCGCGTTCATGGTCGTAATCCTGATCTCGGCAGTATATATCCTCATCGCCGCAATCGCGCTTATCATTTACGGCATACGGCACAAAAAAACAAACGAAGAAAAAAAGTACAAGAGCATGTTCTCTTAAATTTCAAAAATGCTCAAAAAGCGCAGAAAGACCGAAGCAAAAATGCTTCGGTCTCTTTTTGTGGTTTTTTAGCCTTCACAGTCAAAGAAGCAGAATGTTATCTTATCTGTCCGCAGCCGTCGATCAGATATTTGCTTGAGGTAAGCGCTTCGAGCCCCATCGGCCCTCTTGCGTGCAACTTCTGAGTCGAAATTCCGATCTCCGCACCGAATCCGAATTCGCCGCCGTCGGTGAATCTCGTCGAGGCGTTTACATAAACCGCCGCGGAATTGATTTCCTTCTTGAATCTTTCGGCATTCGCAAAGTCATTTGTAATGATCGACTCGCTGTGACCGGTGCTGTACTTATTTATGTGGAAAACAGCCTCCGAAATATCCTTTACGACCTTGACCGCAAGAATATAATCGTCATACTCGGTTTCGTAGTCCTCCTCTGTTGCTTCAAAAGCAGATTTCAGGATCTCTCTTGTCCTCTTGCATCCGCGTATTTCAAGATTGTACTTCTCTGCCTCGCGTGCAAACATCAAAAGAAAGTCCTCTGCAATCCTTTCATTTACAAGCATCGTCTCAACCGCGTTGCACACCGACGGGCGCGATGCCTTTGCGTTGATTGCAACCCTTACCGCCATCGAAAGATCGGCGCTTTCATCGATATAAATGTGGCAGTTGCCTGCACCGGTTTCGATTACCGGAACCTTTGAATTTTCAACCACAGAGCGGATCAATCCCTTTCCGCCTCTCGGAATCAGAACGTCAAGATAGCCTCTCATCGTCATAAGAGCGGCGGTTCCCTCTCTTGTCGTATCGTCAATAAGGCAAACTCCGTCCTTGGGAAGCCCGACCTCCTTAAGAGCCTCCTGCATGATAGAAGCAAGGACTCTGTTAGTGTGAATTGCCTCCTTTCCGCCTCTTAAAACAACCGCATTTCCGGTTTTTATGCACAGAGCGGCGGCATCCACCGTAACATTCGGTCTTGCCTCATAAATCATTCCGACAACGCCGAGCGGAACTCTGATGCATGAAATTCTAAGTCCGTTCGGTCTTGTCCAGGTCTTTCCGTCCCCGATCGGGTCGGCAAGACCGACAAGCTCGTAAAGAGAGGAAATAATTCCGTCTATTCTTTTGCCGTCGAGCTTCAGACGGTCAAGCATCTTTACCGGAGCGTCGGGATTTGCAAGATCGGTTTTATTTTCACTTTCGATTTTCTCTCTGTTTTCGTCAAGCTTTTTTGCAATCGCAATTAAAGCTCTGTTCTTCTTATCTGTATCCGCCAGGGCAAGAGCCGGAGCTGCCGATTTTGCCCTTTTGCATATTTCTTCTACATATTCGTTAATCTGCATAAGTTTCTCCTGTCAGTTGTCGTCACCGAGCTTAAGAACCGCCATAAACGCCTCCGGAGAAACCTCTACAGAGCCGAGCTGGCGCATCTTCTTCTTTCCTTCCTTCTGCTTTTCAAGAAGCTTTTTCTTTCTTGTAATATCACCGCCGTAGCACTTTGCAAGCACGTCCTTTCTTAACGCCTTGACCGTCTCGCGCGCAATAACCCTTCCGCCGATCGCAGCCTGAATCGGAATCTCAAAAAGCTGTCTCGGGATATTCTCCTTCAGCTTTTCGGCAATCCTCCTTGCCCTCGGATATGCCTTTTCCTCGAAAACAACAAATGAAAGCGCATCGACCACCTCTCCGTTGAGCATGAAATCGAGCTTGACAAGCTTGCTCGGCTTGTAGCCCATCATTTCATAGTCAAGCGATGCATAGCCTCTTGAACGGCTCTTTAAAGCGTCAAAGAAGTCATAGATAATCTCGTTTAAGGGAAGCTCATAGTGCAGCTTGGTTCTTGTGTCATCAAGATATGTCATGTTGATAAAGGTTCCTCTGCGATCCTGGCAAAGCTCCATTATTCCGCCGACATATTCCTGCGGAGTGATGATATCAGCCTTTACAAACGGCTCCTCTGCCAGCTCTATCGAATCGGCTGACGGGAAGTTTGTCGGGTTGTCGATATACATAACCTCTCCGCCCTTCTTTGTTATCCTGTATATAACGCTCGGAGCGGTTGTGATAATGTCAAGATTGAATTCCCTCTCGATTCTCTGCTGAATGATTTCCATATGCAGAAGACCGAGGAATCCGCATCTGAAGCCGAAACCGAGAGCAATCGATGTCTCGGGCTCAAATGAGAGCGCCGCATCGTTGATCTCCAGCTTTTCAAGAGCGTCTCTTAGATCGTTATATCTTGAGCTGTCCGCCGGATAAATACCCGAAAATACCATCGGAAGGGCTTTTCTGAAGCCCGGAAGCGGCTCTGAGGTCGGATTATCCACATGTGTAACCGTATCTCCGACTCTTGTCTGGGATACGTTTTTAATGCTCGCGGTAAAGTATCCGACATCGCCTGCCGCAAGCTCGCTTGTCGGACGGAGACCGAAGGTTGCAAGCTGACCTACCTCAATTACCTCAAATTCCGTACCGGCATGCATCATTTTAATTTTGTCCCCTGCCTTGATTCTGCCGTCCTTGACTCGTATAAGGACAACAACACCAAGAAACGGATCGTAGTACGAATCGAAAATCAGACATTTAAGCGGCGCATCCTCGTCGCCAGACGGAGCCGGAATGTCGGTTATAATGCGCTCAAGCATCTTATCGATATTCGTTCCGAGCTTTGCGGAAACCGCCGGGCAGTCCTCTGCAGGGATCCCTATAACATCCTCAATTTCGCGTCTGACTTTTTCAACATCGGCTGACGGAAGATCGATCTTGTTTATTACCGGAAGAATCTCAAGATCGTTTTCGACCGCAAGATATGCGTTTGCAAGCGTCTGCGCCTCAATTCCCTGTGTGGCGTCGACAACAAGAACCGCACCGTCGCACGCATTAAGAGATCTTGATACCTCATATCCGAAGTCGACATGGCCCGGAGTGTCGATCAGGTTAAGCGAATATTCCTCTCCGTCATTTGCTTTATATAACAGATTGACCGCCCTCGCCTTGATCGTAATACCTCTTTCGCGCTCAAGATCCATATTGTCGAGCACCTGATCCTCCATTTCTCTTTTGGAGACCGCCTGTGTCTGCTCGAGAATGCGGTCGGCAATCGTTGATTTACCGTGATCAATATGAGCTATAATACTGAAATTCCGTATGTGTTTCTGTCTGTCGGACATATAATTACTCCTGCAAAATCAAAATTATATCGGTTTAAAATATCAGTTCAAACTTCTGTCAGTTATCTATAAAATCAAAAAGCGAAATGCCGAAATTGCTTTCCGTTTCGTGCGAAAGCCTGCAAAGCGGAAGCCCCATCACGTTAAAATAGTCGCCCTCAATCGAGGACACAAAGAGTCCTCCTCTTCCCTGTATTCCATAGGCTCCTGCCTTGTCCATCGGCTCTCCTGTCGCTATATATCTTCTGATTTCCCTGTCCGAAACCGGAACAAATTTTACCCTTGTCGTCTCGCAAAAGGAGATCTTTCCTTTTCCTTGGGCGATTATGCAGACTCCGGAATGAACAAAATGATCTCTTCCCGAAAGGCCCTTAAGCATCAAAAAGGCATCCTCTTCGTTTTTCGGCTTGCCGAGAGCCCGTCCGTCGATCTCTACAAGAGTATCTGCCGCAACAATAATGTCGCCGTCTTCAATTTCAAGCCTGTCCTTTTCTAAGGCAATATGCTCCGCCTTCTTTTCTGCAAGAAGAGTCGTAGTTTTTGCAGGCGTTTCGGCTTTGATTTTCGACTCGTCAATATCGGCTGCAATCGCCTTTATATCTATCCCGAGATCGGTCAGAAGCGATATTCTTCTCGGAGATTTTGAAGCAAGAATCAGTTTCGGCATTTCGGTCTTCCTCTCTTTTTTGCTGTAATGCACCAAAGCTGCTTTACAATTCAGCATCCGCAAACCGTGCGCGGATAATATACACTTCTAATATACCACATCTTATTTTAAAAATCAATATTTCAGTCTTGACTTTTAAATAATCGTTTGATACCATAAACAAAATGAAAAAACATATCCGAAAGGAAGAAGAATATGAAAATCAGTGATCTTATCGAATGGGACGAAAATGAAAAGCCGCTTGACCGAATTGCAGGCGACGGCGGAAACTGCGCAATTTTAAGGACTATCGGCTGCATCGGAGACAGCCTTTCCTCCGGCGAATTTGAGGCGGTAATTCCGGGAAGCACGACAAAATACCATGATATTTTCGAATATTCCTGGGGACAGTTTCTTGCACGGATGTGCGGTATCACCGTTTATAACTTTTCGCAGGGCGGAATGACCGCAAAGGAATATATCGACAGCTTTGCAGATCAGAAGGGTTTCTTTGATCCAAAATACAAATGCAAAGCATATATCATCGCCCTCGGCTTAAACGATCTGTATTTTCAAAACCACATTGTCGGCACAAAGGACGATATAAAACCGGACATGAATAACGCCTGCACCTTTATCGGCTATTACGGAAAGATAATTCAAAAGTATAAGCAAATTTCTCCGGATGCAAAATTCTTTCTTGTCACCTCCCCGAAAAACGACGATGACGAAAAGCGCCTCATGACAAACGCAAAAAAGCTGAGAGATGCCGTCTACACAATTGCAGAATGCTTTGACAACACATATATTATTGACCTTTATGAGTACGCACCGATTTACAACCAGAAGTTCCGCGACAAATTCTTTTTAGCCGGTCACATGAACCCCTGCGGATATCTTCTTTCCGCAAAAATTATTGCTTCCTATATCGATTATATTATCCGACACAATCTTAAGGACTTTGAAATGACCGCCTTTATCTGAGGTGGGAAATTAAAAAAACAGCACCCGGGCAGCGATCGATAAAAAATCGCTTCCAGGGTAGCAGCGCATAAGACAGGTTTATAAGGTTTAGAGAGAACAGCGTGGCGGAAGTCACGCTGTTCTGCTTTTT
>CAKSER010000011.1 GCA_934447715.1 uncultured Eubacteriales bacterium | reverse complement strand
TGATTCTTTTTGGGCTTTCTACGAAAGCCTCCTTCTTTTCTTTCGGAGAAAAGAAGCAAAAGAACTTTACCTTTCGGCTGGGATTTTGTGTTGTGCGCCCTTCCTTTCTTTCGGAGAAAGGAAGCAAAAGAACTTTACCTTTTGGTTGGGGTTTTGTGTTGTGCGCCTTTCATTGCGCATTCTTTGAATGCGCTCGAAAGGGATTTTGATTTTTTTGGGGCTTTCTTCGAAAGCCTCCTTCTTTTCTTTCGGAGAAAAGAAGCAAAAGAACTTTATACTTTGAGTTGGGTTTTTCTTTCTGGATTTTTATGTCAGAATAAGCTTTAAATTACATTATTGCCCTTGCAAAAAATAAAAAAATATGCTAAAATAATTGTGTATAGTATAATAATATAATGGAAGGAAAAATAAATGTCAGAGTCGTCTCACAATAAGGAAATATGGGATGCGGCACGCGGTGAACTTCAACGTATAAATGGCTATTCCAATGCTATGATGCGCCTGTGGTTCGATGTTATGGAACTCGTTCTGCTTACCGATACAACAGCGGTCTTTAACGTGTCCAGTAATTTCAAATGTCAGCATTTGAAGCTTAAATATGCCCCGGCTATTAAAACCGCCCTCACCTCTGTACTCGGCTATGATGTTGAGGTCGATATCAGATCTACCGAGGATCAAGATAACGAGGTCGAAAGATCGATGACCTTTGAGGCTCTTAACCGTACCGCAGAAGCTCTTTACAGATCGGATGATGTTTTAAAGGAACAGGAAAGACTCAATTTTCCCGATGACTTTGATGACTCCGAATTTGATAATTCTGATGATTCTGATAACATATCGTCAGGCAAAAAGAATATTTCTTCCGCAAAAAATGCCTCAGGTAGCGATTCTGCAAAAAAACCTCCGCTGAAAGCGGTCAGCAAGTTCAGATTCAGCTACGATAAGGACGGCAATAAAAGAGAGCCCGAGCCGGGTGTTACGGTTGGGCGCTTAAAGGAAGAGCTTGCCGAGGTGCCATACTATTCCGAGGTCGGCGGCTCGAAGGTGCTCAACTATGCAATGCTTCAGACCTACAAGGATTACACCTTCGACAACTTCATCGTCGGCAAGTCTAACGAGTTTGCAAGAGCAGCGGCTCTTTCTGTTGCGTCAAATCCCGCAATGGAATACAATCCCCTGTTTATCTACGGTCCGAGCGGAATCGGCAAAACGCATCTGCTTTTTGCAATTATCAATCACATAAAAAAGCACTTCCCGAAATACAGCGTTGTATTTGTTCAGGGAGAGGATTTTACAAATCAGCTGGTCGATTCGATCAAGCAGGGCAGAAATGTCGTAAACGAATTCAAGGAAAAATACAGAAAGGCAGATGTCCTTCTCCTTGACGATATTCAGTTTGTTGCCGGCAAGAACTCCACACAGGAGGAATTCTTCAACACCTTCAACACCCTGTACGAGGACCGCAAGCAGGTTATTTTAACCTCCGACCGTCCTCCGAGAGACATTCCTCTTCTCGAGGACAGGTTAAGAACAAGATTTGAGAGCGGACTTATAGTCGACATTCAGCCTCCGGATTTTGAGCTTCGTCTTGCTATCCTTCAGGCAAAGTCACAGAGCCTCTCACTCGGCATTCCGCCTGATGTGCTCGAATATATTGCCGAGAACCTGAAAAGCAACGTAAGGCAGCTCGAGGGCGCGATCAAGCGCATCGGCGCGCTGAACAAGATGACAGGCTCCGAAATCACAACCGATCTTGCAATCAGGTCGATCTCCGACATGATTACCGCCGCAGAGCCGGTCAGCGTAATTGTCAACAGAACGATAGACAATGTTTCCGCCCACTACGGGGTAACCGCAGAGGATCTTAAAAGCAAGAAAAGAACGAGCAACATCGCCTCCGCAAGGCATGTGGCAATCTACATAATCAAAACGATGACGACAATGTCCTTCCAGGGAATCGGCAAGGTCTTTTCAAGAGACCATTCGACGATTATGAATTCATACGATGTTGTTGAAAGCAAGGTCAAATCCGATCCGGCTTTCGAAAATGAGATCAACGAGCTCATAAACAACATCAAGCATTAAGTTAAAAACCGCAAAATCAAAAACCAAGATAAACAAGGCGGAAAAAGGAGAGAAGACAAGGGGAAAAGCTAAGGAAAATTACGGGAAAAGAAAGGGAAAGCCGGATGGGCAAAAAGGCAGCGAAAATGACCTTTAAAAGCGGAATTTGATTTGGGTGTGGAAAACTCGAATTGCTTAAATCCGCATGAAATATAGGGTTTTTGAGCATCAAATAGCTTTTTAAACAGATTATCAACAGCTTTTCCGCAATTTTCGGATTTTTTTTGGATTTTGAAGAAGAAAAAGGATGAAAAAAGTTTTCCTTTTGTTGTTAATAGCAATCCACAGGATTTTCCACAGGTAAATAGAGGGGTTAGGCAAACGAAAACCCCCGAAAATACTTGCTTTGAGAAAAATCCCCAATTTCCACCGCACCTATTACTGTTACTGCTATTTATTTATATTTAATTTTTATATATAAGAAAAAAACGGAAAATTAAAAGACCAAGGCAAAAACGAAATTAAAACGGCATAAAATTTTTCCCTGTTTTTTTCAAAAGCGAAAAGACAATTGAATGCTTCAGATTAAAAAGCATAGGAAAAAAGAAATCGGAATATCGAAAATATAATTAAAGGAGATAGAATATGAAGATCATTTTTGACAGAGAAATGCTTTACGATGCGGTAAATACGGCGGCACCGATGGCATCGAGCAAGAATACAATCGCGTCTATCGAAGGAATACTTCTCCGCACGGTCGACAGCGAGCATTGCCAGATCTGCGCCTATGACCTTGAAAAGGGCTTTACCACGACCCTTGAATGCAAGGTTGTCGAGCCGGGAAGCTATATTATCAACGCAAACAAGCTTTCTTCGATCATAAAATTGATGCCTTTCGGAGACATTACAATAGATGTAGACGATAAATCCGGAAGGACGAAAATATTCTGCGGAAAGGCTCTTTTCGAGGTTCAGGCGCTCGAAGGCTCCGACTTCCCGGACTTTCCCCAGCTCTCCGGAGACAAAGGCTTTAAGATCAAGCACGAGGATCTTAAAAATATACTTATTAAAACAAGCTTTGCGGTTGCGCAAAACGATGCAAGACCGGCGCTTAACGGTCTGTTTTTAAAGATTGAGGGAAACAAGATCACGGCTGTCGGCTGCGACGGAAACAGAATGGCTCTTTACGAGCAGACCTGCGAGCTTGAAAACACCGGTGTAACCGATGATTTCAATATGCAGATGATTCTCCCAGGCAAATCGGTATTTGAGATAATCAAGCTGCTTTCCGGCGGCGAGGAGACGCTTAAAATCAATATGGGAAGAAAGAATCTGATCTTCTTTATCAAGGACTACATCTTCTTTACAAGGCTTATCGATGTCGAATATGTGGACTACAACAGATTCATCCCGAAGGATTCGAAGATATTCGTCGATGTAAATACAAAGGATTTTGACGGCGCAATCACAAGAGCGCTGCTTATAACCGAGGATAAGCAGCAGGGTCAGGCAAAGAGCCCTGTTATCCTTACGGCAAAGGAAAACATTTTAGATGTGTCCTCCTATTCGGTAACCGGAAGGGTAAGCGACGAGATATTCATCCACAAGGACGGAGAGGATATCGAGATGGGCTTTAACTGCAAGTTTTTAAAGGATGCGGTCTCGATGTGCTCGGATTACGATACGCTTAAGATTTCGATGACATCTCCGCTCATGAGCATTACAATCGAGCCTGTGGATATCGAAGAGGGCAGGAAATATCTGCTTCTTGTTCTTCCGGTAAGGCTCAATAAATAAAGATGCTTCTTAAAAGAGTCGGCTACAGGAATTTTCGGAATATCGAAACAGCGCTGATCTGTCCCGGTCCGGATGTTACCGTATTAAACGGCAAAAACGGCCAGGGAAAGACAAATATGCTCGAGGGTATATATATATTTGCAAGAGGAAAAAGCTTCCGTACAACGCACGAGGAAGAGCTTATAATGTTCGGGAAGAATCTTGCAGAGATCAGGCTGACCTATGAAAACGCCGGCGTTACAAACGAGCTGTCGATCACTCTTAACAGACAGACAAAGAAAAGAATCTTTAAAAAGAACGGAGTTCCGATCGGAAGAAGCTCCGAGATCATCGGACTTTTTAACGCGGTGTTGTTCTGTCCGCAGCAGATGGCGATAATAAACGGCGGACCGGGAGAAAGAAGACAGTTTTTAAATATTGTTCTTTCGATGATAGACCCGGTCTATCTTGCATCGCTGCAGAGATACGGAAAGCTGCTCGAGCAGAAAAATGCGCTGATAAAGTCGTTTATCTTCGGCTACAGCCAGAACAGGGAGCAGTTTGACCTTACAAACGGGATTCTCATTTCCCAGCTTGCAAGAGAATGGAAGCTGATTTCGGAAAAGAGGTATGATTATACCCTAAATCTGAATGAGATTGCCGGAAATATCATAACCGATCTTGCCTTCGGAAAGGAAAAGCTTGAAATAAGCTATCCTGTGCCGAAAACTGTCGAGGATTATGAAAATGAGCTGTTTGAGGCTGCAGACAGGGAGATAAAATACGGCACGACACTCTGTGGGGCTCACAGGGAGGATATGACGGTTCTTTTAAACGGAAAAAATTCGAGGGATTATGCATCCCAGGGTCAGCAAAGATCGCTTCTGCTTGCAATGAAGCTTGCGGAGGGGGAGATTTTAAAGCTGTCGACAGGACACTATCCGGTCTTTCTGCTTGACGATATCCTTTCCGAGCTTGATATTGACAGAAGAAAATATCTGCTCTCCGAGCTTAAGGAAAGACAGGTTATAATAACCTCCTGCGACAGTATAGAAACAAGCGGAAAGCTGTATAAGGTCGAGGCAGGGGCGACATATGAGCTTTCATGATAAAATTCGCGATAAAATCGGTCGGTACAGCCTAAGGCAAAGCGATCCCGAAGCAGGGCTGGATTATGGTAAAAGCAGGCAAATGCCGGATGACAGATTTATCAGATTTTCAGAGGGAAAAAATGTATCTTCACGTCGGAAACGAAAAGATGGTTCTGACAAAGAATATTGTCGGGATATTTGATATGGACACGGCGACAGTGTCTAACATTACAAAGGATTTTTTAAAGAAAAAGGAAAACGAAAAAAGCACGCATATCGTGTCGCTGAATCTGCCGAAGAGCTTTACACTTGAAAAAAGCGGTAAGGTATGGTTTTCCGGAATTTCAACCGGGGCGCTTTGCGGCAGACTGAAGGGCTGACCGTAAAAATCCGTAAAAGCAGTAAAAAAAGAGATTATTATAGAAGGTAAAACAAATGGACGAAAATCAGAAGCAAACCTATGACGAAAACCAAATACAGGTCCTTGAGGGTCTTGAGGCGGTAAGAAAAAGACCGGGAATGTATATCGGCTCGACATCGCAGAGAGGACTTCACCATCTCATTTATGAGATAGTAGACAACTCGATCGACGAGGCGCTTGCCGGTGCCTGCACCGATATTCATATCACACTGTATAAGGACGGAAGCGCATCGGTAAGAGACAACGGACGCGGAATTCCGTCTGCAATGCATCATAAGATGAACCTGCCGACACCGGAGGTCGTCTTTACCGTGCTTCACGCCGGAGGAAAATTCGGCGGCGGCGGATATAACATTTCCGGAGGTCTTCACGGAGTCGGAGCATCGGTCGTAAACGCACTTTCGACCTGGCTTGTATATGAGGACTCAAACGACGGAAAAAAGTATACCCAGAGATTTGAAAAGGGCAAGGTCGTAAGCGAATACAAATATCTCGGTCCCACCGATGAGCACGGTCTGTATGTAAGATTCCTGCCGGACGACACGATCTTTGACGAGGTGGTTTTCGACTACAACACGCTTCTTAACCGAATGAGGGAGCAGGCATTTCTTAACGCCGGCGTCAGAATTACGATGCGCGACGAAAGAGATCTTCCGGAATACAACGGCGAGGTGCGCGAGGATGTCCTTCACTATGAGGGAGGAATCATCAGCTATGTCGAGCATTTAAACTCTATCAAGCACTGCCAGACGATCAACCCGGATGTAATCTATATGAAGGGTCAGAACGAGCAGTATATCGCCGAGATCGCCCTGCAGTATAACGATAAGTACGATGAAACGATAATGTCGTTTGCAAACAATATTATTACCCCCGAGGGCGGAACGCACGAGACAGGCTTTAAAAACGCCCTAACAAAGGTTTTAAACGACTATGCAAAGAAGTATAAGCAGTTAAAGGACGACGAAAAAATATCGGGAGACGCGGCAAGATCCGGTCTTACCGCGGTTATATCGGTCAAGCTGCAGGATGCGCAGTTTGAGGGACAGACAAAGGCAAAGCTCGGAAACGCCGGGATGAACACCTTTGTAAACAAGCTTGTAACAGACAAGCTTTCGGAATTCTTTGAGGAAAATCCGACAGTCGGCAAAATAATCGTCGAAAAGGCAATCCTTGAACTGAGGGCAAGAGAGGCTGCAAGAAGAGCAAGGGATCTTACAAGAAGAAAGACCGCTCTTGAGGGCTCGACCCTTCCCGGAAAGCTTTCCGACTGCCAGGAAAAGCGCGTCGATGTAACCGAGCTGTTCCTAGTCGAGGGAGATTCCGCGGGAGGCTCTGCAAAGGACGGAAGAAACAGCCGCTTCCAGGCGATTCTGCCGCTCAGAGGAAAGATTCTCAATGTCGAAAAGAGCCGACTTGACAAGATATATGCAAATACCTCAATCATCCCGATAATCCAGGCGCTCGGCTGCGGAATCGGAGAGGAATTTGACATTACGAAGCTCCGCTACGGCAAGATTATTCTTATGGCGGATGCCGATGTCGACGGATCGCATATCCGAGTTCTGCTTCTGACCTTCTTCTTCAGGCACATGAAGAAGCTTGTCGAGGACGGACATATCTATCTTGCGCAGCCGCCGCTCTACAAGGTATTCAAGGGCAAGGGCGAGCCGAAATACGCATTTTCCGACGAGGAAAGAGATTTTTACATCAAGCAGCTCGGCACGACCGGTGTTGAGGCTGAAAGATACAAGGGTCTTGGTGAGATGGACCCGTCGCAGCTTTGGGAAACGACAATGGATCCGCAGACAAGAACGATAATCAGGGTAACCGTTGAGGATGCCATGGCATGCGACGAGGCATTTTCGCTTCTTATGGGCGACGATGTCGAGCCGAGAAGAGCATTTATCGAGGAAAACGCAAAATACGCAGAAAATCTTGATATCTGATTCTTTGATTCCTTTGGTTTTTTGATCCTTTATATGCCGGATTCCGGCATTTTCGGGATTTAAAAGCTATCTGCCTTCATGATGCTTCAGCATATGCCGGATGTTTTTATACACGGTCGGTCAAAAAGCATAATCACGTCTTTTACACAGGTTTTCCACATGTTGATTGCTGTGGAAATATAGGATTCTGAATTTTGTGTTTCGAAACTGTGAAAAAATCGGTAGGCGGTGTAAAACGGCGTAAAATAAGGCTTTTATTGCATAATTGCGGTGGATTTACCACCGGGTTTCGGTGCAAAACTGTGGAAAACTCTGTGGAAACTGTGGAAATCCGGGCAGGTTTTCCACACCTGTGATGACAATTCCGCGAAAAAAAGCTGCAAAACAGGCAGAAATCGGGTGTGAAAAAGCTGCGATTCCACAAAAAAATCCACAGGCAGATTCAAAGTGTGGGAAAGCCCATGAGTACAGCCGTTTCGGCTTGAATAATGCCGTAAATTAAGGCAGAAAAACAGATATGGATTTTTAAGAAGATTAACGACGATAACGAAAATAAAGAAGGTAAACAGAAGTGGGTAAAGAAAGAGAGCAGGATATAAATATCGAATATCCGGATCAGAAAATTGTCGAGGTAAACATGGAAAAAGAGGTCAAGACCTCCTTTGTCCAGTACGCGATGAGCGTTATCAAGGCAAGAGCTCTTCCGGATGTAAGAGACGGTCTTAAGCCGGTTCACAGAAGAATTCTTTATGCGATGTACGAGGATCATCTGACAGCGGATCAGCCGTTTCGAAAGTCGGCGACGACCGTCGGTAACGTACTCGGTAGATACCATCCGCACGGCGACTCTGCTGTATACGACGCAATGGTTCGTCTTGCACAGTGGTTTTCCCTCCGCTACAAGCTTATAGAGGGTCACGGAAACTTCGGAAATATGGACGGAGACGGCGCTGCCGCTTACCGTTATACCGAGGCGAGAATGGCTAAGCTCTCGAATTATATGCTTGCGGACATCAAAAAGGACGTTGTAGATTTTACACCTAACTTTGACAACAAGCTGATGGAGCCGACAGTGCTTCCGTCCCGTTTTCCGAATCTTCTGGTAAACGGATCGGTCGGTATTGCCGTCGGTATGGCAACAAACATCCCGACGCACAACATGACCGAGGTAATCAACGGTACGATTGCAATGATCGACAACCCGGATATTACCGTAAAGGAACTGATGGAGTATATCAAGGGACCGGACTTCCCGACAGGTGCGATTATCAGAGGCACATCCGGAATTCTTGAGGCATACACGACCGGACGCGGAAAGATCTATGTAAGAGCCAGAGCCGAGGTAAACGAGGACAAAAGGCAGATCATTATTACCGAAATTCCGTACCGCGTAAACAAATCCGAGCTTGTAAAGGCGATGGCGGAGTGCCACAAGGACAAGCGAATCGAGGGAATTACCGAAATCCGCGACGAGTCCGGCAGAGACGGTCTTAGGATCGTCATCGAGTACCGCAGGGATGCAAACGGTCAGGTCATTTTAAACAAGCTTTATAAATATACCCAGCTTCAGGACACATGTGCCGTCAACATGCTCGCGCTTGTAAACGACACCCCGAGGGTTTTGCCGCTCAAGGAGATCTTAAGATACTATATCGACTTCCAGAGAGACGTCATCAGAAGAAGAACGACCTTTGAATTAAACGAGGTTTTAAAGACCGCGCATTTAAACGAGGGTTATAAGATCGCAATTGACAATATTGACGAGGTCATCCGCGTCATCCGTTCGAGCGGATCGGTCGCAGAGGCAAAGAATGCCTTGATGGAGAGATTCAAGGTCGGCGAGGTTGCGAACATGCTCGGCGAGGACGGAAACGAGGGTCTTTCCGAGGTTCAGGCACAGGCGATTGTCGAGATGCCTCTCGGACGTCTTGCCGGAATGGAAAGGCAGAAGATCGAGGAAAAGCTTGCCGCTCTCGGCGACGAGGTTCACAGACTCAAGACGATACTTTCAAGCGACGAAAATATCATGGCTGTCGTAAAGAAGGAGCTTGAGGAGATCAAGGCAAAATACGGAGATGCAAGAAGGACAGAGATCACAATCGACGAGGACAACGACATTGTAATCGAGGATCTGATCGAGCGCCACACCTGCGTAATTACCGTAACGAAGGACGGATATATCAAGCGTCAGCCGTCCGGAGCCGTTTCATCCCAGAGAAGAGGCGGAAAGGGCGTTATCGGAATGGGAACAAAGGAGGAGGATGTCGTAGAGGATGTCCTTGCCGTCAACTCTCATTCAATGCTGATGTTCTTTACGAACAAGGGCAAGATTCATATTAAGAAGGCATATTACATACCCGAGGCGTCGAGAACCGCAAAGGGAACGAATATCGTCAACATCATCGAGCTTGAGCCGGATGAATATGTAACGGCTATCCGGTCTGTCGATGAATTTGCTGCGGATAAGTATCTTGTTCTTGTAACAAGAAACGGAATTATCAAGAGAACCGTCATGACAGAGTTCGAGTACCAGAGAAAGGGCGGAAAGAGGGCAATTACCCTTGACGAGGGTGACGAGCTTCTTTATGTCAATATTTTAGGAAGCGACGACGAGATGCTGATTGCGACAAAGAAGGGCATGGCGGTGCGTTTCCCGATATCCTGCGTATCCCCGAGCGGAAGAACCGCAAGAGGAGTTATTGCAATCAGACCGGAGGAGGGCGACTTTGTTGCCGGAGCGGTCGTGGTCGACAGCAGCAAGCAGCTGATTACCATAACCGAAAGAGGCTTCGGAAAAAGATGTGAATTTGAGGAATTTGCTCTCCATAACCGTGGCGGTAAGGGAATGAGATGCCACAATATAACCGAAAAGACCGGACTTATTGCCGGAATTGCGGCGGTTGACGTTGAGGATGATATTATATTCATCACAAGCGAGGGAACAGTAATGCGTACCGGCATATCCGAGATCCCGGTATATTCGAGGACAGCCGGCGGAGTTATCGTAATGCGCATTTCGGACGATACGGTAATTTCGAACTTCACGGTTGTTCCGAAGGAGCCGGATGAGCCGGACGATCCGGAGTCTGCGGAAAATTCCGATGCCGAAGGAGTATCGGAAGGCGAAAACACATCCGAACCTGCAGAAAATCAGGAGGGACAGAACTCACCCGATACAGCCGAGGCAGAGGGCACAGCAGATGCAAACACCGAAATCGAGGATGCAGAGTAAATAGGCATCGGGGCTTGACAGTGCATTAAAAGAATAAATTATACAGGAAAACGGTGCAATCCCGATCGGAGGGGCTGCACCGTTTTTATAAAATATCAAGCACTCACTTAAAACTTAGGTGAAAATGCACCTAAGTTTTAAGTGAAAAGACAAAAATAAGGCTCCGGGTTTTTAAAACGGAGCCTTTATTGCTTATTTTTCAGAGTGCCATTTTTGATTCGATTTACCTGCCATAGAGCGTCTGTCTTAAAAACAGAGCTTTTCTTAGGCTGCAATATCCGTCGGAGCCTGAAAAATCCTTCGATATAAGATATGCACCCACGGGGCAGCCTCTTTTGCAGAAGCCTTTTATAACGCATTTCGAGCACTTGCCAAAGGACGAATACCGGCTCTGACATTTTTTTATAAAGGATGAGAGCTTTTCGGACTCTGAAATTTCTTTTAATGTCTGCTTTTTAATATTTCCGAGCATAAGCTCATCGACATCGCATATCGAACAGGGGAACACATCGCCGATTGAATTTATTCTGGGAGAAAAATCTACTCTTTTTGGATTATAAAACGGGCAGCCGTCGGTTATATCGATGTGAATTCCGTGCAGGCAGTTTGGGAATTCCTTTTCCAGATCATTTTCCTTTATATAATTAATAATCTCAAGAATCCGGGAGTCGGATGCCGTATGCTCATTTTTTCCTCTGCCGATCGGCTTTATGTATGAAAAATAAAACTCGGTAACCGACAGCTCCTTTACAAGACAAACGACCTCTTCCGGTTTAAAATAAATATCATCCTTTATATTGAATCTTACTGTAAATCTGATTTTGTCCTCTATAAAGCGTTTTATAAGATCGATGTTTTTCTGATAACTTCCATGTCCTCTTGTCTTATCATGAGACTCTGAATTCGGAGAATCAAAAGTTAACTGAAAAGAACAGCCGAGATTCTTTAAAAGCTTATATTTTTCCTTATCAAAAAGAGTGCCGTTTGTAATTATCTTGATATCAAAATCCTTTTGTTTAAGCGATTTTATAATATCAGAAAAATTTTTGCTTATAAGAGGCTCTCCGCCGCTCAGTGTAATTTCCTTTATTCCAAGCTCATGGCACTCGTCTGTTATTTTTTCAAAAAGCTCAAGGCTCATATCGTTTGTGTTGCTTGCCTTTGAATTATTAAAGCAATACGGGCAATGAAGATTGCACCTGTCGGTAATTTCGATATACACGGATTTAAAAGCAATATTCATTTTAATGTCCTCTGCTCTGTTAGCAATTTTGAATTTAAAAGCAGCTTCAGAGTTTTTTTAAAATCGTCTTCCAGTCTTAAAATAAAATCCTTTTCAGCCTCTTCTTCTTTTTTTGCCGGACTGCGGTAATGCTTAATAAATTGTTTTTTTGCCTCTTCCTCATTGCTTCCTTCAAGGAATTTTAAAATATTCAGTGAGGTTTTGTTCATTACAACAGTAATTTCGGTTTTTTCGTTATAGCAGATCGCATTCCCGTCGCTTAACTGCTCGATTATAAAATCCGGATTTATTCTGAACATGCTTTTTTCCTCAAATAATATTATTGAATCACCACAAGGCATGACCATTCGGCCATGCCTCGCAGTTTTAAGGTGTATTGTGGTATGTTTTTTGAGTTTTGTTTTTTGTTTCTTTTATATTTTTTTAGTTTTTACCGATCCGCGTCCTGCTTTACGGATTCATCCCCGGATTCCTGCCAATTATAGGTGTGTAAGGAGTGGCAGGCTGATCCGATTCCGTGATTTATGCACTCGTGCGACGATCTGCACCCTCCCGGTGTGTTCCCCGAGTAGCAGGTGCCGTATGGTTTGCCGTACGAGCCGCCGGCGGCATCCTCCTTTGACATAACCTTTATAATCGGGCTTTCATATGCATTTTCTGCACCTTCATCCTTTTTCAGGCCTGTCATTTTTTCCTCCTTTCCTTGCTCCTTCAGTCTACGCTTATATATTAACATATTTGGAAAATAAATGCAATTACATTTATTGCTAAAAAAATACAAAATAATTGTGTAAAATTGACTAAAGAATGTCGAAACCTGTTCCTTTCGGTCGGATCGGTGGGAGGGTGGTGCAGGGCGGCTTATTCTTCGGCGCGGCTTTCGGTTCTGCTTTCGGCTTTGCTTTTAAAAAAACAGACCGGCTTTAACCGGTCTGTTATTATGCGGATTTTTTTGATATTGGCTCTTTTCAAATCCTATGAGCCTTAATCTGATTTTCCGAGATAATTATTCCAGCTCGAATGCGCCGGTGTAGAGCTGATAGTAGTTGCCCTTCTTTGCAATCAGCTCCTCGTGGCTTCCGCGCTCGATGATTCTTCCGTGATCCAGAACCATGATTACATCCGAGTTCTGAACGGTGGAAAGGCGGTGCGCGATTACAAATACCGTTCTGCCCTTCATAAGCGCGTCCATTCCTCTCTGGACGATAGCCTCTGTACGGGTATCGATCGAGGAGGTCGCCTCATCAAGAATCATAACCGGGGGATCCGCAACTGCGGCTCTTGCAATCGAGATCAGCTGCCTTTGTCCCTGCGAAAGGTTTGCGCCGTTTCCGGTCAGCATCGTGTTGTAGCCCTCCGGAAGACGGGTGATAAAATCATGCGCTCCGGCAAGCTCTGCTGCGGCAATACACTCGTCATCGGTTGCGTCAAGCTTTCCGTAGCGGATGTTATCCATTACCGTGCCGGTAAAGAGGTTTACATCCTGCAGCACGATACCGAGGGATCTTCGCAGATCCGCTTTTTTAATCTTGTTTATATTGATGCCGTCGTATCTGATCTTTCCGTCCGCGATATCGTAGAAGCGGTTGATCAGGTTTGTTATTGTCGTCTTTCCGGCACCGGTTGCGCCGACAAACGCGACCTTCTGTCCCGGCTGTGCATAAAGCGAAATGTTATGAAGAACGATCTTGTCCTCGGTATAACCGAAGTCGACATCCGACATTACGACATCGCCTGCAAGCCTGGTATATGTAACCGAGCCGTCGGCGCTGTGCGGATGCTTCCACGCCCACATTCCGGTTCTTTCACTGCATTCGGTGATGTTGCCGTTTTCGTCCGCCTTTGCATTTACGAGCATGACATATCCGTTATCGGTTTCCGGCTTTTCGTCGATGAGCTCAAAGACTCTCTCGGCTCCTGCAAGACCCATAACGATCGAGTTAACCTGCTGCGAAATCTGTCCGACGTTGCCGGAAAACTGCTTTGTCAGGTTGAGGAACGGAACGGTAATGCTGATTCCGAACGCCATACCGGAAAGGCTGATATTCGGAACATTAAGTGCGATGAATATTCCTCCCACGATTGCGACAACGACATACATGACGTTTCCGATGTTGCCCAAAATCGGCATCAGGATATTCGCGAACTTGTTTGCGGATCTTGCGTCGTTAAACAGCTCGTCGTTGATCCTATCGAACTGCTTTTTGTTTTCCTCCTCGTGGCAGAAGACCTTGACGACCTTCTGACCGTTCATCATTTCCTCGATATAGCCCTCGGTTTTACCGATCGACTTCTGCTGCTTTATAAAGAACTTCGCGGACTTTCCGCCGATCTTCTTTGTGACAAAGGTCATGATAAAGATTCCGCAGACGATGACGAGAGTCATATTGACGCTGAAGTACAGCATGATAATGATGTTGGTAAGAACTATAATCGACGAGGAGAGCAGTTGCGGAAGGCTCTGTGAGATGAGCTGGCGCATTGTGTCGGTGTCGTTTGTGTAGAAGCTCATTATATCGCCGTGGTTGTGCGTGTCGAAATATTTGATCGGCAGATCCTGCATGCCGTTGAACATCATCTTTCTGAACTTCATCAGCGAGCCCTGTGTAATCGTTGCCATAAGCCGGTTAAATACGAAGTTGCTTATAAGCGAAACCGCATAGAGCATGACCAAAACGATGACGATCTTAAAGATGTCGCCGGATACCTCCGACCACTGCGGATAAATTCCGTTCTTCCATTTTGCCTGAACGCTTTCGAGTGTTGCAATGATATTCTGCATGAAAAGCGTCGGGATCGAGCTTACTATTGCGTTAAAGATTATGCATCCGAGAGTAAAGGGCAGGAGCACCGGGTAAAAGCCGAACAGGGTTTTTATCAGTCTGCTTAATGTTCCCTTTTTTGCCTTTCTGCGCGGTCCCGGACCGGGGCCCTTGCCGCCCTTCATGCCTTCGCTTGCATTTTCATTCATACCTTCGCTTGCGCCTGCATTCATTTTTTCGTCCGGCTTTTTGTGCATTTCCGGCTCTTTTTTCTGATTATCAGTCATTTTCGGTGTCTCCTCCTTTCATCTGGGATGTGTATACCTCGCGGTAGATTTCATTTGTTTTAAGAAGCTCATCATGCGTTCCGATCTGATCTATTCTGCCGTTATTCATGACAATAATCCTGTCGGCATCCTGAACCGACGAGATTCTCTGTGCAATGATGATCTTTGTCGTGTCCGGAATATAGCTTTCGAATGCCTTTCTTATAAGCGCATCGGTCTTGGTATCGACTGCACTTGTGGAATCGTCAAGGATGAGGATCTTCGGCTTTTTGAGCAGCGCTCTTGCGATACAGAGCCTCTGCTTCTGACCGCCGGATACGTTTGTTCCTCCCTGCTCGATATATGTATCATATCCTTTAGGGAAGGATGAAATAAACTCATCCGCCTGGGCAAGCTTGCAGGCCTCTTTAAGCTCGTCATCTGTTGCATCTGCATTTCCCCAGCGGAGGTTTTCTTTTATTGTGCCGGAAAAGAGGATATTCTTCTGAAGCACCATCGCAACCTGGTTTCTGAGGGTGTCAAGATCGTAGTCCCTTACATCTACACCTCCGACCTTGATTTGCCCCTTGGTTGTATCATATATTCTTGCGATAAGCTGGACAAGTGTCGACTTTGATGAGCCGGTTCCGCCGATGATTCCGACCGTCTCTCCGGATTTTATATGGAGGTCGACATCCGAAAGCGACATTTTCTCTGCCTTTTCGGAGTATTTAAAGGAAACGCCGTCAAAATCGACCGAGCCGTCCTTAACCTCAAAAACCGGGCTTTCGGGATTGTGAAGGGTGGATTCCTCTCTTAATACCTCTGCAATTCTCCTTGCGGATTCGGCAGACAGGATGACCATGATGAATACCATCGAGAGCATCATCAGGCTCATTAAAATCTGTGCACCGTAGGTTACAAGTGTCGAAAGCTGACCGACGTCGAAATCAAGTCCTCTTGAGGTGACAATCAGCTTTGAGCCGAAGAAGAGAATGAATACCATGTTTGTGTACATGCAAAGCTGCATTGCCGGCATGTTCCAGGCAAGGATCTTTTCTACTCTTGTAAAGTCGCGGCAGACATCCTCTGCTGCCTTTCCGAACTTCTGCTTTTCATAATCCTCGCGCACAAAGGATTTTACAACTCTCATTCCGTGCACGTTTTCCTGAATCGATTCGTTTAGGGTATCGTATTTTCTGAACACGCTCTTAAAAAGCGGCATTGCCTTGACTGCGATGATCGAGATTGCAAGCGCAAGGAACGGGATCAGCACAGCGAAGAGAAATGCAAGCTTTCCGCCCATCTTGAACGCCATTACAAACGAGAAGATCAGCATAAGCGGACATCTGATCGCAGTGCGGATTATCATCATATAGGCGTTCTGCACGTTCATTATATCGGTTGTCATTCTTGTGACAAGCGACGAGGTCGAGAATTTGTCGATATTCTCAAACGAAAAGGTCTGTATTTTATAGAACATATCCTTGCGGAGGTTCTTTCCGAAGCCGCTCGATGCCGTAGCGCAGGTCGCACCCGCCGCAGCGCCGAAGCCGAGCGAAATAATCGCCATTACAATAAGAATTCCTCCGTATTTAAAGATCGTCGGAAGTCCGCAGCCGGCTTTGATCGCATTTACGAGCTGCGCGATTATATAAGGAATGAGACATTCCATTATAACCTCTCCGGTAATCAGTATCGGAGTCAGGATCGAGTCTTTTTTATACTCTCTGATACTTTTTGAAAGAAGCTTTATCATTATACGTTTTTTTCCTCCTTTTTTATCCTGTTAGTTGCTTTGATGTTGAAAACCGTGCTGCCGTCTGCTTTAAAACCGGAATCAATCGTCAAGATTGCCGATCATTTTGCCGATTGTCGAAAGGAAACTGTCAAGCTCCTTTTGGGAAATTCCGGAGGTGAGTCTGATCTCGGTTTCTGCAATATTCTCGCAGAGCTTCTGCTTCAGCTCCATAGCCTTGTCGGTAAGGACGATTTTTTTCAGCCTTGCGTCATATTCGACGCCGACCCTTTTAATCATTCCGGCTTTTTCGATCATTCCGAGAATCTCGGTCGCAGTCGATCTGCGAAGCGAAAACCGCTCGGAAATATCCTTCTGGAACACATCGCCTGTTTCCGACTTGCAGTAGATAAAATGCATGACCTTTGACTGCACGCCGGTAAGCTCTGTTCCCGAAAAGGATTTATCAATACTTCTTTTGATTTTGCCGGAAAGAATGTTGATCTCTCTGCCGACCTGAATTCTGTTTTCCAGCTCTTCCTCGCTCATCGGAATCTCCTTTCAGTTATAATCAAAAATGTTCGAAAACAAATAAAAATTGTTCGAAGCCTAACAATTATAGCCGATATATTTTTTAACTTCTACAGTGATTTGTTAATTAGTTTTTAAGGGATTATTAACATGCAAAAAGCCGCGGTCAAGGCTGAAGAATGGCAAAAAATCTTCCTCCACGAAAGGAAAAAACACATCAATTCCCGATTGTAAAGGAAAGAAAACGGCAGGGAAATAATAAAAGCCGAAAACACCCGTCAAGCATGACAAGAATGTCTCATTTTTCCCGTCTGTCATATCGACAGACCTCTTTTGAATAAAGTGGTAGAATCGGATTATCAAAAATGCATTCGAGGGGAAGAGGAAATGGACAGAAAAAAGATAAAGGATGTTTTCGAAAGCAAGCTGGCAGCCTATCTCGGCAGATATTTTAAGCCCACCGGCCGAGCCGGAGTCGCCGACCGGGTCGGTGCCGACTATATGGGCGATAGTGCATCCAGTCGATCTGGCGGTCGTGCCGGATCCGACTATGGTGTTGGGAGCGCTGCCGATCAATCTGCCGTCGCCGGCCGGGTCGGAGCCAACTATATGGGTGATAGTGCACCCGATAAATCTGTCGGCGGAGCTGACTCCGTAAATTCTGCTCCCGGCGGCAGAATGAGCGGTATACAGCGCTTTCTTGAAGGCATCCGGAAGCTCGGCTTTGCGGGCGGTGATGCTCGCGGCGCAGACAACGGTACAGACAAGGGAAGCAGCATTAAGGACGCGCTCCTTTCCTCTCCGGAGGAAAAAAGGGCTCAGACAAAAAGGCTTGCTTTCGGGATCGGCATCCTGCTTTTAACCTTTGTCTTCTCGCTTGCAGAGCTCGGCAATACAAGGCCCATCGGGGTTGCGTTCATGTGCTCGCTTGATACGCTTGTTCCGTTTGCCTACAGCGGCGCGGTAATTGCATCCTTTTTTGCTCCGGCTCCGGTGCTCTGCATTGCCACCGCATCGGTTGCGCTTGTCATGCGGCTTCTTATCAGCAGATATCTGGGGCAGAGGGTGTTTTCCGAGGCGCTTGGGCTCCGGGTATTTTCCGGCGCGCTTGCCGGATTTTTATCGGGTGCGATCAACACGATCGGGGAGGCGTTTACATTAAGCTCTCTGCTTGATGCGCTGATCTTCACCGTCTCAATCCCGTTTGGAACCTGGCTCTTTTCCGGAATTACCGACAAAAAGAACAGATTTACGCTTCACTATGAGGCAGCAGTCGTGCTTTTTCTGTTTACTGTCTGCCGCGCGCTCCTTGACGTAAGGCTGATGGGAATCTCGGTCTGCGCCGCCGCGGTTACGGTGATAACCCTTTATATTTCAAAAAGCGGAGGGGCATTCCGCGGAGCTGTCGCAGGGCTTTTGTGCGGCCTTGCATATTCATCGGTCTATGCGCCCGGAATTGCGCTTTGCGGACTTATCGGCGGAATTCTGTTTTCAAGAGGAGCGGTATTTGCATCGGTCAGCGGCGCGGCTTTCGCGGTCGTCTACGGAGCGTTTGCCTCCGGAATCGGCGCGTTTACCTCGTTTGCGCCCGGAGTGCTGCTCGGCTGCGGAATATTCGCTCCGCTTGCACAGTACAGGCTCATTCCGAACCTTCTGAATCTCGAAAGGGTTTCCCCTCTTACAGAGGAGGCAAAAGGACGGGCGTTCGGAGAGGCGGCAATCGGGGAAAAGCGGATAAGGGCGGAGCAGGAAAAGCTCAATGCAATCTCCGATTCGCTTTCGAGCCTTTCGGAGGTGTTCTATACCCTGTCGGACAGGCTCCGCCGCCCCGGCATATTTGATGTCAGACTGCTTTGCGAGAAAAAATATAAGGTGCATTGCTCTGACTGCGCATTGAACTCGCTCTGCTGGGATAAGGAGCATGTTTCAAGCTCGGATGCGATAACTAAGCTTGCAAGACGGATCGCCGAAAGCGGAGAAGCCGAGGTTAAATCGATTCCGGAATATTTTCGCTCGCGCTGTCCGCACAGCCTCAGGATAATTTCCGAAATCAACTCGGAATATGCAAGAATGCTCGAAAATTCCGCAAGGCAGAACCGGACAGAGGTGTTCGCGCTTGACTATGAGGATATGGCAAGGCTGCTTAAGGACGCAAGCGCCGAAAGTAATGCGGAATTCGAGGTTGATGAGAAGCTGAGCCGCGCGGCACGGGCAGCCGCAAAGGATATGAATTTCCGCGTCGGCAATCTGATTGTGTTCGGAAGCCGGAAAAAGCAGATAATCTGCGGAGGAATCGATTCGTCGGCTATCCGCGTTTCCTCGTCCGAGCTGAAAAATAAAATGAGTAAAGCGCTTGACCTTGAGCTTTGCGAGCCGCAGTTTAATGTCGATTCCGAGCTCGGGACGGTCACCGTGTCGATGCAGACGAAAAAGCTCTTTGAAGCCGACTGCGAAAGAGCCTCGACCTGTAAAAAGGGAGAGAGGATCAGCGGAGACAGCTCGGCATCCTTTGAGTCGCGAGAGGGCTATTTCTATTCGCTGATCTGCGACGGCATGGGAAGCGGCGCGGAGGCGGCACTGACATCGCGGATCACCGGAATCTTTCTTGCAAAGATGCTCGGCGCCGGGAACAGAAAGTCGGTCGTGCTGCAGATGCTCAATAACTTTATAAGAAATAAGAATCTCGAATGCTTTTCGACGGTCGATCTGCTCGAAATTGATCTTTTTAACGGCAATGCCGGATTTGTCAAAAGCGGTGCTGCGCCTTCCTATATTCTGCGAGGCGGAAAGCTGTTTCGGATCGCGTCGAGCAGCTTGCCGATCGGGATAACAAGAGAGATCAACGCAGAGGAGATAAATTTTTTGATGGAGGACGGAGATATCGTCGTAATGATCAGCGACGGAGCGGCGCAGGGGTTTGAGGACAGCATCTGGCTTGCAGAGCTGCTTGTTTCGGATGAGCTTCCAAGTGATCTTAAAAAGCTGGCAGAGCTTATTCTTGATGCTGCGGTAAAGAGGAGCGGAAGAAAGGACGATATTTCGGTTTCGGTGGTCAGGGTAAAAAAGCCGAACGACAAACAATAAACAAAAAAAGGACTTGATAATCAAGTCCTTTTTTTATAAAAAAATACCCAACCCCAGTATAAAGTTCTTTTGGTTCTTTTCTCCGAAAGAAAAGAACAGAGGCTTTCGAAGAAAGCCAAAAAAACTCCAAACAACCTTTCGAGCGCATTCAAAGAATGCGCAATGAAAGGCGTACAGCATAAAACCCCAGCCGAAAGGTAAAGTTCTTTTGGTTCTTTTCTCCGAAAGAAAAGAAGGCGAAAGAAAGGAAGAAAGGGCTTTCAAAGAAAGCCCCAAAAAACCCAAACAACCTTTCGAGCGTATTCGAAGAATACGCAATGAAAGGCGCACAACACAAACCCCCAGCCAAAAGGTAAAGTTCTTTTGCTTCTTTTCTCCGAAAGAAAAGAAGGGCGCAATGAAAGGCGCACTAAGCGAAATCCCAACCGAAAGGTAAAGTTCTTTTGCTTCTTTTCTGCGAAAGAAAAGAAGGCGAAAGAAAGGAAGGGGGTTAGGAGAGGAAGGAAGAGATGATCATGCGCTGCCAGTCGTCGCTTAGGGTAATGAATCTGGCATTCCAGCCGGAGACGCGGACAGAGAGGGTCTTGAAATCCTCCGGATTTTTCTGTGCCAGACGAAGAATGTTTACATCAACAACATCGGTCTGCATGAAATAGCCGCCGAGATTTAAAAATCCGATAAGCAGGCTTTTCATTCCCTCAAGCCCGTCGCTGCCTTCCACCGTCGTCGGGAAAAGCTTGATATCAAGCGCTGCGCCGTTTGTCTGCCTTTTTAAATTTGCCTTGCAGTAGGATTTGATAACCGCGGTTGCGCCGGAAAGGTTCGTTCCCGGGGTCGGAGAGGCGTTTGACGAAAGAATGTCGCCTCTTTTTGAGCCCTCGGGGGAGGCAGACCTTTTGTCCTTCCAGTCAACCTGCCTTCCGAAGGTGCTGACGCCGGGAATAAAGATGAACCGCTTGTCGCTCAGACTGTGGACAATTTCCGCAAAATCGTCAAGAACGCGGACGGTGTAGGAGTCGGAAAGGTCGTCATCGTTTCCGTAATAGGTGAGCTTGTTTTTGACGTAAAGAAGAAGATCGTCATGCCCCTTCCAGTTGTCCTTAAGAGCCTGCATCAGGGCGTCGAATGTGATAATGCGGTCGGTAAAGCAGAGGCGGTCGATTGCAAAAAGGCTGTTTCCGACATCCGGAGCGCCGCCTATGTGAGGGGAGCGGACGGTATATACCGTGCCGCCCTCGTTGTAGTCAAGAGCGCGGTCGATGCAGTCGTCCTCGAAGATCGAAACGCAGGAGCTTGTAAATATTTTGTCGCTGAAAACCGGATTGTTCTCGTTTTCCGGCTCGGCAAACAGCCATGATCTGTATCGGTTGAAGATTTTTTTCAATTCCGCTTTCAGATCCGAGTGAAATGCTAAGTAAAGAGAATTAAAATCGTCAAAATGGGCAGGCTTGCTTTCGTTCAGCTTCAGCGTTTTGGAAAGAAGGATGTCCAGTGCATCAAACGGGTAGTACTGGAAGCTGGTTTTTCCGGGAACCTGTACCTCCCAACAGCCGTCGTTTGCAAAGCTTCTCGCCTCGGGAAGACTGTAGCCCTCGTCTAAGAGAGATTCGATAATCAGATCCTCATTGTAAACCGCAACTATGCCGCCGCCGTGGCGCTGTACCTCGGCGACCTTTGTAAGAAGCCTGTCGGGCGAGTTTTTGTTCAGACGGACGGTTATCGGGAAATCGCCGATCGGAAGCTCCTCGACAATTTCGAGAATCAGATAGGTGACCTCGTTTGTAAGCTCGTTTCCGTTTTCGTCGACACCGCCGAGAACAAGATTCTGATAGAACTGCGCATCGCCGGTGAGCCGTGGGGTTTCCGATCTGATCCATTCGCAGCCCTTGATGAACAGGTGCGCAAGAATTTCCCTTGCCTCATCTCTTGTCAGCCTTCCGCTTTTTATGTCCGCTTCGTAGTATTTGCCGAGAAGCTGATCGATTCTTCCGATTCCGGGCCAGTTTCCGCATAGGCGAAGGAATGCGAAGATGAACCAGAGCGACTGGACTGCGTCGAAGAAGGTTTCCGGCTTTTTGAACGGAACACGGGTAAGAGAAGCATATACCTCGGGCTTTGATAGCTTTGCTGCCTCAAGGTAGCGGCTGTGCCAGATGCGAAGGGAGAGCATGATCGATTTGAACGCGCAGACCGTGCGCATTTTGCTTTCGCTTAAGGTCGGATCCTTCAGCTTTTCATCAATTCTTTCTTCATAGCTGTCAAGACCCTCGTCGACCGCCCTCAAAAAGTTGACGGTCAGATGATTTGCGCCGTATATTTCGGCGTTTTTGTCTTTACCGGCAAGACACGGAATCCGACCGCAAAGAGCCGCGCCGAGTGTTGCCGATCCGCAGAGCCGCTCATCTTCGATAATACGGATCGGGGCGTTTTTTGCGATTTCTCTTATATAAACCGATTCCTTTTCGCAGTGATGAAGGCTGTTAAAGCCGGGGTACTCTTTAAAAAGGCAATAATTTTTCATTGCCTCGTCGCCGTATTTGCCGTTTAATGCCTCGTATGCAAGATGCCTTGTCTTTTCGGACAGCCGAATCGGGCGGCCGTTTTTACAGGCAGAGTAAAAAAGGATATCTGTACTCATACTGCACCTCTGATATGCTTGTTTAAGCTAAGATTGATTATATATATCTTAATTTCCGCTGTCAAGGTTAATTGCGGATTTTTAAAATAAAATCCCAGTATAAAGTTCTTTTGGTTCTTTTCTCCGAAAGAAAAGAACAAAGGGCTTTCAAAGAAAGCCCCAAAAAACCCAAACAACCTTTCGAGCGTATTCGAAGAATACGCAATGAAAGGCGCACAGTACAAACCCCAAACCGAAAGGTAAAGTTCTTTTGCTTCTTTTCTGCGAAAGAAAAGAAGACGAAAGAAAAGAAGAGCGCAATGAAAGGCGCACAGCACAAAACCCAAGCCAAAAAGGTAAAGTTCTTTTGCTTCTTTTCTCCGAAAGAAAAGAAGACGAAAGAAAAGAAGGGGGTGGACAAGGAGAGGATTTTGTATTATAATTACGCTGATAAATGCCTGATGCCGGAGGGAAGAGATGAAGGATAAAGTAAAAAAGACGTTGAAGGAGTACCTTACCGTGACGGTGGGAACGCTGCTTGTGGGGATGGGAGTGTACTTTTTTAAATTTCCGAATAACTTTTCGACCGGAGGCGTCAGCGGAATTTCGATTCTGCTTGCCGCGCTGTTTGATAAGCTCACACCGGGACTTACTATGCTGATAATCAACGTGGCGCTGCTTGTTGTCGGATTTATTTTCATCGGCAGGGATTTCTGCATCAAAACGGTTTACAGCAGCCTGCTTTTGTCGGCGTTTACCTACGGGATGGAATATATCTGTCCGATGAGCGCGCCGTTTACCGGGGATAAGCTGCTCGAGCTGATTTTTGCAATATTTCTGCCTGCGTTCGGAAGCGCAATTCTGTTCAATAACGGAGCGAGCACCGGAGGAACCGATGTCGTGGCGGCGCTGATAAAGAAGTATGCCAAGGTGGGAAACATATCGTTTGCGCTGCTGATCGCCGATATGCTGATCGTGCTTGCATCGGTGTTCGTATTCGATGTTGCAACATGGCTTTACTGCGTGCTCGGACTTGTAAGTAAGTGCCTGCTTGTAAATATCGTAATCGAGGGAATGAACACCTCAAAATATTTTACGATCATCACCGAAAACCCGGATCCGATAAGCGGATATATCAAGAACGTGCTGCATAAGGGAGCGACGCTTGCAAAGCACTGCGAGGGCGTGTTCTCAAACGACGACAAGACGATAATCATGACCGTTCTGCGCAGACCGCAGGCAAGGCTTTTACGAGACTATATAAAGGAAGCCGACCCGGGAGCGTTTGTAATTATCAATAATACAAGCGATATAATCGGAAAGGGGTTCAGGGAGACGGTGTAGATCGAAGTTGCCCTGAATTAATAGTAAACGCGCACCTGCCGGTGCGCGTTTTTGACGTTTTGGGATTTTCCTTCCTTTCTTTCGGAGAAAGGAAGCGAAAGAACTTTACCTTTTGGTTGGAATTTCGCTTAGTGCGCCTTTCATTGCGTATTCTTCGAATACACTCGAAAGGTTGTTTGGCTTTTTTGGGGCTTTCCTTGAAAGCCCTTTCTTCCTTTCTTTCGCCTTCTTTTCTTTCGGAGAAAAGAAGCAAAAGAACTTTACCTTTCGGCTGGGGTTTTATGCTGTACGCCTTTCATTGCGCATTCTTTGAATGCGCTCGAAAGGTTGTTTGGAGTTTTTTTGGCTTTCTTCGAAAGCCCCTGTTCTTTTCTTTCGGAGAAAAGAACCAAAAGAACTTTATACTTGGGGTTAGCGTATTGCGAGGATAAACCACGATACAAGCGGTATCGTTGCAGCCGACAGAACTGTCGCAAAGCAGGCACAGTGGGCTGCAAAATCCGGCTCGAGATTGTATTTCGTTCCAAACATCGCCGTAAGCGACGCAACAGGCATCGCTGAGGCAACAGAACCGAAAATGATAAGGTCATCCGATATCCCGAGCGGCCTTAATAAAAGTAAAAGCAGCGAAACAATAAACGGAATGACAATCAGCTTGATTCCCGAAACAAAATATACACCGATGTCGGTAAACAGCTTCTTTAGAGGAATTGTCGAAAGCAGACTGCCTACAATCATCAGCGAAAGCGGTGTGCACAGCCCTCCGATACGGTCAAATGCAGAAAGAATCGGCTCCGGGAAGCGGATCTGAAGAACAAATAGCAGAATTCCGATGACCGACGAGACTGTTCCGAAGTTCAAAAAAATGCTCTTTGCACTGACCTTTGCATCCGGATTGCCCTTCATCATGATAAAAATGCCGTATGACCAGGCGATGATGTTGAATCCGATGACATAAAAGGAGCCGTAGAAGGTTCCGATGTCGCCGAAAACCGCCTTGTAGACCGGAAATCCGAAAAATCCGCAGTTTCCGAAGATCATTGCAAATTCGCAGATCCGTCTTGTCGGCACCTTTTTGATCCGGCAGGTAAGAAGAAACGCAAATACCGCCGACAGTGCATGGACGATGGCGCAGATAAGAAGGACGATAAGCCCGTCCTTAAGCTTTTTTCCGGAATATTCGATATTGATTATTGCAGAGATGATCATGAACGGCTGGCAGACACAGAGGGTGACATCCGACAGTTTTTTTGTGAACTGCGCGTCCATGAATTTAAGCTTTCTTGCAGCATAGCCGATCAGGATGATAAAAAGCATCATGACAGTCGTGCCGCTTACAGATGATACATTGATACTCAAGGCGTCACGCTTCCTGACTTTTTATTGCATCAAGCCTTGCCTTGATCGCCTTCATGTCGGTGAGCATGTCTTCCTTTTTCCTCGGATCGCGCAGAAGCAGCGACGGGTGAAAGACCGCGCAGATATCAAAATCGCCCTTTTTATACCAGATTCCGTGCTCCGACGTGATTCTGAAATCCGGCCTGATGAGCCGCATTGCCGAGATCCTGCCGAGGCAGACGATCATTTTCGGCTTTACAAGCCTGACCTGATCGCGCAGATATCCTATGCACAGATCCTCCTCCTCCGGCTTCGGGTCGCGGTTCTTCGGGGGACGGCATTTTAATATGTTGCATATGTATACGCTGTCTCTTTCGATTCCGACAGCCTCAAGATACTTGTCAAACAGCTTTCCGGCTCTTCCGACAAAGGGAATGCCCGAAAGATCCTCGTTTTCTCCCGGCGCCTCGCCTACAAACATAAGCTCTGCATTTTTGTTTCCGGTTCCGAACACAAGATTCGTTCTTGTCTGTCCGAGCGGACATTTTTTGCAGGCATTGCATTCCTTTTCAAGCTCTTCCCAGCTTAAATTGCTTTTCTTTTCTGTTTCCATTTTCTGTTCCTTTATATTAGTTTGTCAGGCTGAGGATATCCTCAGCCCGGGACCGTTCTCTGTCAAAGTCAGCCGAGCGGCGCAAGATCTCTTTCGGCGTTTCCGCTGATTTTCCTGCCGTGCTCCTTTATAAACGAAAGAAGAAGCCTGTCGCAGGCAACGGCTTTTTTTGAATAATCCGAAAGTGCTTCTGCCATGCCCCTTTCGGCAAGAAGAATATAGCAGCTGTCCTCCTCAAATACAAACGCGGAGCATGGCTTTTCTTTTGCCCTGCAGGGCAAAAGAGCCGCGCATGCGCAAAGCATGCCGCTTAGTGTCGAAAAGACGAGGGCAAGCGCCTCTTCTTTTTCGGGCTGCTTTTCGGATGCCTTGTCTGCAATTTTGAATGCTCTTTTTTCTGTTCTTTTGGCTGTTCTTTTAAAATACCGGCTGCTCTTTTTTGAAACAAACAGCTCGCAGCCGCTTTTTGACGATCCGAAAAGCTCGACAAGGAGCCTGCCGTTTGATATATCAAATCCGGTTTTTGCTTTTGCGTCGTCAAGGATTTTTCTGATCGCCCTTCCCGAATCCGAAAGAGAGCGGCTTTCGCAGTCAAGGCCGTATTTTGCCATTTCGCTTTTAGAAAGCGAAATTTTCATTCTGTCGTTTTTTATAAGTATTGCTTCCATTTAAAATGCTCCGGTGATGATATGATATAAACCAGTATAGCATTTTAAAACGAATTTGTAATTGCAAAGATAATGGAAAAAACGACATAAAGCACCGATTAAGCTGCTTTGCTTTATGAATTTTTAACCTCTCCGCTTTTAAGAAGCCTTTCGCAGATTCTGACAGTCTCCATTGCATCCGAGGAGTAGTAGTCCGCGCCGATTTTATCGGCGTAATCCTTTGTTAAAACCGCCCCTCCGACAATTACGATCCTGTCGGGCGCTTTTTCCTTTATCAGCTTGATCGTCTCCTCCATCGACGGGACGGTGGTCGTCATCAGTGCCGAAAGACCGACAAACGGCGCGCCGCTTTTCAGTGCCGCGTCGAGAACCGCTTCCGGCTCTACATCCTTTCCGAGGTCGATAACGTCATAGCCGTAGTTTTCGAGAAGCAGGCGGACGATGTTCTTTCCGATGTCGTGAATGTCTCCCTTTACCGTTGCAAGCACGAATTTCGGCTTGACCGAGGCGCCGGAGCCTTCCGAGACGTTTAATTTTTCGGATTCCTTTATTTTGCGCTTTATCTGCTCAAAAGCCGCCTTTGCCGACTCCGCGCTCATCAAAAGCTGCGGAAGATACAGCTTTTTCTGCTCGAATGCCCTTCCGACGCGGTCAAGCGCCGGGATGATCTCGTTTTCGACAAGCTTAAGCGGCTCGGTCGTCTTTAAAAGCTGCGCGCAAAGCTCGGCGGCTTTTTCCTTTAAGCCCTTTTCGATCGCATACGAAAGCGATTTTGCAAGCTCTCCGCTTTCGTTTGCATTTGTACCCGGCATGCCTGCTCCCCCGGACGCTCCGGTCGCACCGGACGCTCCGGTCGCCCCGGACGCTCCGGTCGCACCGGCTGCACCTGATACTCCTGCCGTGCCGGACGTTCCGGGCAAAGCGGACGGCAGATCGGCTACAGTATCTGCAAACGAGATATAGTCCATGCAGCTTTCGTCGTGACCGGTAAGCGCGCGGTAGGAATAGTAGGTCTTCATCATTTCGCTTGAATACGGATTCATGATTGCCGCATCAAGGCCGCTTGAAAGAGCAAGTGCAAAGAAGGTGCTGTTGACTATATCCCTTTTCGGCAGACCGAACGAGACGTTCGATACTCCGAGCGAGGTTCTGCAGCCGAGTTTGTTCTTTATAAGTCTTATCGCGCTTAGGGTGGTGTTTGCGGCATCCTTGTCGGCGCTTACCGTCATCGCGAGCGTGTCGAAGATGATGTCCTTCTTTTTAATTCCGTATTCGGCAGCCTTATTAAGGATTCTTTCTGCGATTTTCAGTCTGTCCTCTGCCTTTTCCGGGATTCCGCTTTCGTCAAGGGTCAGCGCAACGACAACGCCTCCGTATTTTTTTACAAGCGGAAGGACGGCATTCATGCTTTCCTCTTTGCCGTTTACCGAGTTTATCATTGCCTTTCCGTTGTAATATCTTAATGCCGTCTCCATTGCACTCGGATCCGAGGTGTCTATCTGGAGCGGAAGATCGGTTACCGCCTGAAGAGCTCTTGTTATGTTCAAAAGGGTGGATTTTTCGTCTGTTCCGGGCAGACCGACGTTTACATCGAGAATATGAGCTCCGTGCTCCTGCTGCCCGATTCCCTCGCCTAAAATATAGTCGGTGTCGTTTTCAAGAAGCGCCTGCTTGAAGCGCTTTTTGCCTGTCGGATTGATTCTTTCTCCGATCAGGATAGGAAAGGAGCCGACCTTTACCGCGTGGGTATAGGACGAGACAACCGTGTCGGTTTTTTCCTCGATTTTAACAGGCGATATCCCTTCAAGCTCCTTTTTGAGCTTTTTTATATATTCCGGAGTTGTTCCGCAGCAGCCTCCGACGATTCTTACTCCCTTTTTGACTTTTGATGCAACCTCGAAAGCAAACTCCGAGGATGTAATGTCGAAAACCGTCTTTTCGCCGTCTGTGTGCGGAAGACCGGCGTTCGGCTTGAATACTACCGGAACGGATGCGGATGCAAGAAAGCGGTCGATTACATCCGAAAGCTGCGACGGGCCGAGCGAGCAGTTTGCGCCTATCGCGTCGGCACCCAACCCTTCGAGCATCGCCGCCATTGCTTCGGGCGATGCGCCGGTCATCAGCTTGCCGTCCGAGCCGAATGCGCAGGTGACGATTACCGGAAGCGAGCATGCCTCCTTTACTGCAAGAAGCGCCGCCTTTGCTTCGTAGCTGTCGTTCATTGTCTCGATTGTGACCATGTCCGCACCGTATTTTTCGCCGAGCCTTGCGACCGTAAAAAATGCATTATAGGCATCGTCAAACGAAAGGTCGCCGTACGGCTCAAGAAGCTTGCCGGTCGGTCCTATATCAAGAGAGACGAACTTGTCCTGCGTGCTATCAGATGCGGCAGCCGCTTCCTTTGCGCAGGCAATTGCGGAGCTTATAATCCTTTCAAGCTCGCTTTCGGAAAACTTCAGCGGATTTGCACCGAAGGTGTTTGTGTTTACAATATTTGATCCTGCGTTAAAATATGCCTTGTGAATTTCCCTGATGATCTCCGGATGCGAAATGTTCCAGCTTTCGGGCAGGACTCCTGTCGGAAGACCTCTTTCCTGAAGCAGCGTTCCCATTCCGCCGTCGAGGATCAGAATTTCGTTTTTCAGACGTTCTTTTATGGTCATGATAAATCTCCGTTTTGTTTCGGCGATACTGTGATTTATGCTTATTAATGCTTTTTAATTCGTGTTTTTTTCTTCAATCCCGGATAGCCTCAGCCTACGGTTATTGCTTCTTCTCGATCGGCTTTATCCCGACGATTGCGGTCACTGTCTTTGACGGAAGCATGAGCAGGCTGTCATTTAGGAATACGCCGAGCGTTTTGTTAAGCTCGAGGGCTGAAAAAATATCCTTTTGGAGCAAGAGCGTCAGATCTCCGTAGCCCGGGCTGAAGCGAGGGCGCGTCGTTCTTCCTTTCCTTTCCTCCTCGTCCTTAAGCTCATTACAGAAGGCGTCGCAGAGGGATTCCACCCTTTCCGCCCCGATTGCCTGCAGGCAGACAGCCTTTGACGGGGAGGCTTGCCTGTATCTTGAGGTCAGAAGATCGATCTGCCTGCCGACGGTTGCGCAGAACAGGACGATTTCAGAGCAGTTTTCAAGGTTCTTTTGAAGATTTTTGCTGTCGGTTCTGCAGAAGCCGAGATCGAGCAGCCCGTCCTCTGTAAAGGAGAGCCTATATCTGCGGCTGGCGGTAAAGTAGCTTAGTCCGCCTGCCGTTTCGGTCAGCTTAAGACAGTCGGAAATAAGCCTGTCAAGCTCTTTACGGTTTTCGTTTCCTGCCGTCTCCGTTCCTCCGATGCAGCCGAGATAACGTCTTATCTCGGAAAGTTTAACATCCGGCTTTTTATATTCCTTTACGGTTATCTTGCCTTCTTCTGTCATCTTTTCACTTTCCGATGATTGCGGACAGGTTGTCCTGAATCATTTCTGCAACATCCGGCTTGTTCATCGAGTAGACATGCACATGGTTGATTCCGTTTGCAAACAGGTCGATAATCTGATCTGTCGCATATGCGATTCCCGCCTGCTTCATTGCAAGCGGATCAGAGCCGAAGCGGTCGACAAGGCTCTTGAACCTGTGCGGCATAAAGGAGCCGGAGAGCTTTACTGCTCTTTCAACCTGATTTGCGCTTGTGATCGGCATGATTCCGGCGATCACCGGGACTGTAATTCCGGCCTCTCTGATTTTGTACATAAAGCTGTAAAACAGGTTGTTGTCAAAAAACATCTGGGTCGTAAGGAAATCGCAGCCGGCATCAGCCTTTTCCTTAAGATGCAGGATGTCCTCCTTCTGATCCGGGCTTTCCGGATGCACCTCGGGATAGCAGGCGCCGCCGATTGAAAAATCCCCTCCGCTTGCCTTGATTTCTCTGATCAGGTCGGTTGCGTAGCAGAAGTCCCAGCCGGAGCGGTCGGTTTTAAGCATTTCATCAGGGATGTCGCCGCGCAGAGCCATAACATTTTCGATTTTAGCGTCGATAAGCTCCTTAATCTGCTTTCTTACGGTTTCCTTGGTTGAGGAAACGCAGGTGAGATGCGCTACTGTCGGCACGCCGAAGCTTGTTTCTATATTTTTTGCGGTTTCAAGGGTGTAGCGGCTTGTGCCTCCCCCTGCTCCGTAGGTAACGCTCATAAACGAGGGCTTCAGCATTGCGATTTTTTCGGTCGCTTCCTTTACGCTTTCATAAAGTGTGTCGGACTTCGGCGGAAACACCTCAAAGGACAGCGACGGGCTTTCGTTTTTTAATATATCTTTGATTTTCATGATTAATCCTCTTTATTAATGCTTAACTCATTGATATTCTATATTATACGCTGTTTTGCTTCGTATTTCAAGTGTTTCGGGCTGAGGCTTTTTTGATTGATCTGCCGCCTTTCTGGCTTTGTCGGCGCAATCCGGTCTTGCCGGCTCTTATCGGTTCTTGTCAATTCTTGTCGGATAGCCTCAGTCTAGGATAACCGGCCCGGCTTTTAAAAGGCTTTCCGGCGGCTCGGGATTTTTCCTTGCAAGAAGGGCAAGCCGTTCCGCCTTTAGATTGTCCTCGAACTGGCTTTTTGCAGGCTCGCTTAGGCGATTTTTGTATGACGGCTTTGTTAAAATCTCAATTTCGGCACTTTTTCTCATTTTTGCAAGAAGACCGCGCCCAATATTATTTGCGGCAAGAACTATCGTAAATTTCGGGCGCTGCTTCGGCTTTTTCCTGTCGGTTTTTAACACAGCCGAAATAATTGCGCGCCTGACGGCTGCTGCGGTATGGCTTTTCCCCGTGCACTTTTTTATAAGCTCAAAAAGAGATGCCGAGCTGTATGCGGCTTTTTTTATCAGCTCAAAAAGCCCTCCTCCGGCTCCGGCAAAATCGGTATCTCCATCGGCTTCGCGGAGGGTAAACAGAATTGCCGCCTCGGCTCTTTCGAGTCTGTCGCATTCGCCGTATTTTTTATAAAGCTCAAGCGCCTTTTCCGGAATCAGCCTTGATAGCTGCTCATTATCGTTTAAAAGCAGTGCCCTTCGGCTCTCGGTTGCGGAAAAGCCGTCGTCCTCTCTTTTGTAGGTCTCGGCTTTTATCGGTAAAGCAAGCTGCTTTATCGCTTTTATATACTCGATTGCCAGAATGTTGTTCGGCTGTTCGGGATAGCCCGTGCCGTAAAGCGCTTCAAACGCCCTTTGCTTAAGGGAGATAACAGAGGATGTGCCCCTGTCGGTTTTTATAAGCCTTGAAAGCTCGCTTTCATACTCCTTTGACATCAGCCTGTCCGCGGTTTTTAAAAGACCTTCGATGTCTCCTGATTCCGAGCCGAAAAGGAGGGTGTCTGCCGTATTAAGCGATCCGATCAGCGATACGGCGCCGAAAGCAAACTGCTCCGCACCCGAGCAGCACCAGGGATACGGAAGCTCAAGCACAAGATCAGCACCGCAAAGAAGCGCCGCCTCGGCTCTTAAATACTTCGGAAAGACCGCAGCATCGCCTCTTTGGACAAGGCTGCCGCTCATAAGCGCAATTACCGCATCGCCGCGCTTTTTCAGCATCGCAAGCTGCTTTTCATGCCCCCTGTGAAACGGGTTGTATTCGCATATTACTGCCGTTGTGCCCATTTTGCCGAAAGTCTCCTTTCTTTATAAGTCTTTATAAACTCCTTTTGCCGGTTTTCCTTTACCTGCCGAAGAGGATAAGAAAAAAAACTTGTAAATTTTATATAATAGTAGTATAATTGAAAAAAGTATAATATTCAAGTGAGAATAATAAGAAATCGAAAATAAACGGAGGAAAAAATGAAAGTTCTTGTAGTAAACGCAGGAAGCTCGTCGCTTAAGTATCAGCTTTTTAATACCGATACAAGCGAGGTGCTTGCAAAGGGCATATGTGAGGGAGTCTCGGTCGAAGGAGGAGTCAAGGGCCAGATCACACACCGTAAGGGGGAGGATGGTGAAAAGATCAAGGCGCAGATTCCGATGCCGGATCACGCTGTCGCAACAGAGATCGTTGTAAAATATCTTACCGATCCCGAAACAGGAGTAATCGGTGACATGAGCGATATTGAGGCTGTCGGACACAGAGTTGTCCACGGCGGTCCTTACTTCTTCGAGTCCTGCCTTGTTACCCCCGAGGTAATCGAAAAGCTCAAGAAGTGTGTGGATTTTGCACCGCTTCACACCCCGGCTCATCTGATGGGAATCGAGGGCTGCACAAAGGTTATGCCGAACGTGCCGCAGGTTCTTGTATTCGATACGGCATTCCACCAGAGCATGCCGGAGGAGGCTTACACCTATGCTATAAAGTACGAGGATATACAGGAATACAACATCCGCAGATACGGTGCGCACGGAACCTCTCACAGATTTGTTTCAAAGGAGATGGCAAAGCTGCTTGATAAGCCGGTTGAGGACACAAAGATCATCACCTGCCACATCGGAAACGGATCGTCGATCACCGCGGTAAAGGGCGGAAGATGCGTCGATACAAGCATGGGCTTTACTCCCCTTGACGGTGTCGAGATGGGAACAAGATGCGGCGCTATCGACCCGGCTATCGTTCCTTATATAATGAAGAAGAAGGACTACACCCCGGATCAGATGAGCAGCTACATGAATAAGGAATGCGGATTCCTCGGCGTGTCCGGAATCTCCTCCGACAGCCGCGATATCGAGGCTGCTATCCTTAAGGGCGACAGAAGAGCATGGCTTGCCGCAAATATCCTTGCGTATCAGATAAAGAAGTACATCGGCTCCTACACCGCAGCAATGAACGGCCTTGATGCAATTGTATTTACCGCCGGAATGGGAGAAAACAACCCCGAGCTGCGCGAAAGAGTCTGCACCGATATGGAATATTTCGGAATCGAGATCGATAAGGAGAAGAATGCAAAGGCTCATCACCAGTCGGATATCGTTGAGCTTTCGACAAAGAACTCAAAGGTCAAGGTGTTCCTGATCCCGACAAACGAGGAGCTCATGATCGCATCCGATACAGAGGATATCGTAAAGGCTCTTTAATCGCTAAGATATCAGATAAAAAGAACAAAAACAAAGATCCCTCGGTCAGCATAAGGCTGACGGGGGATCTTTTGATATTTCTTTTGCTTTTGGAGCTTTTGGTGCTCGATGCTCTTGGTGTTTCGGGTGCTCTCGGTGCTCCGATGCTCTTAATGCATGCAGAATGTCAGCGCAGGATTACGTTGACTCTTAATACATCGGCAAGCGCTGCGATCTTTTCGGGCGCGTTTCCGACCGTGCCGGACACCTCGATGATCGTGTATGCATAATCGCCTCTTGAGCGGTTGATCATGTGGCTGATGTTGATCTTTTCCTGAGCAAAGACGGTCGATACCTCCGAGATCACGCCGGCAACATTCTTGTGCAGAATGCAGACGCGGTTGTTGTCGCTGTAGGGAAGCTCGGTGTTCGGATAGTTTACCGAATTGCGGATCGTGCCGTTTTCGAGATAATCGATAAGCTCCTTTGCTGCCATAACAGCGCAGTTGTCCTCGCTTTCGTTTGTGGAGGCGCCGAGATGCGGAATCGTGATTATGCGGCTGTCAACGCCGACAAGCTCATCGATTGCAAAATCGGTAACGTATGCTGCGACCTTTCCGCCCTTTACGGCAGAGAGAAGATCCGAAGCGTTAACAAGCTCTGCTCTTGAAAGGTTGATGATCCTGACCCCGTCCTTCATCTTTGAAAACGACTCGGTGCAGAACATTCCTTTTGTTTCCTTTGTGGCAGGGACGTGAACCGAAATATAGTCGCTCTTTTCGAAGATTTCGTCATACGAAGCCGCCTTGCGGACAGCTCTTGAAAGGCTCCACGCGCCCTCGATTGTAAGATACGGGTCGTAGCCGATAACCTCCATTCCGAGGTTCGAGGCTGCGTTTGCGACCATTCCGCCGATCGCGCCGAGACCGATTACTCCGAGGGTCTTGCCCTTGAGCTCTACTCCTGCGAACTTCGACTTGTTCTTTTCGACAAGCGCCGCGATCTCTGTCTGCCCCTTCTGGCTGTTTACCCACTCGATTCCGCCTGCAATGTCTCTTGAGGAAAGCAGCAGAGCGGCAATAGTGAGCTCCTTTACGCCGTTTGCGTTTGCGCCCGGGGTGTTGAAGACGACAATGCCCGCATCCGAGCATCTGTCAATCGGAATATTGTTTACGCCGGCGCCGGCTCTTGCGATCGCCTTAAGCTCCGGGTTGAATTTGTATTCATGCATCTTTTCCGAACGAACCATGATTGCGTCCGGATTTTCGACCGAATCCGACACTGCATATTTCGCCTTGTCGAAATTATCGGTTCCTATCTTTGCGATTTTGTTCAGAAGCTTTATACTGTACATTGATCTGACTCCTTATAACAGGCTTAAAACAAGCCGATTGCTTTTGGTTTTTTAAAATCAAAGATTTTCCGCTGCGAACTTCTTCATGAATTCGACGAGCTTTTCTACGCCCTCATACGGCATGGCATTGTAGATCGAGGCTCTCATTCCGCCGACAGAGCGGTGACCCTTAAGGTTCTTGAGACCTGCCTTTGCAGCCTCGGAGGCGAATTTCTTGTCGAGCTCGGGGTTTCCGGTGATAAATGTTACATTCATCATCGAGCGGTAGTCGTCGAGAACCGGGGCGATGTATTTGTCCTGGCTGTCGAGGTAATTGTAAAGAAGGTTTGCCTTCTTTTCGTTGCGGATCTTCATCGCCTCAAGACCTCCGATCGAGAGCAGCCACTCGTAAACCAGCTTTGCGATATAGATGCAGTAGCAGGGAGGAGTGTTGTACATCGAGTCGTTGTCAGCCATGATCTTCCAGTCGAGCATTGTGGGGCAGGACGGGTCGGCATTTCCGAGCAGATCCTCGCGAACGATGACGACCGTAAGACCGGCAGGCGCCATGTTCTTCTGTGCACCGGCATAGATTACGCCGAATTTCGAGACATCAACCGGCTCGGAGAGGATGCAGGAGGACATATCCGCAACAAGCGGAATATCGCCTGTGTCCGGGATGTAGTTCCACTTTGTTCCGTAGATCGTGTTGTTGAAGCAGATATGGACATAGTCTGCGTCCGGATCGAAGCTGTCGCGCGTGAGCTCGGGAATATATGTATTGTTTCTGTCCTCGGAGGAGGCGACAAGCCTTGCATCAAGATATTTCTGCGCTTCCTTGTATGCCTTCTTTGAGAACTGACCGGTAATTACATAATCAGCCTTGCCCTTTCTTTTCAGGTTGAGCGGAACGGCAGCAAACTGTGTCGATGCGCCTCCCTGTAAAAAGAGCACCTTGTAGTTGTCCGGAATGTTCATCAGCTTGCGGAGCAGCGCCTGCGCGTCCTTAATAATGCCCTCGTAATCCGGAGAACGGTGGCTCATTTCCATTACCGACATGCCGGAGTCGCCGTAGCAAACCATTTCGGAGGCAGCTCTTTCGAGAACCTCAAGAGGGAGCATCGACGGACCTGCCGAAAAATTATATACTCTGTTGTATTCCATATCATATCCTCCAATCGTGATCTGTTTTAGCTGTATGGAAAACTAAACTATGCAATTAATAAAATCACTAACATTATAACAAACTAAAGTGACCAAGTCAACCCTAAAAATGAAATTCGGGGAATATTATCCTGCATTTTAGGGCGAATTTGATCGAAAAATCGGGAAAAGCTGCAAAATCCGCATGCTTTGTCAGGCTTTTTTTGACCGATTCGGGCTTTGACGGCTTTAAAAACGGGATGTAAGGCCGCATGAAAGGCGGAGGATATCCTCAGCCTAAGATATGAAGCCGCCACCTGCCTATCCGATTTTAGGGATAGAATGCGGCAAAACAAATAATTAAAAAAGGAGAGCAAACAGGCTCTCCTCTGTGTTGATTTTGTACCGAAAGCGAATTCAGTCTTGTTTTCCGGCTTCTTCATTTTAATACGGTCTCGCCACTATATGCCGGATATAACTGTTCCGGCTTTTCTTAGACTGAATCTCGGTCTGACCCGGATTTACACGGCATGCCCCATGCCGCCGTCAAAGCCGGCAGTCTCCTGTTCTTCCTCGGTTATGCCCGGAGCCGATGTATCAAATGCGGAAGCCCCACCTGCCGCACCGACAGCGCATGCTGCGTTTTCCTTTGCCGCAGCGCTTTTTTCGCTCTTTTCGATATCATCGTTAACCGTGCTGAAGAATCTTGTATGGCGCAGGAAAACGATTGCAGAAATTACAACGCAGCCTGCCGAAATTGTCCTCTTGCCGGTTATAAGCAGCCAGATTCCGCTTATAATTCCGAACAGCGCAAAGGTGAGCATGCTGCGGTTTCGGTTCGGCTTGATTTTTATAACAACCGAAAAGAAGATATAAAGCCCTGCAAGCAGAAGCCCGATTCTTGTTATCGGAAGAAGGGCAATCATCACGCCGAACGCCGCGGCAATGCATTTTCCGCCGTTAAAATGATTGAACGGAGCTACTGCATGTCCGAGAACAGGCGCAATCAGAACCGCGATGAATATCGGGCTTCTCGGATCGGCATGCTCGATTGCAAGATACACCGGCAGAAAGCCCTTCAGCATATCAAGAAGCAGGCAGACAAGCCCGAGCGGTATTCCGCAGGTCAGAAATACGTTTGACGCGCCCGGATTGTGATCGCTTCCGAGCTCTGCTATATCCTTTTTGCAGACAAGCATCGGGATAAGCCTGCTGAACATAACTCCTCCCAAAAGGAAGCCTCCGATCGAAAGAAGAAGCAGAATTACGTCATTTTCCATAGCTCATTACTCTTTCTGCAATGTCGTCTGCAGCGTTTTCGTTTATGATTCTGTGCTGCGCCTCGCGCATCCTTTCTGCCGTTTCCTTGTTATTTACAAGCTCGTCTGCAAGCGAAACCGCCGTTTTCGGATCGTCCGCCTTAAACGACATTCCGCACGCCTCAAACAGCTCGGCATTTTTTGTCTCGCAGCCGGGAATCATCATTGTATGTACAAGCGGAACTCCGGCAACCGCAGCCTCGGTGCTGGTGATTCCTCCCGCCTTTGAAATAAGGACATCCGCTGCGTTCATATAGATATTGATATCTTCTGTAAATGCAACAACCTTAATCTGCGGCTTTTCCTGATAGCGCTTTTCAAGCGCCTCCTTCAGGTCGTTGTTTCTGCCGACAAAGACATAGGCAAGGAAATCGGTTTTTTCGGTTTCAAGCAGCCGGTCGCAGATTGCCGCCGCATTTCCGCTTCCGACACCGCCTGTCATGATAAGAAACACCGGGATATCTTTAGGGATTGCAAGATAATCCCTTGCCTCATCACGGCTCATCCTCCTTTTAAAGCGCCCCGAAACCGGGATTCCGGTTGCAAAGAGCTTTTTTTCGTCCATTCCCTTTTCGATGCATTCCTTTCGTACCGCCTCCGACGGAACAAAATACTCGTCGAGCCTTGTTTCCTTTAAAAACGGAATGCAGGTATAGTCGGTAAGCACCGAAAAGCAGGGAAAGTCGATTTGGTTTTTCTTTTTGAGATAGGTAAGCGCCTCCATTGCAAAAAGGTGCGTGCAGACCACCGCGTCATATCCGTTTTCTCTTACATAGTCTGCAAGAGTTTTTGCATACAGGGTGTTTGCAAAATATACGGGAGACGGAATTCCGGTCGAGCTGTATAGATCTCCTGCCTTGTAGACCGCGCCGAACGCCGCAGGAGCCTTTCTTACCAGCTTGTTGTAGGAATTTGAAACAAGCCTTTTCTGCCTGCTTCCGCGGAAGCTCATCGTGTCGACAATGCTGCACTCGCAGCCGCGATTTTCAAGAGCCTCCTTTGTCGCCTTCGCCGCGCTGTTGTGGCCTTCTCCGGTATCACTGCTCAGAATCAGAACCCTCATTCTTTTCATTCCTCTCTTTTTTGAAGATTCGGTGCTTGATTTCGTTTAAGATGCTTTCATGCGTTACCGATTTGAGCTTCGGGAATGCAGAAATCATTCGGCGCTGCTGGCTGTTCAGCTTGCTTATAAATTCTGAATAGTTTTTGCTGAGCCTTGTAAATACGGCAGAGCTCTGCACCTTTTCGACAGCGCCCTCTGCCTTTTCCGAAAGGATTTTCGAAAATTCCGCAAGCTTTTTGTTAAAGCCGGAAAATCCGGTAAGAGTAATAACAGAGTCGGTAATAAATCCGATAGCAAAGACGATTACAATAACCGTAAGAGCCGTATTGGACAGACTGTCTGTCAGCTTAATGACAGCCGGGTGCAGATATTTGATCAAAACAACCGAAAATGCTCCGAACACGATAGCACCGATCAGGCACACTCTTCCGTTGATGTTGAATCTTCTCTTTGAATAGTCCCACCAACGGGCATGGAACAGCTTTTCCATTAAATATGAGGTGAGATATTCGAGCGTGCAGGTGACAATTACGCCGAGCAGAAACAGCAGGGAGGCGTTGCTTATCCTTCCGAGGATTAGAATGTCAAGCAGCGCTCCGCAGCCGTAGATCGGGCAGTAGGGACCGTTTAAAAAGCCGCGGTTGATAAATCTTTTTTCGCTTACAGAGCAGAGGATCGTTTCGTATACCCATCCTCCGACGCTGTAGATCATGAACCAGAAAACAATTTTCTCAAGAAGCAGAATGCTCATTTGGCCGGTGACCGTCCTTTCGTTTGTTTGATGCATTTATATTTAAATTTATTTTTCTTGTTTTCAACCTCTTGCCGATGCCGCAGAGAGTTTCCTTTGCCGCACAGAGCTTGTCTGAAAGACAGAGTATCACGCTTTCGCGGTGCCTTGGTACGGTAAGATTCAGAGGAAACATGTGGGAAAGGATCATGTTTTTCTCTGTCGGATTGAGCTTGAAATCCCGGTCGGCGTTCAGCATTGCGCGCTTTGCATGGTGAAAGCCGTGCAGCCGGTGGCTTTTGTCCTTAACGTGCCAGTCGTAAAGAAAGTAATCGTGAAGAAGCGCGCCGCGGACAAGAGACGGCCTGTCGACGCGGATTTTAAGGCGGTCCGCGATCCTAACGCACATAAGCGCTACCGAAAGCGAATGCTCGTATACCGTGACACTGCCGTGCTGGATAAACTGCTTTTCAAGCTGCATGCCGTGCGACAAAAGAATGTCCCTTCCGCAGTGCAGCTTTGCAAGCTGTGCTTCTGTCAAACCGCTCGGCATCCTAGCATCAGCCACCTATATCACCTCTTAAATCATAAAAACCGCAAAAGTATAAAAGCTTGCAGCCGCAAAAAGCCAAAACAGGCATCAGCCTCGGCGCCTGCAGCTCAATGCATAAAACCGTGCCGAAGGGCGTCGAACCGGACTGATTTTCGACTTGACTTATTCTTCATTCGTATATTATAATATATAATATATCATACCTTCGGTGTTTCGGCAAGGGGCAGAACGGATGTTTTTGTTGATAAATATACAAAAACAGCAGAAAATGCAGAATAAAAAAGACAAACAAACAAAACGGACGATAAAGCAGGCAGGCGGAGGAAAAAACCGTGAAGATAAAATATAAGGTAAAAACGGCAAAGGGTGAAAGGGAAAAATCCTTTTCCTATATTCCGCTTCGGTTTATTATCGGAATTCTGCTGTCGGTTCTGATGACGCTCGCGGTGATCGGCATAGTCGTGTCGCTTTGTCAGAAATTTACCTACTTTTATTTTGCGGCAGGGGTCACACAGGTTGTGGTGGTCATTACGATCGTCGCCTCAAACGACAATCCGGATTATAAGGTGCCGTGGCTGCTTATCGTGCTTCTGATTCCGGTCGGCGGCTTTATGGGCTATTTTCTGTTCTATTCGCGCAGGCCGAGCCGCAGATACCGCAAGCGGATGGCAAAGGTAAATGACCTTACAGAGGCAAAAACAAATGATGTCAGCCCAAACGAGCTGTATAAAAGGGATCCGTCCGCCGGAACGCAGGCGCAGATGCTCTGCTCTGTTTCCGGCTCGCGGATGTACTATAGCGAAAACGAAAGCTATTTCCCGCTCGGAGACGATGTTTTCCCGAGCATGATGAAGGACCTTGAGGCGGCTAAGCACTTTATCTTTCTTGAATATTTTGATATCGAGGACGGGCTTTTTTGGAATTCGGTTCTTGAGGTGCTTAAAAGAAAGGTAAAGCAGGGGGTAGATGTAAAGCTGATCTATGACGATATCGGATGCATGGCGACTCTGCCGGGGGATTACTGCCTTACGCTGCGCAGGCTCGGGATCGATGCGGTCATTTTTTCGCCTGTAAGAGGAAATGCGGACAGCGAGATCAACAACCGCAGCCACCGCAAGATTCTTGTGGTCGACGGAAAAATCGGATATACCGGCGGATTTAATCTGGCGGATGAATATATAAATAAGATTGTCAAATACGGGCACTGGAAGGATGTGGGACTCAGGCTTGAGGGGAACGCGGTAAGAGAGCTTACAAGGCTGTTTTTTACGGATTTTGCGCTAAACAGCCTTAAAATGCCGGAGATTCTTCCGATGCACTTTCCGCAGACCGAGCCGAAAACAGAGCCGGGAAATAAATCGGAAAATGAGCCGAAAAATGAATCGGGAATCGAGACGGAAAATGAGACAGGCTATCTGATTCCGTTCGGCGACGGGCCGCATCCGTTTTATGAGCGCCGGGTCGGAAAAAGCGTCATTCAGAATATGCTTGCCGCGGCAAACAGGTACATGTGGATCATGACGCCGTATCTGATAATCGATAATGAGCTCTGCATGTCGCTTGAAAACGCCGCGCTGCGCGGTGTGGACGTGCGGCTGATTCTGCCGCATATTCCGGATAAGAAGCTGGTGTTCCAGATGACAAAAAGCTATTATCCGCAGCTCATGAACGCAGGTGTAAAAATCTATGAGTACACACCGGGCTTTATTCACGCAAAGTGCTATCTTGCAGATGATAAATATGCGATGGTGGGGACGATCAATATGGACTACCGCAGCCTTGTGCATCACTATGAGGACGGTGTCTGGATGTACCGCTGCAAAGCAATTCGGGATATTCGAAAGGATTTTGTAAGTACCTTTGAAAAATCAAAGGAGCTTGATAAAAAGGATCTAAACACCGATCTTTTCCACCGCTTCATCCGCGCCGTGTTCAAGGCCTTCGCGCCGATGATGTAATGCGTCAAATACCAAGCGTCGCAGCCCGAACCGGTTAATCGAAACGTTCGGTTTGATCGTGTAGCGGAATAAAAATATAAGGCTCCGACCCAAAAATGAAGGGTTGGAGCCTTTTTTGCCTTGAATTGTGTTTTAAACCTTATAAAATTCCTTGTACCAGAGAGCAAACCTACGCAAACCGTCACGAAGAGGAGTATTCGGCTTAAAGCCGGTGTCGGCTTCAAGGCGAGAGGTGTCGGCATAAGTGACCGGGACATCGCCGGGCTGCAT
>CAKSER010000010.1 GCA_934447715.1 uncultured Eubacteriales bacterium | reverse complement strand
CTTCTTTCTTGCTGCGTTGTTCTTGTGAATGAGTCCCTTGGCAACAGCCTGATCAACCTTCTTTACTGCAAGAAGATAAGCTGCCTTTGCCTGATCCTTATCACCGGAAACAACAGCGTTGTCAAACTTCTTAAGAGCTGTTCTGAGTGAGGATTTAGCCATCTTATTCTGAAGAGTTTTAGCCTCGATAACCTTTACACGCTTCTTTGCTGACTTAATATTCGGCATTCGTTTCACCTCCCGATCGGTAAAATCACTTATTTCAGTACATAATGATACCATAAGACTTATTAAAATGCAAGATTTTTTTGAAAAAAATAAATGTTAAAATTTTGTAAACATTTGAAAACTTGTTGACAAATCGGGAAAAAGATGATAAAATTTCAACTTGAAAGCGCCATTTTTTATGGCAGGGATTTTGTTCATTAAAAGTCCCTTAATGCTTGAAAGTTTAATATATAAAAAATTGCAGTTGATATACAACTGGCAAGGCTTTTAGACGTTTTGATCATACTCGCATATCTGTGTGGGAGGACCGGGGCGTACAGGAGAAGCGGCTGACCTTTTTGCAGCTTATAATTCGACGGTAACCAGCTTGTCGTAGGGGTAGCAAGGGGCGGTGATCTGCTGTCTGTATGGCTCGCTTTTCGTACGGTTTCGGGTGTGATTATTTATTTTTTGAATGGAGGATTAAGAAATGCTCAAGCCCCAGACGCTCGGCAAAAACGTACGAATGAGCTTCTCTAAGATTAACGAAGCGCTTGAAATGCCTAATCTTATTGAGGTGCAGAAGAAGTCGTACAAGTGGTTCCTCGAGGAAGGACTCATGGACGTGCTCCGTGACGTTTCTCCAATTACGGATTATTCCGGAAACCTGTCGATCGAATTTGTAGGTTATTCTATCGACAACAACCCCAAGTACCCGGTTGAAGAGTGCAAGGAACGCGATGTCAACTATGCGGTTCCGCTCCGCGTTACCGTCCGCCTTTACAATAAAACCACAGAGGAGCTTCTCGAAAGAGAAATCTTCATGGGGGACTTCCCCCTGATGACAGACAACGGTACCTTCGTCATCAACGGTGCGGAAAGAGTTATCGTCTCTCAGCTTGTCCGTTCGCCCGGAATCTACTACGGCTCGGACATCGACAAGTCGGGAAAGAAGATTTATACATCGACTGTTATCCCTTACAGAGGTGCATGGCTTGAGTACGAGACAGACGCAAGCGACGTATTCTATGTAAGAATCGATAAAAACAGAAAGATTCCTGTTTCAATCCTCATAAGAGCTCTCGGAATCGAAAGCGATTCGGATATTATCTCTGTTTTCGGAGACGATCCGAAGATTGTTGCAACACTTGAAAAGGACGGCTGCAATCAGGAGGCTGAAAAGAACGGCACATCCGCAGGCGACGAGGCACTTAAGGAAATCTACAAGAAACTCCGTCCGGGCGAGCCGCCGCTGGTCGAGAGCGCGCAGATTCTTATCAACAATCTGTTCTTCGATCCGAAGAGATACGACCTGCAGAAGGTCGGACGCTACAAGTTCGACAAGAAGCTTGCAATCGGCAACCGCATAACAGGCAAGACACTTTCAAGAGAGGTTGTAAGCCCTCTTACAGGTGAGGTTGTCTGCGAGGCAGGAGTACTTCTTGATCACGATACGGCAATGAAGATCGAGAGCGCCGGAGTAAACGAGGCTTATATTTCTCTTGAAAACGGCAAGGAAATCAAGGTATTCTCGAACGGTACAATCCGTCCGGAGCATGTTCTCGGATACACTCTCGAGGACATCGGCATTACCGAAAAGGTAAAGATGAATGTGCTCCTTGACATCCTTGAGCAGACAGGAAACGATCCGGCTGCGGTAAAGGAAGCGTGCAAGAGCCGCATTGCCGAGCTTTCGCCCAAGCATATAACAAAGGACGACATCTTTGCTTCCATCAACTATCTCATCTGCCTGTCGCATGACTGCGGAAATGTTGACGATATCGACCATCTCGGAAACAGAAGGCTGCGTTCTGTCGGAGAGCTTCTCCAGAACCAGATGCGCATCGGCTTTGCGAGAATGGACAAGATCGTAAAGGAAAGAATGAACATTCAGGATAATGAAACAACCATGACTCCTGAATCTCTTATAAATATCAGACCTGTTGTTACGGCGATCAGAGAGTTCTTCGGATCCTCTCCGCTGTCACAGTTCATGGACCAGAACAACCCCTTAGCAGAGCTTACTCACAAGCGCCGTCTTTCCGCTCTCGGACCGGGCGGACTTTCAAGAGACCGTGCATCCTTTGAGGTTCGTGACGTCCATTACACACATTACGGAAGAATGTGCCCGATCGAGACTCCTGAAGGACCGAACATCGGACTTATCTCCTATCTTGCAACCTATGCAAAGATCAACGACTACGGATTTATCGAGGCGCCCTACAGAAAGATCGACAAGGCGACCGGAGTTGTTACAAACGAAATCGAGTACATGTCGGCTGATGTTGAGGATCATTATGTTGTAGCTCAGGCAAACGAGCCGCTCGATGAAAACAACAGATTTATAAACAAGCGCGTAGCAGCGAGAAACAAGGCAGAGATCGTCGAGGTCGACAACACCGTTCCGGATTATATGGACGTTTCGCCGAAGATGGTTGTGTCGGTTGCTACAGCTATGATTCCGTTCCTTGAAAACGACGATAACTCCCGTGCACTTATGGGATCGAACATGCAGAAGCAGGCAGTGCCGCTGCTCAAGCCGGAAAGCCCGATTGTCGGAACCGGTATGGAGTACAAGGCAGCAGTCGATTCCGGCGTTGTTGTCTGCGCAAAGGAAGCAGGAACCGTTGAAAGAGTCAGCGCAGAGGAAATCATCATCAAGACGGATGACGGAAGAAAGGATGTTTACCATCTGATCAAGTTCAAGCGTTCAAACCAGGGCACCTGCGTAAACCAGAAGCCGATTGTCAATTTCGGCGACAGGGTTGAAAAGGGCGAGGTTATTGCGGACGGACCTGCAACAGACAACGGAGAAATTTCACTCGGAAGAAACGCTCTCATCGGATTTATGACCTGGGAGGGCTACAACTACGAGGACGCCGTTCTTCTTAATGAAAATCTTGTAAGAAACGATGTATATACGTCGATTCACATAGAAGAGTATTCTCACGAGGCAAGAGATACAAAGCTCGGACCGGAGGAGATCACAAGAGAGATTCCGAACGTCGGCGAGGATGCTTTAAAGGATCTTTCGGCTGACGGTATCGTCCGCAAGGGAACCGAGGTAAAGGCAGGAGACATTCTTGTAGGAAAGGTAACTCCCAAGGGAGAAACAGAGCTTACTGCGGAGGAAAGACTGCTTAGAGCAATCTTCGGAGAAAAGGCAAGAGAGGTAAGAGACACCTCCTTACGTCTGCCGCACGGCGAAAGCGGAATTGTAGTCGATGTCAAGATATTCTCAAGAGACAATTCCGACGATCTTGCTCCCGGAGTAAACAAGGTTGTAAAGGTATACGTCGCACAGAAGAGAAAGATCTCGGTAGGAGACAAGATGGCAGGACGCCACGGAAACAAGGGTGTCGTATCCAGAATTCTTCCGCCGGAGGATATGCCGTTTATGGCAGACGGTACACCGCTTGATATCGTGCTGAACCCTCTCGGAGTTCCGTCGCGAATGAATATCGGACAGGTGCTCGAGGTTCATCTCGGAATTGCTGCGAAGAGACTCGGATACAAGGTTATGACGCCGGTATTCGACGGAGCAAACGAGAAGGACATTACAGAATTGCTTGTAAAGAGCGGAATGGATGCTTCCGGAAAGATGACTCTTTACGACGGCCGTACAGGAGAGCCGTTTGATTCTCCGGTAACCGTCGGAATCATGTACTACCTCAAGCTTCACCACCTCGTTGACGATAAGATTCACGCAAGATCCACAGGACCGTACTCGCTTGTAACTCAGCAGCCTCTCGGAGGAAAGGCTCAGTTCGGCGGACAGAGATTCGGAGAGATGGAGGTCTGGGCTCTTGAGGCATACGGCGCAGCCTACACGCTTCAGGAAATCCTTACCGTCAAATCCGACGATGTCACCGGCCGTGTAAAGACCTACGAGGCGATTGTCAAGGGTCAGAACATTCCGACGCCGGGAGTTCCTGAGGCATTCAAGGTGCTTGTAAAGGAGCTTCAGGCTCTTGCGCTTGACATCAGAGTGCTTGACAAGGAAGGAAACGAGATTGAGCTTTCCTCTCTCGGAGATGACGAGCTTGACGATGCACCGAAGTATATTTCGGCAGACGATGTCGGAGAGACGGTCGAGACCGGAGACACCTTCGATTCGATGTATGAAGAAAAGCCCGAGGATATGGGCGCGGACGGCGATGATTTTTCAGACGAATTCGAGGACGATTTCGCTGATGACGACTTTGCCGACAACGATTTTGATGAGGAATAATTGAAAGGAGATACAAATTATGGAAAAGAACGTTTTTGATTCAATAAAAATCGGTCTTGCATCTCCTGAGATGATAAGAAGCTGGTCATTCGGTGAGGTAAAGAAGCCGGAGACCATTAACTACAGAACGCTCAAGGCAGAGCGCGACGGACTTTTCTGCGAGAGGATTTTCGGACCGACAAAGGACTGGGAATGCCTCTGCGGAAAATATAAGAGAGTCAGATACAAGGGCAAGATCTGCGAAAGATGCGGAGTTGAGGTCACAACCAAGAAGGTAAGGCGCGAGAGAATGGGTCACATTGAGCTTGCGGCTCCAGTTTCGCACATCTGGTATTTCAGAGCAATCCCGTCCAGAATGGGACTTCTGCTTGATATCTCCCCGAGGCTGCTCGAAAAGGTGCTCTATTTTGCACAGTATATCGTAATCGATCCGGGCGACACACCCCTTGTAAAGTGCCAGGTAATTTCCGACCGCGAGTACAGGGATGCAAAGGAAAGATACGGAAGCGACTTCAAGGTCGGCATCGGTGCCGAGGCAATCAAGGAGCTTCTTAAGGAGCTTGACCTTGAAAAGCTGTCAAGCGAGCTTAAAACAGAGCTTGCTCAGTCGAGCGGACAGAAGAAGCTCAGAATAATCAAGAGACTTGATGTTGTCGAGTCCTTCCGCAAATCGGGCAACCGCCCCGAGTGGATGATCCTCGATGTAATCCCGGTTATTCCGCCGGAATTAAGACCTATGGTGCAGCTCGACGGCGGACGCTTTGCAGCATCCGACTTAAACGATCTCTACCGCAGAGTTATAAACAGAAACAACCGTCTGCGCAGGCTTATTGAGCTGCAGGCTCCCGAAATCATTATCCGCAACGAAAAGAGAATGCTTCAGGAGGCTGTTGATGCGCTTATTGATAACGGACGCAGAGGAAAGCCGGTAACAGGTCCTTCGAACAGACCGCTGAAATCTCTTTCCGAGATGCTCAGAGGTAAGCAGGGACGCTTCCGCCAGAACCTGCTCGGCAAGCGCGTTGACTATTCCGGACGTTCTGTTATCGTCGTCGGACCGGAGCTGAAGATTTATCAGTGCGGTCTGCCGAAGGAGATGGCAATCGAGCTGTTCAAGCCTTTTGTAATGAAGAGGCTTGTTGAAACACAGAAGGCGTCGAACATTAAGGACGCAAAGAAGAAGGTCGACAGAGTAGCTCCCGAGGTCTGGGATGCACTCGAGACCGTAATCAAGGAGCATCCTGTTCTTCTGAATCGTGCGCCGACACTTCACCGTCTGTCGATTCAGGCGTTCGAGCCTGTGCTTGTAGAGGGCAGGGCAATCAAACTTCATCCGCTTGTTTGTACGGCGTTCAACGCGGACTTCGACGGCGACCAGATGCCGATTCACGTTCCGCTGTCCGCAGAGGCACAGGCAGAGGCAAGATTCCTCATGCTTTCCGCAAACAACCTGCTTAAGCCGGCTGACGGACGTGCAGTTACCGTTCCTACACAGGACATGGTCCTCGGTTCCTACTACCTTACAATGAGCAAGGACGGAGAAATCGGCGAGGGAAGCGTTTACCGCGACTTCGACGAGGCTATGATGGCATACGAAAACGGTGTGCTCGGTCTCCATGCTCCGATCAAGGTAAGAGTAACAAGAGAAATAAACGGAGAAAAGGTCACAAGAATTATAGATGCCACACTCGGACGGCTCATCTTCAACCAGCCGATTCCGCAGGATCTCGGACTCGGCTCTGCGGACAGAAGCGACCCCGAGCAGATTCTGAATCTTGAAATCGACTTCAAGGTTGGCAAGAAGCAGCTCGGAAACATCATCGATGCCTGCATCAAGAAGCACGGATTTTCCAAGACCGCCGAGGTTATCGACTCTATCAAGGCGATGGGCTACAAGTACTCCACAAAGGCTTCGCTTTCGATTTCTATTGCGGACGTCATGATTCCGCCTAAGAAGTATGAGCTCGTAGCTGAGGCTGAAAAGAAGGCCCAGGAGGTCAACAAGTTCTTCAAGCGCGGTATGCTTACCGAGGAAGAAAGATACAACAACGTCATCAAGATCTGGGAGCAGTGCACAAACGATGTTGTCGCAGCTCTTCAGGACAACTTTGATGACTACAACCCGATCAAGATGATGTCTGATTCCGGAGCGAGAGGTAACATCACCCAGATGAGACAGCTTGCCGGAATGCGCGGACTTATGTTTGCGACAAACGGACGTACAATCGAGATGCCGATCAAATCGAACTTCCGTGAGGGTCTTAACATACTCGAATACTTCATGGCAGCAAGAGGAGCGAGAAAATCCCTTTCGGATACCGCTCTTAAGACGGCAGACTCCGGATACCTCACAAGACGACTTGTCGATGTATCCCAGGAGGTTATTATCCGCGAGATGGACTGCGGAACAAGAGACGGTATGTGGGTTTCGGATATTATGTCCGGAAACGACGTAATCGAGCCGCTCAAGAACCGTCTTACGGGACGCTTTACCTGCGGAGAGGTTGTTGATCCCACAACAGGCGAGGTTATTGTTGCCGATAACGTAATGATGAGCGAAGATGATGCAAAGAGGATCGTTAATGCCGGAATCGACAGAGTAAAGATCAGATCTGTATTCTTCTGCCACGCAAAGCACGGTATCTGCGCACACTGCTACGGACTTGATATGGCTTCCGATTCGGTTGTCAATATCGGTGAGGCTGTCGGAATCATTGCGGCTCAGTCTATCGGTGAGCCGGGTACACAGCTTACGATGAGAACCTTCCATACAGGAGGCGTTGCAGGCTCTAACATCACACAGGGTCTTCCGAGAGTCGAGGAGCTCTTTGAGGCTCGCAGACCTAAGAAAACCGCAACTCTTTCGGATGTGGACGGTATCGTTTCGATTTCCGAAACAAAGAGAGGCAGAAACATTACGGTTACAAACGCCGTAAGCGGAGAGCAGTCCTCGAACATCGTTCCTCTCGGAACGAGACTTACAGTCTCTGAAGGAGACTTTGTTGCTCGCGGTCAGGCTCTTACAGAAGGCGATATGGCTCCTGCCGATATTCTTAAGACAAGCGGACTTGATGCGGCATATGACTACATCCTCCGCGAGGTTCACAAGGTTTACCAGGCACAGGGTATCGGAATCAACGATAAGCATATCGAGACTATAGCAAGACAGATGACAAGAAAGGTCAGAATTGAGGATTCCGGAGATACTCCGCTTCTTCTCGGCTCGCTTGTCGATCTGCTTGAATTCGAGGAGGAAAATGAGAAGATTCAGAAGAGAATCGATGCAGGCGAGCTTACATTAAGACCTGCAACCGCTACAAGAGTTCTTCTCGGAATTACAAAGGCAGCGATTCTTACGAATTCCTTCCTTTCTGCGGCGTCCTTCCAGGAGACAACCAAGGTTCTTACCGAGGCTGCCATCAAGGGTAAGGTCGATCCGCTTCTCGGACTCAAGGAAAATGTCCTTATCGGTAAGCTTATTCCGGCAGGTACAGGTCTTGAACAGTACCGCAATATCGAGATCAAGCGCGTAGACGATGCTCCCGATGCCGAAGAGCCCGAATCCGAGGAAGCTGCCGAGTAACAGTCGGGCAGCCGGGCATTTGACCGGACAAATTAAGACAAATTAAAATGTATAGGCAATGCCGCATACAAGCGGCGCTGCCCTGAAAAGCGGCATCCCGATTTCGGGGTGCCGCGTGGCTTTCATAAATCGGAAAAATTTCGGCGGAGCCGGCAGGGGTGTGATTTTTCGTATTAAGGCTTTGATTTTTGTCCTTAAATTGCTTAAATCAGCTTAAAACAAAAAAATCGGTTATCCCGAAAATGGTCATCCTGCATAAATTGACTGTATAATTGTAAATCTTCTTGACAAATAATGAGTTTAATGCTATAATAGCCTTGTTTTGTAAAGGGGGTACTATGCCCATATGCAGAACAGACAAACAAATTTTTAAAGAAGGAGGTGCGGTATGCCAACATTTAACCAGCTCGTAAAGAACGGCAGACAGGAGAAGGTCTATAAGTCCAAAGCCCCGATTCTTCAGAAGGGTTTTAACACGATCAAGAACACTGCTACCGATCTGAGCGCACCGCAGAAGAGAGGCGTGTGCACAAAGGTTACCACCACAAGCCCGAAGAAGCCGAACTCTGCTCTTCGTAAGATCGCCAGAGTCAGACTTACAAACGGTCTTGAGGCAACAACTTATATCCCCGGAATCGGACACAATCTGCAGGAACACTCTGTAGTACTTATCCGCGGAGGAAGAGTTCGTGACCTGCCTGGTGTACGTTATCACATTATCCGTGGTACACTTGATGCCCAGGGTGTTGCAAACCGTCAGCAGAGCCGTTCGAAGTACGGCGCAAAGAGGGGCAAGAAATAAGCTGAGTCCCTGAATCGTTTTTGTTTGTCGAACCCAGAATTATGAATTCATCTGGCTTTGACGAAGCACAAACGGAAATTAATTCGAGTACCTATGAATTCATTCAAAAATTGTGAAGGAGGGAAGAAAAGTGCCTAGAAGAGGTCAGATATCCAAAAGAGATGTGCTGCCGGATCCTATGTATAACTCAAAGACCGTCACAAAGCTGATCAACAAGATCATGTACGACGGCAAGAGAGGCGTAGCACAGAAGATAGTTTATGACGCATTCGCAGCAGTTGAGGAGAAGTCCGGTAAGAACGCTCTCGACGCTTTTAACGAAGCTCTCGAGAACATCATGCCTTTGCTTGAGGTAAAGGCAAGACGTGTCGGCGGTTCTACTTATCAGGTTCCGATGGAAGTTCGCCCTGAAAGAAAGCAGACTCTCGGTCTCCGCTGGCTCGTAAACTATGCAAGAGCTCGCAGCGAAAAGACCATGTCCGAAAGACTTGCAGCAGAGATTGTTGATGCTACAAACGGACTCGGCGGAGCTGTTAAGAAGCGCGAGGAAACTCACAGAATGGCAGAAGCAAACAAGGCTTTTGCTCACTACAGATATTAAGTCTAACCAAACGGTATATGGGCTCTGTGCCGCATAAGGTGCGCTGCCCGTAAATAGGAAAATAGGAGATTAACCAGAGATGCCCAGAGAATATTCTCTTGAAAACACAAGAAACATCGGTATTATGGCTCATATTGATGCCGGAAAAACAACAACTACCGAGCGTATTCTTTTCTACACCGGAAAAACGCATAAGATCGGTGAGACGCATGATGGTACTGCTACGATGGACTGGATGGAGCAGGAGCAGGAAAGAGGTATTACAATTACCTCTGCCGCTACAACCTGCTACTGGAAGAACAACCGTATCAACATTATCGACACCCCCGGTCACGTGGACTTCACTGTTGAGGTTCAGCGTTCGCTCCGCGTACTTGACGGCTCTGTAACGGTATTCTGCGCAAAGGGCGGAGTTGAGCCTCAGTCCGAAACCGTTTGGCGTCAGGCAGATCAGTACGGCGTTCCGAGAATGGCGTACGTTAACAAAATGGATATTACAGGCGCAAACTTCTACCGTGTCATTGACATGATGAAGGACCGCCTCAAAACAAATCCGGTACCGATTCAGCTTCCTATCGGAGCTGAGGATACCTTCAGAGGTATCATCGACCTCATGAACATGGAAGCCGACATCTATTATGATGAGATGGGCAAGGACATGAGAGTTGAGCCTATACCGGAGGACATGCTTGAAAAGGCTCAGGAATACCGTATGGCAATGGTTGAATCCATCGCCGAGACGGACGATGAGCTTCTTGAAAAGTACATGATGGATGAAGAGATCACTGTTCCGGAGCTTAAGAAGGCTCTCCGCAAGGCCACAATCGAGAACAAGATTGTCCCGGTTGTCTGCGGAACCTCTTACCGCAACAAGGGCGTTCAGAAGCTGCTTGATGCAGTTGTTGACTACATGCCCTCTCCGCTCGACATTCCGTCAATCAAGGGTATAAATCCCGACACAGGCGAAGAGGATGTGCGTCATCCTGATGACAATGCTCCGTTCTCCGCGCTTGCATTTAAGATTATGACCGACCCGTTTGTCGGAAAGCTTTGCTTCTTCCGCGTATATTCGGGACAGGTTCAGGCAGGTACAGCGGTTTATAACTCTGTAAAGCGCACAAGAGAGCGTCTCGGACGTCTTCTCATGATGCACTCAAACGAGCGTAAGGATATCGATGCATGCTATGCTGGAGATATCGCAGCCGTTATCGGTGTAAAGAACACCACAACAGGTGATACGCTCTGCGACGAGGACCATCCGATCATTCTTGAATCGATGGAATTCCCGGAGCCGGTTATCAGAGTTGCTATCGAGCCGCGTACAAAGGCAGGACAGGAAAAGATGGACGTTGCACTCGGAAAGCTTGCTGAAGAGGACCCGACGTTCCGTGCCTATACAGATGAGGAAACAGGCCAGACAATCATCGCCGGAATGGGCGAGCTTCACCTTGATATCATCGTCGACAGACTTATGAGAGAGTTCAAGGTTGAGGCGAATGTCGGTAAGCCGCAGGTTTCCTACAAGGAGACTATCAGAAAAGAAGCAACCGTCGACACCAAGTATGCACGTCAGAGCGGTGGTAAGGGCCAGTACGGACACGTTAAGATCACCATCTCTCCGAACGAGCCGGGCAAGGGCTATGAGTTTATCGACACAACAGTCGGAGGAGCTATTCCGAAGGAATATATCCCCGCAGTTGATGCCGGAATTCAGGGTGCTATGCAGACCGGTGTACTTGCAGGCTACAACGTCGTTGACGTTAAGGTAAACCTGTTTGACGGATCCTATCATGAGGTCGACTCCTCTGAAATGGCGTTCAAGATCGCAGGATCTATGGCGTTCAAGGAGGCTATGAAGAAGGCTGATCCGGTTATTACAGAGCCGATTATGAAGGTTGTTGTAATCACTCCGGATGACTACATGGGAGATGTTATCGGCGACCTGAACTCGAGAAGAGGACAGATTCAGTCGATGGATCCTATCGTAGGAGCTCAGCAGATCACCGCATCCGTTCCGCTTGCCGAGATGTTCGGCTATGCAACCGAGCTTCGTTCCAGAACTCAGGGACGCGGACAGTATACAATGGAGCCGAGCCACTTCGCAGAGGTTCCGAAGTCTATCCAGGAAAAGATTATCGCAGGTACAATCCGCTGATAAGCAATTCCGAAAAGATAGTAAATTTTTAAATTAAAACCAATTTACAAAACAAATTTATACGGAGGAAATAACAATGGCTAAACAGAAATTCGAAAGAACAAAGCCGCACGTTAACATCGGTACCATTGGTCACGTTGACCACGGTAAAACAACTCTTACCGCTGCTATTACAAAGACACTTTCTCTCGGTAACGGCAACATCGAGTTCATGGCTTATGACCAGATCGATAACGCACCTGAGGAAAGAGCACGTGGTATCACAATCAACACCCGTCACGTTGAGTATGAGACAGCTAAGCGTCACTACGCTCACGTTGACTGCCCGGGCCATGCTGACTACATCAAGAACATGATCACCGGTGCTGCACAGATGGATGGCGCTATCCTCGTTGTTGCAGCTTCCGACGGTCCGCTTCAGCAGACTCGCGAGCACGTTCTTCTTGCTCGCCAGGTTGAAGTTCCGAAGATCGTTGTATTCCTTAACAAGACTGACCTCGTTGACGATGAGGAGCTCATCGAGCTCGTAGAGATGGAAGTAAGAGAGCTTCTTGATTCCTACGGATTTGACGGAGAGAACACTCCTATCATCCGCGGTTCTGCTCGTGCAGCTCTTGAGTCTCCTTCTACAGACATCAACGATCCGGTTTACGCTCCTATTCTTCAGCTTATGGATGCAGTTGACGAGTACATCCCGACTCCTGACAGACAGAGCGACCTTCCGTTCCTTCTTCCGGTCGAGGACGTATTCTCCATCTCCGGACGCGGAACAGTTGCTACAGGTAGAGTTGAGCGTGGTACTGTTAAGGTCGGCGACGTTGTTGAGATCGTAGGTCTCTCCGACGAGAAGAAGTCCACCACCATCACAGGTGTTGAGATGTTCCACAAGCTCCTTGACCAGGCTGAGACCGGTGATAACGTCGGACTCCTTCTCCGCGGTATCGCGAAGAACGAGATCGAGCGTGGACAGGTTCTCTGCAAGCCCGGCTCAATCCACCCGCACAAGAAGTTCAAGGGTCAGGTTTACGTTCTTACCGAGAAAGAAGGAGGCCGTTCTAAGCCGTTCTTCCCGGGCTACAGACCGCAGTTCTACCTCAGAACAACAGACGTTACCGGCGTAATAGGTCTTCCGGCAGACGTTGAGATGTGCCGCCCCGGCGACAACGTAGTTATGGATGTTGAGCTTATCACACCTGTAGCTATCGAGAAGGGACTCAGATTCGCTATCCGTGAGGGTGGTAGAACAGTTGGTTCCGGTGTCGTTACAGAGATCGACGACTAATTTTGCTTTGATTCGGACAGAATCCTAAGTTAAGGCAAAGTTCGACTGAGTATTTAATTTCACAGCCCCATATAATTATGGGGCTGTGATTTTAGGTTAATAATTTAAGATTTAATTACATATTAATTTGATAATTTGGGGCGCGGTGTAAGTCCGCACCGGCGGTGACAGTCCGCAAACGCATATAATGCGCCGAACAGGTGTAATTCCTGTACCGACGGTATAGTCCGGATGGGAAAAGAATCAAATTCAGGGTCTTTCATCCCTTTCACTAGGCTATGCTGTCCTTTGATTTAAAAAAAGGATTGGCAGTATGAAAAACATTAAAAATAATTCAAACAAAACAAATAATAAAAACAGCACAAATATAACAAACAATTCGGGCAGTATCGGAAAAAACGGCGTTTCTGTAAGAAAAATAGCCGTGGTTGCGATTATGTCGGCACTTGCCGAGGTTCTTATGATCCTTGAGTTTTCCGTGCCCTTTGTCCCGAGCTTTTTAAAATTTGACTTTTCGGATCTTCCGGCGTACATAACGGCGTTTGCGTTCGGGCCGGTCAGCGGAGTGCTTGTTGAGCTGCTTAAAAACGTAATACACCTTCCGTTTACTGCGACCTCCGGGGTAGGAGAGCTGGCGAATTTTCTTGTCGGAGCATCTCTTGTCCTTCCTGCCGGAATCATCTACAAAAAAAAGAAAACACTTTCCGGTGCCATTATCGGATCGGTTTGCGGTGCCGTTTTTGCGGCGATTGTATCCTTCCCGGTAAATTATTTTATTACATATCCGTTTTATTCGGGATTTATGCCGATGGAGGCGATTATTTCGCTTTACAAGGCAATAATTCCGCAGGCAGACACGCTTGTTAAGGCTCTGCTGATGATAAACGTTCCTTTTACATTTATCAAGGGCGCCGTAAATGTTCTGATTACGTTTTTGATCTACAAAAAAATCTCTCCTGTCTTGAAAGGGCAGAACAAATGACGAAATATATAATTACATTTTTGGTTTCGATGGTACCGATTATCGAGCTTAGAGGCGCGATTCCGATCGGAACCGGACTCGGACTCGGATGGCTTGAGTGCTACATACTCTGCGTCATCGGAAACATGGTTCCGGTGCCGTTTATTCTTATGTTTATCAAGGCGATCCTCAACTGGATGTCGGGAATTCACAAGTTTCATTTTGACGATATCGCAAACTGGGTTTTCAAAAAGGCGGAAAAGAACAAGCCGAAGGTGCAGAAGTACGGCAAAATCGGTCTTTGGGCATTTGTCGCAATTCCGCTTCCGGGAACCGGAGCATGGACCGGCTCGCTTGTTGCCGCACTGCTCGGAATGGATTTTAAAAAGTCGATTTTTACCGTCTTTTTGGGGGTTCTTACCGCAGGAGCAATCATGACGGCTGCTTCGCTGCTTGTAAAAAGCGGAGTAAATCTCGGATTTTTGAGATTTATCGCAAACAGTTAAGGAATTTTATAAAAAACTATTGCACTTACAATACATATATGCTAAAATATCCACGCAAAAGCTTGCTGTGCAAGCTTTTAAGGCAAATGCCTGTCCGTGCTCTGCACGGATGCGGATATTGCAGCAACAAAAGCAAAATTCCTTCGGAATTTGCGCTTTCGCGCCGCTTTTGTGCTAAAATACACCTGTGTCTTATCAAGAGCGGCGGAGGGACTGGCCCTGTGAAGCCCGGCAACCGGAAGAATGCTTTCTGTCCGGTGCTAAATCCTGAAAGATGAGAGCACTTGTTTTAAAAAAGAAGCTCTCATTTATCAAAAATGGGAGCTTTTGTTATTATAGTGAGAGCTTTTGTTATTACAATATCGGTTTTTGCGCAAAGCGCGGAAATGTGCAGTCAGAAAAGCGCGCAAGGCAAGCTTTTCTGGGATATTATTGCATAAAAAATCAACAGATATATAAGGAGAAAAGAATGAAAAAGTTTTTTACATCTGAATCGGTTACCGAGGGGCATCCCGACAAAATCTGCGACAAGATTTCGGATGCGATCCTCGATGAAATGTTAAGACAGGACCCGATGTCAAGAGTTGCCTGCGAGACAACCACCACAACCGGAATCATCACGGTTATGGGAGAAATTACAACCAAGGCATATGTTGATATTCCCAAGGTCGTAAGAGAAACAGTACGCAAGATCGGCTATGACGACGGAGCAAAGGGCTTTGACTGCAACACCTGTGCTGTTCTCAGCTCTATTCACGAGCAGTCTCCGGATATTGCTCTCGGAGTTGACAAATCCTTTGAGGCAAAGGAAGGCACAATTACCGACGACTATGATACCGGTGCAGGAGACCAGGGAATGATGTTCGGCTTTGCCTGCGACGAAACCCCCGAGCTTATGCCGCTGCCGATCTCGCTTGCACATACGCTTGCAAAGAAGCTGACAGAGGTAAGAAAGAACGGCACGCTTCCGTATCTCCGTCCGGACGGAAAGACACAGGTCACGGTTGAGTATGATGATGACAAGCCGGTAAGAATCGATACAGTCGTCATCTCCTCCCAGCACGATGCAAAGGTCAGCCTTGAGCAGATCAGAGAGGACGTTGTAAGAGAGGTAATCAATCCTATCATTGACAGCAGCATGATGGATGAGAATACAAAGATTTATGTCAACCCAACCGGAAGATTCGTTATCGGCGGCCCTATGGGAGACACCGGACTTACCGGAAGAAAGATTATTGTCGATACATACGGCGGATATTCCAGACACGGCGGCGGAGCATTTTCCGGAAAGGACCCGACAAAGGTCGACAGAACAGGAGCATATGCTGCAAGATATGTAGCAAAGAACATCGTTGCAGCAGGACTTGCATCAAAGTGCGAGCTTGAGATCGCATACGCGATCGGAGTTGCAAAGCCGGTATCGGTTCTTGTCGAGACCTTCGGTACGGCAAAGGTCGACGAGGAGAAGATTGCAGAGGCAGTTACCGAGCTGATCGACCTCAGACCGGCAGCGTTGATCGACAGATTCAACCTCCGCAGACCGATCTACTGTGATGTTGCCGCATACGGCCACATGGGCAGAGAGGATCTTAAGGCTCCGTGGGAGAACCTCGATATGGCACCCGAGCTTGCAAAGAAATTCGGTCTTTGATTTCTCCTGTTTGGATTTATCTTTTGATTTGTCCGAAGAAACGAAATTAATAGTTACAGATTAACAAATCGGCAAGGAAAGCATACAATGTCAGCAGAAGAAGGCTTCAGCGGAGGATTGTATGCTTTTTGCGGCATTTGAAATTATAATGGCGATGTTCGCCGTTTACGGCTTTTACAGGCTTTTGTGGGATATTTTCAACAATATGAAGCATTGAAAATAAAACAGAAGAATGAGAGAATTTATAAGAGCCGGGAAAACAGATCGGAAAGGGTTTGAATGGTTTTGACATGGCTGAAAACCGGGGAGGAAAACCCGAAGCAGACCCAAAACAGATCGAAAATAACCAGAAATGACCCCGAAGCGAAAAGAGAAAGGAAGCAGATGGACAGACAATCCGGAATCGGCTCGAAAAACGAGCTTATCGAAATTGAAGGACAGGTTGAGCATATCGTCTATCAGAATGACGAAAACGGTTATACCGTGTTCGACCTCTCTGTCTCGGATACCGATTATATTACCGCTGTCGGAATTCTGCCGTTCCTTCGGGTCGGGGAGCTTGTCAAGCTGATCGGAAAATGGTCTCTGCACCAGAATTACGGAAGGCAGTTCAGCGTTGAGGCATATGAAAAGGCGATGCCGGCAACCGAATCTGCCATTTTAAAGTATCTTTCGTCAAAGGCTGTAAAGGGCGTAGGACCGAAAACCGCAACCAAGATCGTCGGCAAATACGGAACCGAATCACTTGACATTATCGAGCACAACCCGGAGTGGCTTACCGATATTCCGGGAATTACCCTTGAAAAGGCAATGGCGATTTCTGAATCGTTCAAGGAAAGCTTCGGGATAAGATCTGTAATGCTCTTCTGCAAGGATTTTTTCGGTCCGTCCACCGCCGTAAAGATTTACAAAAGGTGGGGAGGAGCCGCTGTCGACATAATCAAGCAGAATCCCTACAAGCTTTGCGAGGAGATATACGGTATCGGCTTTGAATCCGCTGACAGGATTGCAAGATCAATCGGTCTCGGCTTTGACTGTGTCGACAGAATCAAATCCGGAATCAAGTATTTTCTTCAGTACAACGCAAACCAGAACGGACATGTATTTGTTCCGGAGGACAAGCTGGTTTCGGCTTCGGCGCAGATGCTCGGCGTTGAAGAGAATGACATTAAAAGCGCAAAGGACGAGCTTGTTGCAAACGGCGAGCTTGTCTTGGTCAAATACGGCAGAAGAAGCTGCATTTATCTTAAAAAATACTACGATGCGGAGTATTATACGGCTTTAAAGCTCGACATGCTCCAGAAGCTGTGCGACAAAATTTCGGTCGAGGATGCGGACAGGTTTATCGGAACGCTGGAGCTCGAGCTTGACATGCAGTATGCAAAGCTCCAGAGAAAAGCGATCATGAATTCGCTCTCAAACGGCGTTATGGTGCTGACAGGAGGTCCCGGAACCGGAAAAACAACGGTTGTGCGTGCAATTCTCACACTTTTTAAGCGGATGGGAATGAAGATCGCGCTTGCCGCCCCCACCGGAAGAGCTGCAAAAAGGCTCTCGGAGGCAACCTCAAACGAGGCAAAAACGATTCACAGGCTCCTTGAAATGGAATATGACGACGGCAGCGAGCCGCGCTTTAGGCGGAACGAAAAGGATCTGCTCGAGGAGGATGTCATCATCATTGACGAGTCGTCGATGGTCGATATTCTTTTGATGAAGTCGCTATTAAAGGCGGTAAAGCCGGGGGCAAGGCTGATTCTGGTCGGAGATGCGGATCAGCTCCCGTCTGTAGGAGCGGGATATGTTTTAAGCGATATAATCAAAAGCGGCAGGTTCGACACGGTCGAGCTTACCGAGATTTTCAGGCAGGCAAGCGAGAGTCTGATCGTTACAAATGCGCATCTGATCAACAGCGGAGAGTATCCGGAGCTGACGGTCAAAAACAAGGACTTCTTTTTCCTTTTGAGGCAGAGCGATGCCGATATATCAAAAACGGTTGTTGATCTCTGCGTAAACAGGCTGCCGAAGAAATACGGAAAGAGCATTGTATCAAGCCTGCAGGTAATCACCCCGTCGCACAAGGGCGCGGCAGGAACCGATTGCCTTAACTCGATGCTTCAGAAATATCTGAATCCGCAGATGCAGGGCAAAAAGGAAAAAAAGGTAAGGGACGTTGTTTTCCGCGAGGGAGACAAGGTCATGCAGATAAAGAACAACTACGATATCGAATGGGAAAAGGACGGACAGTCGGGCGTCGGGATATTCAACGGCGATATAGGACGGATCGAAAGCATCGACACCGACAGCGAAACCGTTTGTATAAATTTTGACGAAAGAATCGCCGTGTATGAGTTTGACATGCTCTCGGAGCTTGAGCACGCATATGCGATTACGATTCACAAAAGCCAGGGCAGCGAATATCCGGTGATAATCATGCCGGTATACAACTATTCGCCGATGCTTTTGACAAGAAATCTGCTCTATACGGCAATTACCCGTGCGCAGCAGATGGTTATTCTTGTCGGCGACCCGAAGATCGTCTACGGAATGGTGGACAACAACAGGCAGATAAACAGGTATACGGGACTTAAGCTTATACTTCAAAGCGACACTCTCGGTACAGACGAAGAAAACGAAGCGGAGGAATGAAGATGGCAAGGGCTGCAAAAAAAATCGGAATTGATATCGGAAGCAAGAATGTCAGGGCGGTTCTCCTTGGAAGCGGAAGAGTGCTTTGCGAGCCGGCGATATTTGCCCTCGGAATTTCCGACGGAAAGATTATTGCCTTCGGGAAAAAAGCCGACAGTATTACAAAACGGATTCCGGGAAGCGCGCAGATAGTAAGGCCATTTGCCGGAGACGTCACCCCGGACAGGCACTTTGTTTACTATGTAATTAAGCATATGATAAAAAGGCTGTGCGGCGAAAAGGTGGGGAATGTTGAGCTTGCGGTATCCTATTCCGGAATTCCCGACAAGACGATGGAAAGCTATTTTTCGCAGGGCGCGTACGCTGTCGGGGTGAACTCGGTCTATATTGTAGATGACCTTTTTGCCGCGGCATACGGAGCAAACGCGAAAATTTCGTCGGATATTGTGCTTGTTTCGATCGGAGCATCGGTTACCGACATGGGAATCTTTTCGCATGGAAAGCTTGTCTGCTCCAAGACGCTGACAACCGCCGGAAATGCATATGACAGGGCGATTGCCGGGCTTATTTACGATAAATACAATCTCCGCATTTCGGAAGCCGAATCCGAAAGGGTCAAGCTTGAGCTTGCGGCGCTTGACGGCTCGACCGACGAAAAGACGGCAGAAACAATCGGAATTCACAAATATTCAGGTGTTCCGAGAAAAATGAGCATTCCGGGCAGCGTGTTTAATAAGGTATTAAAGGATCTTACCGAGGAGATCGTCGACACGGTCTATTCCATGTTCTACGATGTAAGATTTGAGCTTTCGTCGATGATCCTTACAGGCGGAGGGGCAATGCTCCCCGGTCTTGAAAAGGAGCTTGCCGAGCAGATCAACATCCCGGTAACAACGGCAAAGCAGCCGGATATGTGCGTTATACGGGGGCTTGAAAGAATGCTTAATGATAGAGAGCTTGACAAGCTGTCGCTCTGAGTCTTTTAAGTCGGATTATGCCTTGATCGGTCTGCAATCCGGTCTGGCTGCAATTTACACAAGGAAAATTTATCAAATACAGCAGAAAACCGCAAAAAAACATGCGGTTTTCTGCTTTTTTTAACAAAAAGCGAACAAATTCTATATAAATCGGGAAAAATATGTTGACATATCGGCTTTTGTGTGATAAACTTCTAAAAGTGTGATCTTTAAGTTCGGTACAGAGAGACCGAAAAGACGACATGGATATATAAAGACATCGTTTTTGATGCCTTAGTTATGCGCCTTGCCGTAGAAGATCGGTAAGGTTTTTTTATTTCGTTTTTGTCCCGTTTTTATTCGGTATATATTTCGGAAAGGAAAGATTATGATTTCGTTCAAAACTCAACTTATGGATGAAAAGGCTGTTTTAAGAGCAGTAAGACGAATCTCTCACGAAATAATCGAGCGGAATGAGGGAGCAGAGAATGTCTGCATCGTCGGAATAAAAAGACGCGGCGAACAGATCGCAGAGCTTATCAAAAAAAATATTGCGCAGATAGAGAATGTGGACGTGCCGTGTGCGAGCCTGGATATCACATTTTACCGCGACGACCTTTCCCCTGCATACGAGATGCCGGTTATAAAAAAGACAGATCTGTCATTTTCAATTACAGACAAAAGGGTTGTAATTGTCGACGATGTTATCTATACCGGAAGGACGGTAAGAGCCGCAATCGAGGCGCTTTTCAGTGTGGGACGACCCTCCTGCATCCAGCTTGCGGTGCTTGTTGACAGAGGGCACAGGGAGCTTCCGCTTCGCCCGGATTTTGTCGGACTCAATGTGCCGACTGCAAAGAACGAAATTATTTCGGTGTCGGTTCTGCCGATCGATAAGGAGTATTCGGTCGCGCTTTACGAGCAGAAATAAATTTGTTTTTCGTTTATTTGGCTATTACGAAGCTTGCTTCGTGGTAATAAAATAATTTTTTTCGGAGGAAGAGTATGAAACTCGAATATAACGTAAATGACAGACCCGGTTTCTTAAAGGTAATCGTGTTTGCGCTTCAGCAGCTGCTTGCGATTCTTGCGGCAACAATCGCTGTTCCCACAATCGTCGGAAACGGAATGTCCCAGTCGGCTGCACTGTTCGGCGCAGGGGTCGGAACAATCGTTTATCTTCTTTTCACAAAGTTCAGAAGCCCGGTGTTCCTTGGATCATCCTTTGCATTCATTCAGTCGATGTGTGTGGCATTTGCCGGCGGTGTATCGATGTCGCTCGGATATCTCGGACTTCTCATCGGCGCAGCCTTTGCAGGCATTGTATATGTCATAATCGCGATTATCGTTAAGTTTGCAGGTGTAAAATGGGTTAACAAGCTCATGCCGGCAGTCGTAATCGGACCGACCGTTGCAATCATCGGTCTTTCGCTTGCACCGAATGCAATTGCAAACGCACTTGGAGAAAGCTCGCCGCTTTCCGAATACAGCATTAATCTTCACAGCGGACTCTGCCTTGTATGCGCACTTGTAACTCTCTCGGTTGTCATACTCTGCTCGGTATACGGCAAGAAGATGACAAAGATGATTCCGTTCATTATCGGTATCGGCGCAGGCTATGCTGTTGCCGCAATTCTTACAGTAATCGGAAACCAGACCGGAAACGAAGCGCTTCAGATTATCGATTTCTCGATCTTCAACAACATGAAGTGGATTCCCGACTTCACATTTGTAAAGGCATTCTCCGGAAACTATGAGTTCGGCGAGGCAGGCTCGATGGGCGCCTACATAGGAACAATCGCGGTTGCATATGTTCCGGTTGCTTTCGTAGTATTCGCAGAGCATATCGCAGACCACAAGAACCTTTCCTCTGTAATTGAAAAGGATCTTCTCGAGGATCCGGGTCTTCACAGAACGCTTCTCGGTGACGGCGTCGGATCTATCGCAGGTGCAATCTTCGGCGGATGCCCGAACACAACCTACGGCGAATCGGTCGGCTGCGTTGCAATATCCGGAAACGCATCGGTTGTAACAATTCTTGCAACTGCAATTCTTGCAATCGTCTCTTCCTTCATCGCTCCGTTTGTAACACTTCTTGCATCAATTCCGACCTGCGTAATGGGTGGCGTATGCATTGCACTCTACGGCTTTATCGCGGTATCCGGACTTAAGATGCTCCAGGATGTCGACCTTAACGACAACAGAAACCTGTTTGTTGCATCGACTGTATTTATCAGCGGTATCGGCGGAATGAAGCTCCTCTTCGGTAAGGTTGCGCTCACATCGATCGCTTGCGCACTGATACTCGGAATCTTCGTAAACCTCATTGTAGGTAAAAGAAAAACAGAAGACAAATAAGACGAGCTCTAAAAAAAAGCAAATCGGAAAGGGATGGCTGTAAACCGTCCCTTTTTTGTGCTTTTATGTGCGTTTGTTTCCTCGTTTATCTGTGATTTTTAAAAGAAAAATCCCACCGCAGGCGATACTGCCTTCAGTGGGATTGCTTTATCTGATTTTAAAAACGGAATGTAATATTCACATTTCTTTCCTGCCGTCTATTGCGCGGAACAGGGTCATTTCATCTGCATAGTCAAGCTCTTCCCCGACCGGAATTCCGTAGGCGAGACGGGTTGTCTTTATATTATACGGCTTAAGGATTTTTGCAAGATACAGCGCGGTTGTTTCTCCGTCGACTGTGGGGTTGGTTGCAATGATAATCTCCTTGATTCCCCCTGCCTTTACGCGCTCCAGCAGCTCGGCTATCTTTATCTGCTCCGGACCTCTGCCGTCAAGCGGAGAAATTGTGCCGTGCAGAACGTGATAGACTCCGTTATAATCCTTGATCCTCTCCATCGCCATGAGAACCTGGATATTCTCGACGACACAGACGGTGGATTTGTCCCTGTAGTCATCGCTGCATATGCTGCAAAGCTCGCCCTCCGAGATGTTCTGACAGCAGGAGCAGAGCCTTACCGAATTTTTGACATTCAGAACCGCGTCTGCAAACGCTTCCGCATCCTCCTTTGATCCGTCTAGAATGCCGAATGCCATTCTGACAGCGGATTTTCTTCCGACACCGGGAAGCCTGCGAAAATGCTCAATCAGCCGCTCAAGAGGGGCAATGTATTCGCTCATACCTTAAAACATTCCCGGCAGACCGAGATTTCCGGTGATTTTTGACATCTCCTGCTCGCTTGCGTCCTCTACCTGCTTGATTGCTTCGTTGAAGGCTGCGGTAAGAACGTCGGAAAGAGTTTCGATATCGTCCGGGTCAACAAGGTCGGGGGAAATTTCAAGGCTTGTGATCTGCTTCTTTCCGTTGATTACAAGCGAAACGGCTCCGCCGCCTGCCTTTACGGTATATTCTCTCTGCTCAAGCTCTTCCTTCTTTGCTTCCATTTCCTCCTGCATTTTCTGAGCCTGTCTGATCATGCTCTGCATATTCTGGGGGCCGCCGCCCATTCCCTTCGGTATATTTGCTCTCATTTTCGCTTTCCTTTCAATATGTTCAATAAATGATTTCTGTTATAAAGTATTATTTTGCTCTGCTTTTTAAAAATCGAACAGCGGATCGTTTGAATTGCTCTTTTCCTTGTTTTTGCTGCACTCCATGCGGATATTGATATATGAAATATCGGTTCCGGCAAGCGAAAGTGCCGTTGCGATCTGCTTTTTGATTTCGTCGTTGTCGGCTATCATCAGCGCAAAGGAATTGTCAAACTCAATGCGCACTTTCCCGTCGTCCGAAATTGTCGCTTTTGCTCTTTCGAGCATAGATGCGGCACCGTCGTCGGTTTTTCTCACCTTGCTTACGACATCCGCCCACGCATCGATCTTTCTTTCCTTCGGGGCTGAGGATTCTTTTGCCTCGCCTGCTTTGCTTGTCTTGCTTGCCGTGTCTGAGACGGCGGTTTTCTCCGGCTCTCCATATGCTTCTCCCTTTGAGGCGCTTAATGTCTCGGCTTTTCCCGGTGCCGTCTGATCCTTTATAGCATCGGACGGATTATTTGGAACAGACCAGGGAACATCGTCTGCTGCTGTATCGCTTGGCGTTGTTTTGCCGTTATATTTCGGAGTTTCTGTATCTGCAAGCCTTGCTTCGGCTTTCGGAGAGCTTTTTTGTGCCTCGTCCTGTGATTTGCCTGTATTGTCAGACGCGGCGCTTACAAATGCGCCGGATGCCAGCCTGTCCTCAAGAGCCGAGATTCTTAAAAGAAGAGCCTCGTTTGAATCGTCGAGCTTTTCGTCGCACATGCGTACAAGAGTCATTTCCGCGCAGAGGCGCTTTGAGGTTGCGCCGCGCTGCATTGTCAAAAATGCCTCCTCGAGCAGCTCGATATGATACAGCAGGCGCTGTCTTGATATAAGAGCGGCAAGCTGTTTTGTCCTTTCAAGCTCGTTTGATGTAAGATCTATATAGCCCTCCGGATTTTTGGAGGTTTTAATTACCAGCATATCTCGGTAGAACGACAGAAGATCCTGCCAGAACACCCCGAGCTCTATTGATGAGGAATACAGCTTTGCAATAAGTGCGAAGATTCCCTCATAATCCTTGTCAAAAACGCACTTTACCGCCTGCTCGAGGGTTTCTCTGCCTGCGACTCCGGCGCATTCGCGGACACGCTTAACATCGATATTGGCACCGCCGCCCGAGGCGAGCTCAAGCAGACTGATCGCATCTCTCATTCCGCCCTGTGCAAGTCCGGCAATCAGTCTTGCTGCTTCGCTTGTAAGGCGCAGTCCTTCGTTTTTTGCGATATATTCAAGTCTTGCGGCAATAACATCGGTAGAAATCCTCCCAAAGTCGAATCTCTGGCATCTTGATATGATAGTTGCCGGAATTTTCTGTATTTCTGTTGTGGCAAGAATAAAAACGACTCTTGACGGCGGCTCTTCAAGAGTTTTAAGAAGTGCATTGAAGGCGCTCTGCGAAAGCATGTGCACCTCGTCGATTATATAAACACGGTTACTTAGCGCCGCCGGCGCATATACGACCGAGTCCTTGATATCCCTTATATAGTCGACTCCGTTGTTGCTTGCAGCATCCATTTCGACAATGTCTGTGGCGGTGCCGCTTTCGATAAGACGGCATGCGCTGCATTTTCCGCACGGATTTCCGTCCTCTGGGGAAAGGCAGTTTACTGCGCGCGCCATGATCTTTGCACATGAGGTTTTTCCGGTTCCTCTTGTTCCGCTGAAAAGATATGCGTGCGAAAACGAGCCGTTTTGTATCTGATATTTCAGAATTGTTGTAATATGCTCTTGTCCTACGACATCCGAAAAGTCCTTCGGCCGCCATTTGCGGTATAGGGTTTTATGCAACTCCTCCGACATACAGAATCTGTCCTTTCAAAGAAAAATGTCAAGGTGTAAAACAAGGCCACACACCCTCAGTCGAATATAATTCGGATGCGTTAACCAGAGCCGGCGCTCCGGGCAGATAATCTCACAACACATCGACACTTCCGCTTAATGCTGCTACGTTCCCGTCCTGACATGGTTCACGGCAGTCGATCGCGCGAGGTCCGCCCTTCATCACGCCGAGCGCATGGTGCAGTACCATCCAAAGTATATCCTCAATCGGGAAACCACCCCTGCTATAGCGGATTGCAGGTTACAAGACACCGCTGACTCCCCGGCCGGTATGACCTTGTTTTACGCCTTGACTTCTTTTAGTATACCATATTAAAGGTTTCTTTGCAATAGTTTTATTTTGAATTTATTTCTAACAAAACCGATTATATGCTGTTATTTCGTCTTTTTGCGGATTTTTACAATAATTTTATAATAATATTACAGATATTTTTTCATAAACCTTGAAAAATGCGGTATCATGTGATACAATGTAGTGGATGGATTATGTCGAAATGCTGCACTGCAAAAAAGCAGGCAGCTGTTTTAAAAACACATTTTTGGCTTTTCGGCATGGCGGCTTCCTGCCGCGTGCCTTTTTACCTTGAATTATTGAATTATTCTGAACCGTTCGGAAAACTCCGGATTATTCCGGACCGAAAACGGTTACCGAAAGGAAAACCGCAATGGCAAATTATAAAAAACGCTTTGGCGACCGCAAGGACGCAAGACTTCTCCGCGAGGCGGATTCGATGCACAAGTTTACGCCGTATCTTCTTCCGGGAAGAATCGCAAACGAGGCGACAATGAGCGAGCTTACCGAGCTTTCGGCGATCAACGAGTACCTTGCAAAGAAGAATGCAGACAATCCCGAATTCAAATATACTCTTTTTCATGTTATCTGTGCGGCGATTGCAAAGACCGTCGTTTTAAGACCGAAGATGAATTATTTTATTTCCGGCAAGAAGATGTATGAAAGGGACGACATTTCGTTTTCGTTTGTAGTAAAGAAAAAATTTGTCGACAACGGCGCAGAGTCGCTTTGCATATTAAGAATGGACAGAGAATCCGATATTCCGCCGATCGAGCAGTTTTATACAAAGCTGAAAAAGTTTGTCTACACTGTCCGCAAGGAGGACAAGCAGGACGGGACGACCGATGTTATGGATATTCTTACATCGCTTCCGAGCTTTATTACCTCATTTATAACCAGAATTCTCTTCTGGCTCGACAGACACGGAAAGCTTCCGGATGCGCTTCTTAACGAGGATCCGTATTCGTCGACGGTATTTATCTCGAATCTCGGCAGCATTAAGATGTCGGCAGACTATCATCATCTGACAAACTGGGGCACAAACTCGATTTTTGTTTTGATCGGCGAAAAGAAGCTTTATCCTTTTTATGATGAAAACGGAAATGTTACAATGAAGGAAGCGGTTCCGACCGGCTGGACGATTGACGAAAGAATTGCCGACGGATTTTATTTTGCAAACAGCATCAAGGTTTTGCGCAGCATTCTTGAGCATCCGGAGGTGCTCGAAATGCCGCTTTCCGCTCCGCTTCCGGATTTTAATGCCTGATATACAGCGGATGTAATTTACTGATATTTTTTCGATAAAAAATATATATATTATCAGTATAAAGCAAAAAAATCAGAATCAGTTTTTGAAAAATAATTAAGCAAGTCAGGACGAAACAAAGAGGAAAAAGGAAATGATTATGGAAGAGATTACAACCCCTTGGCTCGGCAGCTACGGTGAGGTGCCGTTTCACCTGGAGTATTCCGAACTTTCGATAAGCGATGCCGTAATGCAGACCGCCGAAAGAGAAGGAGATTATCCGGCGCTGAGCTTTATGGATCGCAAGATATCATATAAAAAGCTTGGAAAAATGATCGACAAGGCGGCAAGAGCGTTTGCCGCAATGGGAATAAAGGAGGATCAGAAGGTAGTTATCTGCATGCCGAATGTTCCGCAGGCAATCTACTGTATGTACGGTCTTAACCGTATCGGAGCAATCCCGTGCATGATTCATCCGCTTTCGGCTATCGGCGAGATCGCATTCTACCTCAAAGAGGTTGATTCCAGAATCATTTTCACGCTTGACCAGTTTTACCACAAGATTGTCGAGGTTGAAAAGCAGTATTCGCTCGACAAGGTCATCATTTCGACAGGAGCCGACGGGCTTGATCCCGTAATTGCGGAGATCAGTAAGCTTGCACAGTGCAGAAAGGTGCCGAGAGTCAGATCCAAGGGCAATGTCATTGTCTGGAACGATTTTCTTCGCCTTGCAAAAAAGGCGCCGGAGGACTATGTTGTTCACAGAAGCAAGGATCAGACAGCGGTCATCCTTTTCTCCGGCGGAACCACCGGTACAACAAAGGGAATTATGCTTTCCAGCCTTAATTTCAACGCTCTTGCGCTTCAGACCGCGACGATGTGCCATCAGGAGGTACACCATTCAAAGATGCTTGCCGCAATGCCGATCTTCCACGGCTTCGGACTCGGTGTCTGTATCCACACAATGCTTTATATCGGCGGCACCTCGATCCTTGTTCCGAAATTCAGCCCGAAGGAATATGCCGAGCTTATCAAAAAGAACAAGCCGAACTTTATTGCAGGCGTGCCGACGCTTTATCAGGCAATATCGAGCAATCCGTATCTTGACGGAGAATCTCTTGACTATCTGAGGGGCGTGTTCTCCGGCGGAGATTCGCTTTCTGTCGAGCTTAAGAAGAAATTCGATAAATTCCTTGACGAGCACGGCTCGCCGGTTCATGTAAGAGAGGGCTACGGTACAACAGAGTGCGTAACCGCAAGCTGCCTTACACCGTATACCGAGGAAAGAGAGGGAAGCATCGGTCTTCCGTATCCGGACACATATTATAAGATTTGCAAGCCGGAAAGCGACGAGGAGCTTCCGTACGGAAGCGAGGGAGAAATCTGCCTCTGCGGTCCGTCTGTAATGCTCGGATATCTTAACAAGCCGGAGGAAAATGCAAAGACGCTTGTTGTTCACTCTGACGGACACACATGGCTGCACACAGGCGACCTCGGAGTCATGGACGAGGACGGCTTTATCTATTTCAAGCAGAGAATGAAGAGAATGATAATTACAAGCGGCTACAACGTCTATCCGTCTCAGCTCGAGAATATTATCGATGCCCATGAGGCGGTTCGCATGAGCTGTGTAATCGGCGTAAAGGATCCTTACAAGATTCAGAAGGTAAAAGCATTTGTAATGCTGAACGAGGGATATGAGTCATCTCCCGAGCTTAAGGCAGACATTCTGAATTACTGCAGGCAGAGAATTGCAAAATATGCAATGCCGTACGATATTGAGTTCCGTGAGGAGCTTCCGAAAACGCTTGTCGGAAAGGTTGCATACAAAATTCTCGAAAACGAAGAGGCAGAAAAGAAGAATGCAAATGTCTGATTTTACCGGTCGTATGTGAGCTGCAAAGGAAATTTGAAAGCTGTAAGCTATAAAAGCGATCTGTAAAATTAAAAAGCCCGAACATCAGGTTCGGGCTTTTTCGGCTGTCCTGACAGCTGATTTGGTGGCTTGAGTTTAAGCTCGGGCAAGTATTCCAAGCCGGATGTGCTTTAAAAGTCGGAAAGAGCCTAAAAAGGTCGGAAAGAGTTGAAAATGGTTGAAAGAAACCGGAAAAGGTCAAAATCCAATCAGTATAAAAGTACAGAGCTGCTTACCTCCGCTCTGTCGCCGAGGAAGTTTTCGACACGGATAACAATTGCGCGGCTTCTGCCCTCTCCCTGTGCCGAAAATGATACGGTGATGCTGTCTGTAATATCATTTCCGTAGCCGTCATCGGCTTTGGCAAGTCCGAGGCGGAGAATTTCCGACAAAAGGTCGTCCTCGGTTTGCGCAAGAAACAATGCTCCTGCTCCCGAAAAGCTGACGCTTGGACCCGAATAGTTTTCCAAAATCAAATCTCTTTCTGCTGTTTTGAAACTTCCGTCGCGGTTATAAACCAGGTATTCTATCTTTTTTCTTTCGGTTTTGTCTGTCTGCTTCAGTTCTGTGACGACTCTTTTTGTAACATCATGGCCTTTTGAATCGGTCACGCTGACACCGATCATGGGATCGAATTTGCCGCTTCCGTCATATTTCAGCTCTGTGGGATTAAACGAAAATGAATAGCTTTCTTTTTCGTTTTTTGTTGTGTCGGAGCTTGTCTTACGGCTTTTAAACAGCAGGACGAACATAATCAGAATGACGGCTGCAAGGAAAACCGAGAAAATCAGATTGATTTTGTGTCTTGTGTCCATTTTGCGCCTCCTGAATGTTTTTTCTTCTGCCGCTGCAATACACGGCCTGTGGGTATTTTACCATACGGATTCTGCTTTTTCAATGCCCTATAATAGTCTATAAGAAGAAAAAATACTTTACATTTGGCTGACAATATGATATAGTAACATAGGTATTTTATATTGATTTGTACTGATTTGAAATGAACAGACGGAAGAGGTAAGGCAATGTCAAACAGTGTCGAAGCTGTACCGTATATAGATATTCATACGCACCTTTTTTTCGGAGTTGACGACGGTTCGGATTCGATTGCAACGTCCATTGAAATGGCAAGGCTTGCAGCCTCGAACGGAACAAGGATAATAGCACTTACTCCTCATTTTAATCCGGAAGATCCGTATGCCGAGAGCTTTAACGATCCGGAAATGAAAAAGGGGCTGAAAATGCTCAAGGATGCGGTCAAGAAGAACGGAATTCCGATCGATTTTGTCACCGGGATGGAGGTTTTCTGCAATGAGGGCATAATCGATGCTCTTGAGCTTAAAACTCTTGTTACGCTGAACGGTACAAAGCATATTTTAGTCGAATTCGGCTTCGGAGAGGATCCGATGTTCGTAAGGCATATTTTAGGAAGGATCTCCGAAAAGGGGCTTGTTCCGGTTCTTGCACATCCGGAAAGGTATTTCTTTGTTCAGCAGAACCCGAGGATGATCTATGACTGGGTCATGAGCGGATGCGTTATACAGATAAACAAGGGAAGCATTATCGGAAGGTTTGGCGAGGATGCGGCAAAAACCGCAAGACTGCTTGTCGGTCACGATCTTGTTCACTGTGTCGCAAGCGATGCGCACGGAACGGATGTAAGAACTCCGGTGCTCTCGGAGGCGTATGATGCGATCTGCGTCAATTTCGGAAGAGAATGCGCCAAAAGACTTTTTTATACAAACCCGGCGCATATTCTTTTAAACAAGCGCCCGGTTCTCGGAATGCCGATTCCGTTCGGTTAAGGAACTGTAAGAATATCGGTCGGCATCAGCCGAAAAGCGCGATTTAGGAACAAACAACCGTTTATTAAACCGATTATAAAGAAATTAAGAAAAGGCGGCTTTTGATTAATGATGTTTTTCATTAGAAGAAACTTGGGGATAATAATGCTGGTACTCTGCATTTTATCTGTTGCGGTTTTTGCAGGATACATTTATATAGACGTGCTTTCGGCAAGATCGGATAAAGCTCCCGAATTTGCCTCTGTGCCGGAGCTTATAACGGTCAGCGTCTCGGATTCCGAGGATGTTATAAAATCCGGAATCAAAGCGTCCGACAAGGAGGACGGAGATGTTTCTGACAGCATTATAGTAAAGGAAATCGGCAGTTTTAACGAGGATATGACAAGAGATGTCGTTTTTGCGGCGTTCGATTCCTCAAATCATGTTACCGAGGTTACCTCAAAGCTGAAATACAGCGACTACAGCTCGCCCGAATTCAAGCTTACAAGACCGCTTGTCATGACTATATCGGAAAGCGGCAATATCCTTTCGTATATCGGTGCAACAGACGTTATAGACGGTGATCTTTCCGGGCAGATCAAGATAGAAACAGAGCTTGACACAACTCCCGGTATGCATCCGTTTACCGTCAGCGTCAAAAATTCCGCCGGAGATATATCGAAAATAACCTTCAATGTTATAATCCGAACGGTTTCAGGAAGCGAAAGCGCACCGGAGATCGTTCTTGATAATTACCTTGTTTATCTTAAAAAGGGAGAGCAGTTCGATCCCAAAAGCCGGATACAGTCGGTTATATCAAACTGCACGGTCGAGGTGACCGAGCCTGCTACAGGTGAAGAGGGCGGCGAGCCTGTAAAGACCGAGACCGAACAGAAGCTTACAAAGGATGACGTAACGGTTGATAACGGCGGATTCAATTCATCTGTCCCCGGGACATACAGCATTCAGTATACAGTAACCAATGCGCTTAACAACAAGGGCATTGCCATTCTGACCGTAGTGGTCCGCTAACGCTGAAAGGAGTTATAACGTGGCAGAAGAATACAGAATTTCGGATGTTGATCTGTCGGATATCAGTGTAAAATATCTGATCAAGGACGTTTTAAGCAGGTGGCTTGCAATTCTCTGTGCCGCTCTGATTTTTGCAATGGGCGGCTTCGTTTACGGCAACGAGAAGTCGAAAAATGCCGAATACCGTTCATCGATGACCCTTGCGGTCACAGTCAAGGGAAGCGTCAACAACGCATATTCCAACCTTAAAACAACAACCTCGCTTGCTCTTGCAATGGAGGAGATTCTTAAAAGCGACGCCTTAAAGCAGCTTGTCTGCGAGGAGCTTAATACAAAGGAGCTTCCCGGAAGAATTACGGCGGAGGCTGTTACCGGAACGAATTTCATTACCATAACGACCTATTCAAAGACGCCGAGACAGGCGTATATGACCGTCAAATCGGCATATTCAAATCTTTTGAAGGTTTCGGATATAATTGCAAACGATGCAATTGTAGAGGTGCTTGACGATGCAAGCCTTCAGACCTATGAGTTTTCTGTCGGAGGCGGCATCAAATACGCGCTCATCCTCGGAATTGCCGGATTTATCATCGCGGTCGGTATTTCGGTTGTCGGATCGGTCTTTGACAAATCAATCAGAAGCCGCAAGCAGCTTGAAAGGCTTTTAAACGTCAAGATGTTTGCCTCTGTTCCGGAGGAAAAAAAGAGAACAGGCGGACTTATCGGAAGCAAGCCGTCGATGCTGATCTCGGATCTTACGAGAAGCGTGCAGTATATCGAGGCGTTCAAGAATATTGCAACCGCAATCGAGAAGGACAGCGAAAAGAGCGGCAGTAAAATATATATGCTCACAAGCACGACTGCAAACGAAGGAAAATCGACCGTTTCGTCGAATGTCGCTATTGCGCTTGCCAAAAAGGGTCACAAGGTGCTTCTTATCGATGCGGATATCAGAAAGCAGGACCTTTACAAGATTTTCGGTGTTACTCTCTCGCCGGAATCCGAGCTTTCGGCGTTTCTTCTGTCAAAGGAGAACAGAAGCTGCAAGCTGGTAAAGGACAAGACTACCGGAGTGTCGCTGCTTCTCGGCTCGAAGACGTTTAAGGACGGAAGTGCGCTGCTTGCGTCAGGGAAAATGAAGGCTCTGATTATGAATGCAAGGAGCAGATACGATTATATAATTATCGACACATCGCCTATCGGACTTGTTCCGGATGCAGAGGAGATTCTGTTGCTTGCGGATGCTGCTTTTATTGTTGTAAGGGAAAACGCATCATCATATCTGATGATCAACGACGCGATCAGACATATTTCGGAATTCGAGGCAAAGCTGCTCGGATGCATATACAACCGGGAGCTTATTGCAAACAGCTCGGTATACGGCTTGAAAAGCAGATAGGGAGCGTAAAAAGCCAAAGCTTTAAGTGAAATTTTATTCGGTGCCGCAGCGCTCCGATACCAGGCTTTTGAATGCCGTAATATTCAAATGCCCAAATGGTCCAGATATCCAAAGATGGCCCAAATATCCAAATGAAAGGTAGCCTTCGCTTTTGCGAAGGTGACGGTTATTAAAATGTCTCAGGATGTTACTGCCGAAAATATCAAAACAGACGCAGGCAGTGCGGAAATAAATGTTTTTGAGCTGTTTTACCGAACAGTACGGATTCTGCGCTCCTTTTCGTGGATAGTACTTGTACTCGGTTTGCTCGGAGCGGCAATCGCGGCTGTCATTTCGGTCAAAACCTATAAGCCGGTCTATGTCTCGCAGGCTGTATTTGCGGTGAGAATCGACGATAAAGCCGGAGTTTCATATAATTCGACTGTTGCCAAGCAGATGGCAAAGTCCTTTCCGCATATTCTTTCAAGCTCGACGCTTCAGAAGAGGATTCTTGCGGATTTAGGCAAGGACAAGATGCCCGGAGAGCTTTCCTCCGACGCGCTCGGAGAGACAAACATGTTCTCTATAACTGCGACCGCGAGTGATTCGAAAACCGCATATGACATTGTAACATCGGCGGTAAAGAACTATCCGGAAATAGCCGAATATACCGTCGGCAAAACGGTAATGACGATGGTGATCGAGCCGGAGGAGCCGTCTTCTCCCTCAAATTCCCCGTCGACGCTTAAAAATGCAATTATCGGTCTTATTGTCGGACTTGTCATCGGATGTGCATTGATGGTTGCGGCTGCAATGCTTGAGAACACGGTTCTTACAACAGAGGATATCGAAAAGGATGTCGGGTGCCGATGCCTCGGCGCTATTCCGATCGTAAGAACGGACAAGAAAACAAAGCTTTCGGAAAACGAAGAATATACCCTTTTTGACGGAGTGCTGCAGAACGGCTTCAGCGATGCGGTCAGATTTTCGGCTTCCACCGCCTTTCAGCATGTAAGAAAGGCCAAGGCGAGGGTAGTTACGGTTACAAGCACGACCTATGGCGAGGAAAAGAGCGGCTTTGCCGCAAATCTTGCGATTACAGCTGCGAAAAAGGGATATAAAACCGCTCTTGTCGACTGCGATCAGAGAAAGCCGTCTGTCATGAGGGTGCTCAAGATAAAAAAGAGCAGGATTAAAAACGGAGCAGACCTTTCGCTTGCGGTTGCAGGAAGCTGCCATCCGGAGGATGCGGCTTTACAGATGGAAAACACAAGACTTTACGTTTTCCCGATCCTTGAGCCTGTAAAAAACACCGCAGACTTCATAGAATCTCCGAATCTCGGAACTGTAATCTCCTATCTTAAAGAAAATTACGACTATGTGATTATCGATGCTCCTCCCGTCGAGCTTTACTCCGATGCAAGACAGCTTGCAGGATTCTCTGACGGACTTATCTATGTTATAGGTCAGGACAGGATCAAAAAGAACGCAATTGTAAACAATATCCGCAGCTTCTCATACACCGGAGTGGAGATGATCGGCGCGGTTCTTACCAAGGTTACAGGCTCGATCGTAGGCGGTTACGGCTATGGCTACGGAAAATACGGCTATGGCAAATACGGTTACGGAAAATACGGGTACGGTAAGTATGGCTACGGCAAGTACGGATACGGCTATGGCTACGGTGAAGAACCGAAAAAGAAGAGCAGCAGACAAAAGGAGCACACTTTCGATGATGCAGACAACGGTGCTGCAATAAACGAAGACCAGAGCGACAGTGTGTCATAAAACACGGTTTATCGGAGCTTGTGAATCAGAAAGATTGGCAGAATGGGTAACAGATGAAGAAAGCAAAGATTGTTGAAACAAGAGAAACAATTGAAAAAAGATGCACAGTGAATTTCGTGACGGCGGTGCTGATGACGGTACTGTCGATTGTGCTTCTTATAATGTCGGTAGGCTTTCACAGGCAGATGCGCGACGACCTTGCATCCGGCAAGCTGAGCGGAAGCGTGACCGGCGGCAAGCTGACAGATGCTTCGGCAGAGACAACAGCCGACCAAAAATCAGAGTCTGGCGCAGGTTCGGAATCGGTTATCGATTACATTTCGGACAGTACGGGCGGCACGAACGGTACAGGCGGTGCGAGCAGCAGTACAGGTAAAAATACCGCTTCGGGGGCACAGGAAACATCCGGTGATGAGACTCTTGAAATACCGGTATCTACGCTGAATTATCTTGTTGTATACGGAGTGTCCTTTATAAGTGCGGCTGCCGGAATGTTCTATGCGTACAAGACGTGGAAGATGACCGAAAAAAACAGGCTCGTAATCTGCTCGTATGTTGTTTTCGGTCTTGACATTGTTTCGATATTCGTGGGAATTATAATCAGACTTAATCTTATCTGACGGAGAATGAAAAGTGAGTGAAAAAATATATACAATCCCGGTAAACGAGGCGTTTGATGCCGAGCTTGAGGCAAGCAGCAGCGGCAAGGAATGCGGCTGCCCGTTTTGCCGGCTTTACAAGAAGCTGCAGGAGGACGAGATAGGAATTATTCTCGGCGCGGCAAAAATGAGCTCGGATATCAGGCTCAAGACAAATGAAAAGGGATTTTGCGGCACGCATTTAAGACAGATGATGAAAAAGCAGGGAAGACTGTCGCTTGGACTTCTTCTCGAGTCTCATCTTGACACTGTGCGCGAGCAGACAAAGGGCGGCGACGGTTTTCTTTCGAAGCTTAAGAAGACAGATCCGACCGAGAGACTTAAAACGCTTGAGCAGAGCTGCTATCTGTGCGAAAGAATAGGCTATTCGTTTGAGAGAATGCTGACAAATGCGGCGCTTCTCTGGTATGAGGATGAGAGCTTCAGAAAAAAGACGGAAAAGCAGCCGTATTTCTGCCTGCCGCATTACAGAATGTGGCTCGAATACGGCAAGGCTGCTCTTGACAAAAAGAGCTTCCAGAGCTTCAGTACAGCTGTTTCGGATGTTGTAGGAAGCTATTTTGACGAGCTTCGCGAGGACGTAAGCTGGTTCTGCAAGAAGTTTGATTATCGTTATGAAAACGAGCCGTGGAAGAACTCGAAGGATGCAATTGAAAGAGCGGAAAAGTTCCTCTGCTCGGATACGGATGAAAAGTAGGGTGTTTCTGCCTTGCCCGGCTGCTGTCTTAATACAGGCTTAGGCTGTCCGAATATAATAAAAAACGCAAGAAATCAGCACCGAACCGATCGTTCGGTGCTGATTTGCATATAAAGCCGGGTTTTATGACCTGCAAAAATGTAAAAAAATACCGTAATTCAAGATTTATTTACAAATAAGTGGTATCATATAATTTGAATAATTGTATTCACGGAGAATTATTTTCACGGAGGAAAGCTCAATGATAATCGCAAGAGGCCTGTCAAAGAGATACGGCAGCAAGTATGCATTGCAGAACGTAAGCTTTGAGATAGGGACAGGAGAAATAGTGGGTCTGCTCGGACCGAACGGCGCAGGAAAATCCACAACAATGAACATTCTTACCGGATATCTTTCGTATACCTCCGGTTATGTTGAAATAAACGGACTTGATATACTTCAGTATCCCACAGAGGCAAAAAAACAGATCGGATATCTCCCGGAAACGCCGCCGCTTTATCCCGAGATGACCGTAAAGGACTATCTTAACTTCGTCTACGATCTTAAGGGCTGCGAATTCAACCGCAAGAAGCATATTGCCGAAATATGCGAGGTTACAAAGATTTCGGACGTTTCGGACAGGATAATTGCGCATCTTTCAAAGGGCTACAAGCAGAGGGTCGGAATTGCGCAGGCACTTGTCGGCGACCCGAAAATCATGATCTTTGACGAGCCGACCTCGGGTCTTGATCCGCGGCAGGTTGTCGAGATGAGAAACCTTATAAGAACTCTTGGCCTTAACCACACCGTGATTTTGAGCACGCATGTTCTTTCTGAGGTTCAGGCGGTCTGCGACAGAACGATTATTATCAGCAAGGGACAGGTTGTGGCGGACAGAAAGACCGAGGAGATTGCGGACGCGGCAGAGGGCAACAGAAAGCTGAATATCAAGGTCTGCGGTCCTCAAAAGGAAATCCTTTCGGAAATCAGGGCAATAAACGGCGTTTTAAGCTGCGAGGCAATCGGACAGAGCGATCTTGACAGTACAAGCTTTGTTGTCGAAAGCGAAAGCGGAATCGATGTCCGCAAGCAGATATTCAACCTTCTTGCAAAAAAGGGCTGGGCTATTATCGGAATGGAGACCGCCGGTGTCAGCCTTGAGGACGTATTCCTTGCCCTTACCGGAAATCAGGGCTCGAAGAAGTCATCGAAAAAAGCACGCTGAGGAGGTAAAAAAGTGTTTTCAATTTTTAAAAGGGAGCTTAAAAGCTATTTTCAGACTCCCATCGGATATATCTATATCGCTGTTTTTCTTGCGATCAACGGCTTCAGCTTTTCAATGTACACTCTTAACTCTGCCGAGAAAATCAGCTTAAGCGCACATTTTTCGGTGCTTCTTATCGCATTTACCGTGCTTGTTCCGCTTCTGACGATGCGCAGCTTCAGCGAGGAGAGAAAAACAAAGACCGAGCAGCTGCTTCTCACATCCCCGGTAAGCCTTTTCGGGGTTGTCATGGGCAAATTCCTTGCCGCATTCCTCATGGTTGCGGCGACACTTCTTTTAAGCTGTGTAAGCTTTATTGCCCTGTTTGAATACGGCAATCCGAACGGTGCCGTGCTTGTCGGATACATGATTGCGATTTTACTGATCGGCGCCGCATTTACCGCGATCGGAATTTTTATTTCATCGCTTACCGAAAACCAGATAGTCGCGGCTGTCGGCACAATTGCAGCGCTTCTGATTCTTCTCATGATCGCATATCTCAACAGCTCGATTCCGTTTGCGTGGCTGAGAAGCATACTGAACTTTATATCGATATACAGCAGATTTTCGAACTTTACCTACGGCATTTTCGACTTCGGGGCGGCGCTTTACTACTTCTCGATCTGCTTTGTGTTTATTTTCCTTACGGTGCGCGTATATGAATCGCGGCGTTGGGCATGATCCGGAGGTGATTTAGGGTGAACAATTATACAAACGAACGAATCGAAAAGAAAAGAAAGCTGAAATTCGGTGCGCTTGCGGTTACGCTGACCGTGGTTGTCGTTGCTCTTGTCATCGTGATCAATGCGATCTTTACCGCGCTTGCCGGAAAATACATGTGGTATGCCGACATGACCGACGAATTTCTGTTTACGATATCTGATGCTACAAAAAATCAGCTCGCCGAATTTGCAGATGATCCGAATCTTAAAATCAAGATAATTTTCTGCATGGATCCGGATCAGCTGGATCAGACCTTCCAGTACAGGCTTGTAAGGAATATGGCAGAGCAGTTTGCTTCGGAATTTGAGTTTATAGAGACCGAATATGTTCCGTATGAAAAGCATCCGAGCTATTTTGAAAAATTCCTTTCAACCTCGGTCACCGAGATAAACTCAAAATATGTAATTATAACCGACGGCTCCACCTCAAAGGCGTGCACGATGGACTGGTTCTTTTATACCTCGCAGTCGACCGGAAGCCTTTATGCCTTTGACGGAGAGTACAAATTCCTGTCGAGCTTCCTTTCGATAACAGGCGACAACCCGATCGCATATTTTACGACCGGTCACGGAGAATCGGTTCAGAATTCGACGATGTTCGAGCTTTTCAAGGAAGCAGGCTTTGATGTCAGGACGATTGACCTTTCCAAGGAGGACATGGAAGAGGGAACGATGTGCGTTGTCATCAACAACCCGAAGTATGATTTTATGGGTGCTGACGACACGGTAAACGAGATTGCCAAAATCGACAAGGTTCTTGACGACAGAGGAAACCTCATGGTCTTCCTTGATGCAAAGGAAAGATCGCTTCCGGAGCTGGATGCCCTTCTTTACGAGTGGGGAATTGTTTTTGAGAACAGCAAGATCAGGGATTATGACAACTCTCTTTCGGTCGACGGAACAGAGCTTGTGGCGGATTATGTAACGTCGGGAAGCGGAGCTTCGCTTACCGAGGCGCTCCGCAAGCTTGAGACCACGCCTAAAATGATCGTAAAGGACGCAAGACCGATCAAGCTTCTTTTCGGATCGGAGGGCTACAAGGACAGATATGCATCCTCGATCTTACAGACTTTCGGCAGCGCATATGCCGTTCCGTTCGGAGAAAGTGAGGAAAACGGCGAGTACGGCGTATATGACCTGATGACAATTTCATATGAGCTGAAATATATAAACAATGTCGACTGCTACAACTATGTTCTTGCCGCAGGAACGTCATCGTTTGCGGATGACAAGTATGTCGGCTCGTCAAGCTACGGAAACAGGGATCTGATTTTCAACATTATGAAGAACTTCGGAAAGAAGACGGTTCCGGTTGACATTGATTTCAAGGTGTTTGACGACACAATGCTTGATATAACGACATCTCAGGCAAAGGGCTGGACCATCGTCCTGACTGCGGTAATTCCTACAGCCGTTCTTGCCTGCGGACTGGTTGTGTTTATTAGGCGCAGGAGAAAATAAACGGTATGGTAAAAAAACAGAGAACAATTATAATAATCTGCCTTTCGGTTATTGCCGTTCTTGCAATTGTATGGTTTGCCGTCATCTCTCCGCTGGTCAGATCCGGTGGGACCGATGAGGCAGAGCCGCCGGAGCTGCTTGACGGTGAGCTTATCGGAACCTCGAACAGAATTATGATGTTCGAGCATATAGAAAAGGCGGAGATCGACAGCATTAAGGTGCACAATGAGTACGGCGATTTTGAAATCTACCGCACCGGCGCCGAGAATTTCTACTTTAAGGGGCTGGAGGGAGTGCCCTACAGCAACGAAACGCTGTCCGGCATTATTACGGCGGTCGGATATCCTCTTACGATGGACAGAGTTGAAACCGACTGCAAGGACCTGTCGGAATTCGGACTTTCGGAAAAGGACAGCCCGAGCTATTATATAATAAAAAAGCTCGACGGAACCGAGTACAAGGTTTACATCGGAAAGGCCCTTCTTTCAGGCGGTGGATATTATACGCGCGTGGACGGCAGGAACGCGGTTTATATTATGGATACGACATATCAGAAAACCGTGCTCTGCAGCGTTTACAATCTGCTTTCGCCGACCCTCGGATACCCGATTTCGACAAATCCGTATGCGCTGATCGACGACTTTACGGTGATGAAGAAGAATTCCGAAGGTGTATGCGAGAGATTTTTGTGGATCGACAAGATAGACGATGCGCAGAACAGCCTCAGCGTGAACTTCAAGATGCTGTTTCCGAACGACTATCCGGTCAACACAACGAAATATGCCGACGCGATGACAGTCATCGGATCGCTTGCCGGAGACAAGGTGCTTGAGGCAGAGGCTGTCGGAGAAGAGTTCAACTTTGACATTCTGAAGGAAAAATACGGCATTGATGTTGCAAATCCGGAATATGAGATCGATTACTCGGTAAACAGCATTAAAATAATGATTCTGTTCTCAAAGCCGGACGACAACGGAGACATGAATGCATATACCTCGCTTTACAACATGGTTGTAAAGATCAACAAGAGCGAGATTGCACTGCTCGACTGGGATCTTATTGATTGGGTCGACGACACGGTTTATCTTGTAGATATCAACAAGGTATCCGAGCTTACAATAAAGAGCGAGCAGATTAATGTTTCGTTCTTCCTTGAGGACGAAAATACCGATCTGAAGGTCAGAATCGGCGAAAACGGCAAGGTGTTTGACAAGGACGAGCTTGCGAATTTCAGAAGATTCTATGCATCGCTGCTTCTTCAGGTCAGACGCGGCTATACCGACAGCGACTCGACCGACGAAAGCAAGCTGATGGCTACGATCTTTATCAGCTTCAGAGACGGAACCGAGAAGGAATACAAATACTATGCATATTCGACGCGCCGCTGCTTCTACACGATAAACGGCAAGGGCGAGTTCTATATGTTAAGGGATGAGCTGCAGAAAATTTTGAACGATGCTGAAAGGGTTGTAAACGGCGAGCAGGTGGACTATGAAGACAAGAACTAAGCTTTTTATACTGCTTTTGACGGTGTCGGTTTTAGTTTTCTCCTTTTCCGGCTGCTCGAAGGGCATACAGCCGGACGACGGCAGAACAGTCCTTTCTGTCGGGGAATACGATATCTGCTATGATATTTTCAGATATATATTTTTAAGCGTTCGCGACGACCTGTGCGACGGGGATCTGAATTACTATGTTGACAATGCTTTAGGTCAGGTGGATGTCGTTGACGGCACGATTGATGTGCTTCGGCGGTATTATTCGATCAAGGTGCTTGCAAAGGAAAACGGGGTCGAGCTTGAGGATGCCGACAAGCTGTTCAGCGATTATTTTGACAGCTACAAGGCGTCGGTCGGCTCGGACGATGCCGTAAAGAGCGATCTTGAAAAGAATTATCTGACCGAGTATTCCTTAAAGGAGATGTATCTTCTTTTAAGTCTGAGAACAGAACTTTACAGCAGGATGACAGAGGAGGGCGGCAAGCTCTATATCGGAGACGAGGAGATGACAAAGAAGGTAAAGGACGATTTTCTGTGCTTTCGATACATCTTTGTTGATCAGAGCGGAACCGAAACCGAGGAATACGCCCTTTCGAGGATAAATGAGGCGTACAAAAAGGCAGCCGACGGCGAGGATTTTAAAAAGCTGATCGAGGAGTATTCCGAAAGCAGCTCGCTCGGCGAGGCAGAGGATTATTCCTGCTACTTTGCACGCGGAGGATTTAGTGACGAAAAGGTTGAAGAGGCTGCAGAGGCGCTCAAGGTCGGGGAAATCAGCGATATTATCAAGACGGACGACGGCTGGTTTATTATTCAGAAAACCGAAAAGGACGAGGAGTATATAAAAAAGAATCTTGCATCAATGCGCAAGAGCTACTCTGATGTCGCATTTTCCGAGCTTCTTGACAGCACGGCAGATACGCTTGAGGTAAAATATTCCGAGCTTTTCAACACAATAAACGTTCTTACAATAAAGTGACCTCAGCCTAAGAAGTCAGAATCGATTGGAATCGGTCGGAATCAGTCAAAGTCAGAATAAAAATGAAGTAATTTTTTTGTCAGGTGGGAAAAGAATATGCTTTCAAATGTGTTTTGCGCCGCCACCTTCGGGGTTGAAGGATACATTGTCACAATCGAGTGCAATGTGGTAAACAGACTGGAGAAATTCGATATTGTCGGTCTGCCGGATCTTCCGGTAAGAGAAGCAAAGGAGAGAATCCGGTCTGCGATTGAAAACAGCGGATTTGAATTTCCGGAGGCGGAGATTACGGTCAACATGGCTCCTGCGGATATCAAAAAGCAGGGAACCTCCTACGATCTTGCAATTCTTGTGGGTGTGCTGCTTGCTGCAGGCGAGCTTAGACCGCATACCGATGTGAAAAAGTCCTGCTTTATCGGCGAGCTTTCGCTTTCCGGAAGGATCAAGCCGGTAAAGGGTGCGCTTTCGATGTGTCTTGTCGCAAAGGATGCCGGATTTGATACTGTATATGTTCCTTTTGAAAATGTCGGAGAGGCATCTGTTGTCGACGGCATAAATGTATACGGCGTCGGCTGCGTCAGAGAGCTGATCGATCATCTTACAGATAAAAAGCCGCTTGAAAGAGCGGTGTTCGATCGGGAAAAGCTTGTTTCAAGCACCGATTACAAGTTTGATTTTGCGGATGTAAAGGGCCAGCAGCTTGCCAAAAGAGCGCTTGAGATAGCTGCTGCCGGAGCCCATAACATTTTGCTTATAGGTCCTCCGGGCACCGGAAAAAGCATGCTTGCAAAAAGAATTCCGTCGATTCTTCCGGAAATGCAGTTTAAAGAGCAGATAGAAACGACGAAAATATATTCCGCGGCAGGAGAGCTGAAGACCGGAACGCTCATGGTCGAAAGACCGTTCCGCGCTCCGCATCACACAATCTCTGCAATATCGCTTGCAGGCGGCGGAGCTGTTCCGAAGCCGGGAGAAATTTCTCTTGCGCACAACGGGGTGCTGTTCTTGGATGAGCTTCCCGAGTTCAGCAAGGATGCAACAGAGGTTTTGCGTCAGCCGCTTGAAAACGGAAGTATAATGATTACAAGAACGACCGGCAGAGTTACATACCCCTCGCAGTTCATGCTTGTATGTGCAATGAACCCGTGCAGATGCGGCTATTTCGGGCATCCGACAATAAAGTGCACCTGCAATCAGAGGGATATAAAGAACTACCTTTCAAAGATCAGCGGTCCGCTTCTTGACAGAATCGATCTTCAGGTCGAGGTTTCGTCGCTTTCCTACGACGAAATTTCATCAAACAAGCAGGCAGAACCCTCCTCTGAAATTCGGAAAAGGGTATGTGCCGCAAGACAGTTTGCACTGAACCGCTTTAAGCGCGCAGGAGAAGAGGTTTACTCAAACGCGACTATGTCCGCAAAGCAGATCCGGAAGTTCTGTTCTCTTGAGCCGGATGCAAACGATTTTCTTCGCGGAGCGTTCGAGTCGATGCAGATCTCCGGCAGAGGCTATGACAGGATTTTAAAGGTGGCAAGGACAATTGCAGATCTTGCCGGAAGCGAAACGATTGCAACCGAGCATATCGCAGAGGCGGTGCAATTCAGATCGCTTGACAGAAAATACTGGACAAACTGAACACAAAAAACGGCTTGCAGTTTAAGATGAAGAGCAAGCCGTTATTTTTTGCCTATGCATTTTAAAAGGCCGGAAATGCCGGAGATTACAAGAAGTCCGCCGAAGCATTTTCTTATAAGCTGCGGATTTGCACTTTTTGCAAGAAGCGAGCCGAGTATTGCAAAGACAATCCCGGGCAGAGCTATTTTTACAAGTCGGTTCAGCTCCGGCTTTCTTTTTTTAAAATTAAAGATCACAGCGGACAGCGCCGACGCGATAAAAAAGAGCAGATTTATCCCCTGTGCCTTAAGCTGATCCATACCTTTTAAAAGCGTGAGGTAGATTACAAGCAGCCCTCCTCCGCCGACGCCCATCCCGGCAAGAACTGCAACCGCTGCCGAAGCTATAATGTCAATAATTATCATATGTTTTAAAAAAGCATAATTGCGCCTGCTGTAATGAGAAGCAGTGAGAAAACCGTGTTTAACAGCCTGACACTGATTATATCAAGCAGCTTTGCGCCGACAGCTCCTCCGGCAAGTGCAGGCAGAATATATATTACGGCGGAGGAGGCATCGACAGCGCCGCTGCCCGAAAAATAGATGATTGCCGAAACGACAGAGAGTATCAGCGTGACAGACACCGTCTGTGCGAACCGATCCTTTTCGTTTGGTGCCGGCGGAAGCATTTTTTCTTCTAATTTTGCCGAAAAAAGCAGAAAAATGCCTCCTCCGGTGCCCAAAAAACCGTTAATAAAGCCGGAAACGGCACCTGTAAGCAGAAGAAACAGCCTTTTTGCCGAACCGGAGGGCTCTTCCGCTCTTTTTAATAGTCTCAAAGCTCTTGTTTTTTTTCCTTTCCTGTGATATAATACGCACAGAGATTTTGCCGTTTCGGCAAAATCTTATCGCTGCGCTTTGTCCGCGTTTCGCACGGCTGTGCTATTGACGGCCTCGCAAAAATGCCCTTGCAAGCAAGCATTTTTGCTTCGTGGTATAATACGCACAGAGATTTTGCCGTTTCGGCAAAATCTTATCGCTGCGCTCTGTCCGCGCTCTGCGCGGATGTGCTATTGACGGCCTCGCAAAAATGCCCTTGCAAGCAAGCATTTTTGCTTCGTGGTATAATACGCACAGAGATTT
>CAKSER010000009.1 GCA_934447715.1 uncultured Eubacteriales bacterium | reverse complement strand
CTGCCGGATCGCGCTCTCTTATGGATTTCAGCTCTTCGCGTATGCTTTTATATGCCTTCAGTGCAAGCGAAGTATATTTTGCTTCTGTCATAATCTGTCCGCCTCAAAAAAATATACATTAGTATACTATAATAGTATATTATAATCTATTTGCATTTTTTTGTAAATACATTTTCATGTTTTTTCTTTATCGGTCTTCTTCCTTGTTTTTTTGGGCTTTTCGCTAAGCTCCGGATTTTCCGGCGCTTCCGATAAAGGCTTCTGACTTTCGAAGATTTTTTTCAGATACTGACCTGTATAGGATTTCTTGTTTTGCGCAACCTGCTCGGGCGTGCCCTTTGCAACAACAGTTCCGCCCTTGTCTCCTCCCTCGGGACCGAGGTCGATGATATAATCGGCGGTTTTGATCAGGTCGAGGTTGTGCTCGATGATTATTGCCGTGTTGCCGTTGTCAACGATCTTCTGCAGAACCTCGATCAGCTTGTGAACATCTGCCGTGTGAAGTCCTGTTGTCGGCTCGTCGAGAATATAGAGTGTTTTTCCGGTGCCTCTTTTTGAAAGCTCGGTTGACAGCTTGACTCGCTGCGCCTCTCCTCCCGAAAGGGTTGTCGACGACTGGCCGATTTTAATATATCCGAGTCCGACATCCTGAAGGGTTTTGAGCTTGTTTTTAAGCTTCGGCAGGCTGTCGAAGAAATCAACTCCCTCATCAACCGTCATTTCGAGCACATCGGAGATGTTCTTGCCCTTATATTTTACATCAAGCGTGTCTCGGTTGTATCTTTTTCCCTTGCAGACGTCGCAGGTGACGTATACATCCGGAAGGAAGTGCATTTCGATCTTCTTGATTCCGTCTCCCTCGCAGGCTTCGCATCTTCCGCCCTTTACATTAAAGGAGAAGCGTCCCGGCGTATATCCGCGCATTTTTGCATCCGGAGTCTGAGAAAACAGCTCTCTGATATCGGCAAACAGCCCTGTATATGTCGCCGGATTTGACCGTGGGGTTCTTCCTATCGGCGACTGGTCGATCGCTATAATCTTATCGAGGTTTTCGATTCCCTCGATTCTTGTGTGCTTTCCGGGATATGTGCGTGCGCGGTTGAGCTCCTTTGCAAGCACAGGATAAAGAATTGAGTTTATAAGAGACGACTTTCCGGAGCCGGAAACGCCGGTTACGCAGACCATCATTCCGAGAGGAATCGTTACATCTATGTTTTTCAGATTGTTTTCTCTTGCACCGACGATTTTAAGCTCTTTTCCGTTTCCTTTTCTTCTTTCCTTCGGAATTTCGATCATTTTTTTGTGAGAAAGATACTGTCCGGTAATGGATTTTTCGTTCTTCATGATTTCGCTCGGTGTTCCGGCAGCAACAACCTCTCCGCCGTGAATACCGGCTCCGGGGCCGATGTCGACAATATAATCGCTTTCGAGCATCGTTTCTTCGTCATGCTCGACGACGATTACGGTGTTTCCGAGGTCGCGCAGATGCTTAAGCGTTGAAATCAGCTTTCCGTTATCCCTTTGATGAAGACCTATGCTCGGCTCATCGAGAATATAAAGCACTCCCATAAGTGAGGAGCCGATCTGGGTTGCAAGGCGAATTCTCTGTGCCTCGCCTCCGGAAAGCGTGCCTGCTTTTCTTGTAAGTGTGAGGTAGTCAAGACCTACATTGCGAAGGAATTCGAGTCTTACACGGATTTCTTTTATTATTTCCTTTGCAATCGCCTGCTCGGTTTCGGTAAGAACCATACCGTTTATAAAATCAAGAGCATCGTTTATCGCCATTGAGCAGAACTCGTGAATATTTTTCCCTCCGACGGTTACGCCGAGGACGGCAGGCGAAAGTCTTTGCCCCTTGCATTCCGGGCAAACGACGAATTCGAAAAAGTCCTCATAATAATCCGACTGGGTCATTTCGTATCTCTGCATTATTGTATTCAGCATGCCGTCAAATTTTGCATACTGATGCTTTGTTACGCCGTCAAAGGTGCGGTATACCTCAAAGGTCTCGTTTTTGACGCCGTAGAGCATTACATTGAGCGCCTCCGGCGAGTAGTCCTTTATCGGCATGTCCAGGTTGAAGCCGTATTTTTCTCCCACCTTTTCATAAAGGGGACCTGACCAGGTTTCCTCGTCGAGTGTTTTAAAGCCGTTTACCTGTGCCGCTCCCTGTCTTAACGAGAGCGAAGTGTCCGGAAATACACGGTCAAAGGATATTGTTTTAAGCTCTCCGAGTCCCGAGCAGTGCGGACAAGCGCCGATCGGATTGTTAAACGAAAAGCTTCTCGGCGAAAGCTCCGGCATGTGAAAGTTGTGCTCCTCGCAGGCATAATTCTGCGAATAAAACAGCTCTGTCGGGCCGTCATATTCGTCACCCTCACGCTTTACCACCGATATTATCAGATTGCCTCCTGCAAGGCTGAGTGCGGTCTGTACAGAGTCGCTCAGTCTGCTTCGGATTTCATCCTTTAATGCAAGTCGGTCGACAACAACCTCAATGTCGTGCTTTTTGTTCTTGTCAAGCTTGATTTCCTCGTCTATATCATAAAGGCTTCCGTCGATGCGCAGTCTTACATATCCCGACTTTTTCGCATCCTCGATTACCTTTTCATGCATGCCCTTTTTGCCTCTTACAACAGGAGAAAGAACCATAAACCTTGTTCCGCTCGGAAGAGTATAGATGCTGTCGATGATCTGGTCGATTGTCATCTGACTGATCGGCTTTTTGCAGACAGGGCAGTGCGGAATTCCGATTCTGGCATACAGCAGGCGAAGATAGTCGTAGATTTCGGTGACCGTTCCGACGGTCGATCTCGGGTTTTTGGAGGTTGTCTTCTGATCTATCGATATTGCCGGAGAAAGACCCTCAATCGTGTCAAGGTCGGGCTTGTCAAGCTGACCTAAAAACATTCTGGCATATGACGAAAGCGACTCGACAAATCTTCTGTGACCCTCTGCATATATTGTGTCAAAGGCAAGAGAGGATTTTCCGGAGCCGGAAAGTCCGGTTAAAACAACCAGCTTGTCCCTCGGGATTTCCACGCTGATATTTTTGAGATTGTGAACTCTGACTCCGGTCAGCTTTATGTTTTGTGTTGCCATTTTTATTTCTCCGTGATTTTCTTTCTGATTGCGGCAATCTTATCTCTTAACACCGCCGCTCTTTCAAAGTCAAGCTGCTTTGCGCATTCCTTCATCTGTGCCGTCAACTCTGCGATTATGCTGTCCGCTTCCTTTTCGGATACCTTTGCTTCTTCCTTGAACTTCTGAATCCGTTTTTCCGACTTTTTGGATTTTGCCGCATCCTTTTTTGCAATCTCGATAAGCTCTCTTACCGATTTGCGTATTGTCTGCGGAGTAATGCCGTGCTCGTCGTTGTATTCCTGCTGGATTTTCCGCCTGCGGTTTGTCTCTGTGATTGCTCTTCTCATTGACTCGGTAACCGTGTCGGCATACATAATTACCTTGCCGTCCGCGTTTCTTGCCGCTCTTCCGATCGTCTGAATCAGAGCGGTTTCGGAGCGTAAAAGTCCCTCCTTGTCGGCATCCAGAATCGCAACAAGCGAAACCTCCGGAATGTCAAGTCCTTCTCTTAAAAGGTTGATTCCGACAAGCACATCGAAAACTCCGAGCCTCAGGTCTCTGATTATCTCCATTCTCTCGATTGTTTCGATGTTGTGGTGAATGTATTTTACCTTGATCAGATTCATTTCAAGATATTCGGTAAGATCCTCTGCCATCTTGACTGTGAGGGTTGTAACCAGCACCCTCTCTCCCTTTTCGGCTCTTTTGCGGATCTCGCCCATAAGATCGTCAACCTGATGAGCGATCGGTCTTACCTCTATTTCCGGATCGATAAGACCGGTCGGGCGGATGATCTGCTCAACCGTCTGGCTTGAGTGCTCTTTTTCATATGCGGCAGGGGTTGCGCTGACAAATACCGCCTGATTGATTCTTTCCTCAAATTCGTTAAAGAACAAAGGGCGGTTGTCAAGAGCGGAGGGAAGACGGAAGCCGAAATCAACAAGATTCTGCTTTCTTGCACGGTCTCCGCCGCTCATGCCTCTAACTTGGGGCAGAGTAACATGCGATTCGTCGACAAATAAAAGATAGTCCTTCGGGAAGTAGTCAAGAAGCGTGTATGGGGTCGATCCCGGCTCCTTTCCGGCAAAAACCCTCGAATAGTTTTCGACACCGGAGCAGTATCCGATCTCTTTTATCATTTCCATGTCGTATTTCGTTCTTTCCTCGATCCGCTGTGCCTCGATCAGCTTTCCGCAGGATCTGAAATACTCAACTCGCTCTCTCATTTCCTCCATGATCTCGGCTATCGCCTTGTCTCTTTTGCTTTCCGAGATGACATAGTGCGTTGCAGGGAATACGGATGCATATCTGAGATCGCGTATAATGTCGTGTGTTAAAGGATTGAATTCGGATATGCGATCGATCTCGTCGCCGAAGAACTCGACGCGCAGCGCTCTTGAATCCTGCGAGGACGGGAATATTTCGACCACATCGCCCCTTACACGGAATTTGTTTCTTTGAAAGTCGATATCGTTGCGGTCATATTTAATCGAAACAAGTTTTTCAAGAAGCTCGTCTCTGCCGATCAGCATTCCGGGTCTGAGCGAAATGATAGAGTTTGTATAATCCTCCGGGCTTCCAAGGCTGAAGATGCAGGAAACACTTGCAACGATAATAACATCTCTTCTCTCAAAAAGAGAGGAGGTTGCGCTGTGGCGGAGTTTGTCAATGTCGTCGTTTACAAGCGCATCCTTTTCAATGTAAAGGTCCTTGCCCGGAATATATGCCTCCGGCTGATAGTAGTCGTAATAAGATACAAAATACTCAACCGCGTTTTCCGGGAAGAACTCCCGGAACTCGGAGCAAAGCTGGGCAGCGAGAGTCTTGTTGTGCGCAAGAATAAGAGCCGGTCTGTTTGCCTTTTCAATTATGTTTGCCATTGTAAAGGTCTTTCCGGAGCCTGTAACACCGAGCAGTGTCTGTCCGCGGTATCCGCGGTTTATTCCGTCGACAATCTTTTCGATTGCCTGCGGCTGATCTCCTGTCGGCTTGAAGCTTGAATGCAAAATAAATCTGTCAGGCATGTTCTCTCCCTTTCTCTTATTACTATTAGCCGGAAGTAATGAATAAATTCATTTTTTAAAAGCAAAATACAGCTTCAATGTCTGTCGAAATATGTATGATACTTATCTGATAAGTATATCACAAAACGTTTTAAATGTAAATAAGAAAGATGCAGTTACCCTGAGGTCATTCAGCCATATTTTGCTTTGCGATTACCCCCATCTATTCTATTGCAAAACTTCTAAATGTTGCTTGACAGAAATGCGCCGATATGATATAATCGTGTCATACGAAAGGGCTTTTCGGGACTGACGGATAAGTGGAGCACCACGTGAACCGAAAAGCTTATATGCCGACCGTCTGGGCATACTTATTCTTTTTTAGTTTAAAGGATAGGTGTGCTGTTTTTTAATTAACGGAGGAAATTTAAAATGAAAAAAACAAAACTTCTGTACGAAGGCAAGGCAAAAAAGGTTTTTGCTACAAATGACCCTGATTTGGTGATAGTATCGTATAAGGATGACGCTACCGCGCTTGACGGCCTTAAAAAAGGCACAATATCAGGTAAGGGCGTTATTAACAACAGGATGTCAAATTTTCTTTGCCGTTTGCTTGAAAGTCATAATGTCCCCACGCATTTTGTTGAAGAGCTGAACGACCGCGAAACGGTGGTTAAAAAAGTATCTATAGTGCCGCTTGAGGTTATAATCCGCAATATTTCAGCTGGCTCGTTTGCCAAGCGCTACGGCGTGGAGGAGGGTATTGTATTTTCGGAGCCTACTATTGAGTTTTCTTACAAAAATGACGATCTGCACGATCCGCTTATAAATTCCTATCATGCACAGGCTTTGGGGCTTGCGACCAAAAAGGAAATTGAAGAAATTAAGGCTATGGCTTTTAAAATTAACGATATTCTTAAGGAGTATTTCCTCTCGCTTAATGTAAAGCTCGTAGACTTTAAGCTTGAATTCGGAAGACTTAAAGACGGTACGATTGTTTTGGCGGATGAGATATCACCCGATACCTGCCGTTTTTGGGATGCCGATACAAATGAAAAGCTTGATAAGGACCGTTTCCGCCGTGATATGGGCGGCGTTGAGGACGCATACAAGGAAATGATGAAAAGAGTTTTCGGCAACTGATATTCGGAGGCTTAAATGAGCAGCTTAAGAGAAGAATGCGGTGTGTTCGGTGTGTATTCCGCAGAGGTAAGCAATGTTGCAAGCACGCTGTATTACGGCTTGTTCGCCCTTCAGCACCGCGGTCAGGAGTCCTGCGGAATTGTTGTAAATGATGACGGCGTTTTTAAGGATTATAAGGACACGGGGCTTGTAAACGATGTTTTCACGCCCGAAATAATAGAGCGCCTGGGGGAGGGCAATATTGCGGTAGGTCATGTCCGCTACGGCACCACCGGTTCAAATGACCGCAGCAACGCGCAGCCGATTGTGGTAAATCACATAAAAGGGAAGATGGCTCTGGCGCACAACGGCAATCTTGTAAATTCCGGCGAGCTAAGGCGGCAGCTGGAGCTTGAAGGCTCGATTTTCCACACTACAAGCGATACCGAAGTAATATCGTATATTATAACAAAGGAGCGTCTTACAGCCCCTTCGATCGAGCAGGCGGTAAATGCTGCAATGAACCGTATCAGGGGCGCATATTCGCTTGTTATAATGTCGCCATCAAAGCTAATTGCCGTGCGCGATGAAAACGGATTTCGTCCGCTTTGCTACGGCAAAACGCAGGACGGAAGATATATAGTTGCCTCCGAAAGCTGCGCGCTTGATGCGGTGGGTGCTGAATTTATACGCGATATTAAGCCCGGCGAAATAGTAGTATTCGATAAGAACGGGGTAAGAACCATTGAAGACCATTGCAAAAAAGCTCCCTGTTCGCTTTGCGTTTTTGAGTACATTTATTTTGCGCGTCCGGATTCTGTAATAGACGGCTGCTCGGTACATACCGCAAGGCAAAGGGCAGGCGCGTTTTTGGCGCTTGAGCACCCTGTGCAGGCTGATGTGGTAATAGGCGTGCCGGATTCGGGACTGGATGCTGCTCTCGGTTACTCAAAGCAATCGGGTATACCGTATGAAATAGGCTTTATAAAAAATAAATATATAGGCAGGACCTTTATAGCACCGGGGCAGAAAAGCCGCGAGGATAAGGTTAAGATCAAGCTTAACACCATAGCCGAGGTGGTACGCGGCAAGCGAGTTGTTATGATAGACGATTCAATAGTCAGGGGTGTCACAAGCGCCAGAATAGTAAAGCTTTTGCGTGAGGCGGGAGCCAAAGAAATACACATGCGCATATCCGCACCTCCGTTTATGAACCCGTGCTATTACGGAACGGATATCGACTCAAGGGAAAATCTGATAGCCTGCAAACACTCTGTTGATGAAATAGCAAAGCTTATCGGTGTTGACTCACTCGGATATTTAAGCGTTGAAAGCGTCAAGCAGATTGCAAAGGGCGTTCACGGCACCGGCTATTGCACCGCCTGCTTTGACGGAAATTACCCGACCGAAATACCGTCAGCTCCTATGAAAAACAGATTTGAAATTAAAATTTCGGAAAATAAGGAAAACGGCAACGAATAATTCAAAGCTAAATTCCTATGCCGCCGTGCTTAAAGAGTTATGATGATCTGTTCACATCGGGGGAGTATTTAAAAAGAGGCAAGTGACCGAGAACCGCTTGACAAAACGGTAAATCATATTTAAAATAAAGACAGATAAGCCGGACGCAAAGACGCGGTGCTGATCGCAAAGCCGATTATGCACTGCGTCTTTTTCAAAAAAATATAAGGGGATACCGCAAAATGAAAAAAGCAGTAATATATGTTCACGGAAAGGGCGGATCGGCAGAGGAAGTCGGGCATTATAAGGCACTTTTTCCTGATTATGAAATAATCGGCTTTGACTATAAATCGCAAACACCGTGGGAGGCAAAAAAGGAGTTTCCGGATTATTTTGCCGAAAAGAAAAAGAGCTTTGAAAGCATCATACTGATTGCAAACAGCATCGGCGCACTTTTTTCTATATATTCACTTGACAGAAAACTTGTTGACAGGGCATATTTCATTTCTCCGATTGTCAATATGGAGGATCTGATTTTAAGGATGATGCAGCAGGCAAAAGTGACCGAAACCGAGCTTGAAGAAAAGGGCGAGATTAAAGCCGATTTCGGTGAGACATTGTCATGGCGCTACCTTTGCTATGTAAGAGAGCATCCGATTTCTTTTAATGTTCCGACCTGTATTCTTTACGGCGAGCGCGATAATCTTACACCGTTTAAAGTAATATCCGATTTTGCAGAAAAGCATCATGCTTATCTTACAGTCATGCCCGGTGGGGAGCATTGGTTCCATACAGAAGAGCAGATGAGCTTTCTTGACAGCTGGATAAGAAATGCAGAAGAGCATATTCCGGTTGTAAGAAGGGCAACGCGTGACGAGCTTGAGCGCATAAACAAGCTTCGAAGAGCGGTAAGCGAGCTGCATGCAAAGGGGCGTCCGGACATATTCCGACCCGGCTTCGGCGGCAGTCTCGCTCAGCATGTCTATGATATATTCGACCTGCCGGATTATGATGTTTTTGCTGCCTTTGTTAATAAAACGCTCTGCGGCTTTGCGATTGTAAATTATACCGACAAGCCGGAATCCGCATACATGTGCGCACAGCGATTTATTCATGTTGATGAGTTCGGAGTTGACGAAAAATTCCGCAGATGCAGGGTCGGCACGGCGCTGATCGATTTTCTGAAATCCGAGGCGAAGCAAAATGGATTTGAAAGGCTGACGCTTGATGTTTGGGAATTCAACGAACCGGCAAAGAAATTTTATGAATCAATAGGCTTCAATCCTTTCAGGAGCTATCTTGAATTGAATTTTTAGATTTCTTTCTGCATTTTTCGAAGCGGATTATAAGAGATTTTTTCGATTAGTGCCTGTATGCAGAATGCAAAAAATAAAAGGCAAAACCGAGTTGAAATTTTGTTAATCCGACAGCTCGAAAAATACGTTTTTTTCCTATATTAAAAAATAATATTTAATTTTTCAACCCTGACACAGACTGTCGGGGTTGTTTTTTATACTGTAGACACAGCCAAGAAAGGAGGTAAAAAACAAGATGGACATTGATGTTACTGTCGAAGGTCACGAGCAAAGAATCAAAATCTTGGAGCGTGACATGAGTGCCATGAAAGAGGTACAGGCTGAAATTCGCTCAATGAACGAAACGCTTGTAACACTTGCAAACGAATTAAAACATACAAATGAGCATCTGGAACGGCACGAACGAAAGATCGAAGAAATTGATTCGATTCCGAGGCTTCGATTGCAGCAGATTGTAACTGCAATAATCGCAGCATTGGCAGGCGGTATAATTTCAACGGTCATCGGATTGATACTCATTTGAGAAGGACTATTCTATGAACTTTCAGGATTACATCAAAACAGAGCTTCTGATTCTGATTCCGGTTGTATATTTCATCGGGGTCGGTCTTAAGAAAAGCAAGCTGCCTGATAAGTGGATTCCTACAGTACTGGGCATTTTTTCGGTTGTGCTTTCAGCCGTTTGGGTGATAGCAACCGCAAATCTTTCCGACATTAAGGAAATAGCATCTGCAATATTTACGGCTGTGACGCAGGGCATTCTTATTGCCGGAGCCAGTGTATATGTGAATCAGCTATATGTTCAGGCAAAAAAGAAAAAGTAGCAAGAAATCATTACGCAACCACAAGACAAAAAAAGCTTAAGCTAAAGGCTTAGCGAACCGTGAATAACCAAAGGTTAATCCCGGTGTTAACAAAATCCAAATTTAAAAAAAATTAAATTAAAAGGAGTTTTAAAAATGGCAGAATACATTATTACAAACGTTGGAGCAGCAAGATGTCTCAATATTTACGGCAGCAATGTAACATCTCTTACAAACAACCAGAACGTTACTCTTTGGCAGGACAGCGGCACAACCGAGCAGGTTTGGGAAATCAGTTCTCTCGGCAGCAATGTCAAGGTTAAATCGGTAATCGACAAGACCTTCGGACTTAACGCATACCGCTCCGGAACAAACTGGAACTGCGACGTCCTTCCGATCAGCGGAAACGATACCGACTCGGCGGTTACATTTGAAAAGTCCGGTGACTGCTACAAAATTAAGCTTACAAACTACACAAACAGATATCTTACCGCAGGCGGAACAGGCAACGGTGCAAACGTTTACTGGGCGGCAGCTACAAATGCGGAAAATCAGCTTTGGGATATCGAAAAAAGAGCAATCCCGGCAAGCAAGACACTTACCATGCCGGTTAACGTAAGCCAGAGCTACAGCGGAAATCCCGACTGGATAATTGATTACGGCTGCGGAGTCTGCTGCCAGGCAAACCTTGCATCCTATTATGACAAGTCCAGAAACTATACAATTCAGGATATCATCGACTGCGGTGCAGCTGCAGAAAATGCCGGATCGTATCTCGGAAGGACGCCGAAGACTTCTTTTAAGGATTTCCCGGGATCGAACTACATTAACAAGATTGCAAGACAGATCAACCTCGGCAGACCCGTTTTGCTCCATTGCAAAAACACTGCAGGCAATGAGCACTGGGTTGTTGCGTTCAAGTATGTTAACTCCTGCAAGACACTCTCTGATATATATGTTCTTGACTCTGCGGCAGGCTCCTCCACAAGCCAGGTAGGCGCTATCCGTACCTTAACCGCATCGATGGCACACAACCACAATCTTACATACGTTAACAACGTCAAGATTACAAGAGAAAAGAAGTAATTAACGAAGAAAAGCATCAATGCAGATTGCAGGCGTAAAACAACTTAAGCCCGAGTTGTTTTCTGCGGCACGTTATAGACCGTGCCGCAGGAGGCTTGCATAGGTTGAGCTCAGGCTTAACCTAAGTCGTTTATAAAAAAAGAGCGAACCCCGTTTGGAGAAATCCAAACGGAGTCCGCTTACCTATACTATATATTCTGTTGCTTAAAGCATTGATTTAGCAAAGGCAGACCGGCACGATCAGCCGAGAGTAGTCGAGTTTACTATATTTATTGCCTCGGCTTCTGTGAGCATGCCGCCCTCAAAATTCAGTCCGATGATATATTCATCGTTCAGGCGGACAAAGGCAAATGCCGAATATCTGCTGCCTTCATAAAGATCATAAATAACATAGTCGTATCCGTTGACTGTTGTCCTGCCTGTCTTCGCACTGTAATTTTTCAGGCGGTCATAGTGCGCTGCATCCGGTTTATAATATTCACAGAGATTTTCATCAAAGGTGAAATCCTTTGTGATTTTGCTCAGAGGGAAAATTTTAATCATGGGGATGTTCATCTTATATTCATTGCTGTATCTTAAATAGATATATGAATTTGTGTCAGCAGGATCCTCCAAAACGGCATCGTCCGGAATTTCCAGGTTGATTGTAACATTGCAGTCGGTTTCCTTTGTGAAGTCAAGGTCAACGATGCATCTTGTTTTGGTATTGGAAATCTTTATGGTTCCTTTAGGGTCTGTAACCGATGAATCGGTGGTAGCCGGTGTCGGCTCTGTTGTTTCTGCTTTACTTGAGGTGCCGTCATCAGGCTTGCCTGCGGCAGATGTTTTGCAGGATACCAGCATAGCTGCAGCTAAAATAAACAGCATACAAAAAGCAATAATTTTTTTCATAACGCTTCTCCTTTTTGTTTTTTTATTGCGTTTACGTTTATTTTTATGATAGTTTATGAATTTCTGACAGTGACTTTGCATCAGATGCGTATAAATAACCTTATCTTTATCAAAACCCAAAAAAGGGTGATATATTTTGCAATTTGCCGACCTTCATATCTGCAAGGCAGCAAAATCGCAACAGCTATCTTTAAAGACAGAAGTTTGAAATCTGATTTTTAGTATACAGAGCTTCCGTTTTTTATATCGGCGCCGACCGGAAGTTATATGCCGGAAAAACTCAGATTTGTATGCAAAAGGCTCACAAACTCTTTCTTGGTAGCTTCACCATCTATTTACAGTATATAGCACATATCTAAAAATGTCAATACCTAAAATTACGGTTCCGATCTGATTCGACAAAGAAACAATCAATAAGTCAAAACTAGTTTAAATTCGACAAAATTCTCCTTCCGTTTGACCCGATTAAGTGCTGTTCGGTAGTATTATATTATGTTGTTTTCCGATTTATTGCCACGGCGCGAAAATATTTTGCGCATAAATGAATATAACAGGATAAAAGAATAAAAAAGCAGACAGAAAATTAATTCTATCTGCTCATTTTTTGTTTTAAAGAGTATTATCGGCTGAAGCCTGTTTTTATTTCAGGCTGTTGCCGTCGGAAAACGCGCTTCCTACCTTACCGCCGATAACAAGGTAGGAATTGTGAACCGGGTCGAAGGTGATTGCCTGAAGCTTTGAGGCGTCCGGCATACCGTCATCACCGAGGATTTTCTCATCGGCGCTGATGTTGACGATCTCTCCGATAATGTGTCCGTCCTCGCCTACCTTAACAAGCTTGCACTCAAGGGTCATCGGAAGCTCGCAAATGATCGGCGCATCGACATGTGTGCTCTTTTCGGTGGTAAAGCCTGCCTTTTCCATCTTGTCGGGTGTATTGTTTGCGGAAACAAGGCCGACATAATCGCAGGCTGCGACATGCTTTGCATCCGCAAAGCTGACAGTAAAGGCGCCGCGTGACTTGATATTTTTTGTTGTTCTGTGTCCGGCGCTGAGGCAGAGAATAACCTGATTTCCGTCATAGATTCCGCCCCATGCCGCATTCATTGCATCCGGCTTTCCTTGCTCGTCATAGCTGCCTACAATCAGCACAGGCAGCGGGTACATCCATGTATTTGCACCAAAATTCTTTCTCATGATAATCTGCTCCTTTATTATTTGAATTTAAAATTATTCAAGTTTACAGTAATCCGGTGCCGCCAATCCTTTACAAAGTCATGTTGTCGGTTTTATTCTTTGTTTTTTTCATTAAGCTGTCGATTTTGATTTTGCATTTTTTCCTTTATCGATAATCTTGTAGTTAATACTCCGAGTACTATAAGGAAAATATCAAATGCAATGAGCACGATGCCACCCACAGTTTCCCAAGCTCCTCGAGATTCTGCAATTATTCTTATTCCGATAAAAGCTATAAGGGCCAAAATCAAAAGCATAAACAGAAGAATAAGTATTGCAATCGGATATCTGACAGCTTTGTGTATTTTTTTGTTGGCCGCTATACTCAGACCTCCATCAAATATTAAATCAAAAAATAGCTCGATTAATAAATCGCCGATATCCATAAAAGAATACCTTCCTTTACCTAGTTTATATAGTTATTTTAGACTATTTTTTGTATTCTTTTGTCGCCTATTTTTTATCTGTTTATTAATTTTTTATTAACCTCGAAAAAATGCCGCCCGATCCTTTATGCCGGGCGGCATGCTTTTACTGCTCGCTGCTGTTTTTTACCCTCAGACGGGCGACCGCGCGTGCAAGTGTCATCTGTGCCTCGTGATACTCGCGGATACTCTGCTTTTGCAGCATGACCTCTTTTGCCGAATCTGCGGCCTGCTTTGCCTTGAGTGCGTCGATATCCTCCGGGCGCTCGGCGCTGTCGACCAGCACCAGAACATCGTTTCCTTCGATTTTTACAAGTCCGGAGGAAACGGCTGCAATCTTGGTTTTTTCACCCGGAACACGGTACTCCATCTTTCCGGGAGCTATTGCGCTAATTGTGTTTCGGTGTCCTGCCATGATTCCGTACTGCCCGTGAGGCGTCGGTACAATAAGCGATTCGCATTCTCCTTCATAAAAGGTATGAGATGCCGCAAGAATATGCACATTGAAGCTGTTCATGCTCTTTTATCCCTTCTTTTGCTCGTCGGTCTTTAGCTTATCGGCTGTAAGCTCATCCGTTTTGAGCTCGTCTGCGCGGCGCTTGACGTCGTCTATCGTTCCGACGTTATAAAACGCCGATTCGGGATAGTCGTCCATCTCGCCGTCAAGAATCATCCTAAATCCGCGAACCGTTTCGGAAAGCGGAACATAAATGCCCGGTATTCCGGTGAACTTTTCGGCGACATGTGTCGGCTGCGCGAGGAAGCGCTGGATTTTCCTTGCGTGGGATACAGCCTTTTTATCCTCTTCGCTCAGCTCATCTATACCTAAAATCGCAATGATGTCCTGAAGCTCGTTGTACTTCTGAAGAACCTCCTGAACCCGGCGGGCAACCTCATAATGCTCTTTTCCTACAATATTTGCCTCCAGAATTCTTGAGGTGGATGCAAGCGGATCGACTGCCGGATAGATACCCTGTTCGGCGATTTTACGGCTCAGAACGGTTGTGGCATCGAGGTGGGTAAAGGTGGTTGCAGGGGCAGGGTCGGTCAGGTCGTCTGCGGGGACATAAACCGCCTGCACCGAGGTGACAGAGCCGCTTTTGGTCGATGTGATACGCTCTTGAAGTGCGCCCATTTCCTCTGCCAGTGTCGGCTGATAGCCGACGGCGGACGGCATTCTGCCTAAAAGTGTGGAAACCTCGCTTCCTGCCTGGACGAAACGGAAGATGTTATCGATAAACAGCAGCACGTCCTTTCCCTCGACATCCCTGAAATATTCAGCCATCGTAAGGCCGGAAAGTGCCACTCTCATACGCACGCCGGGTGATTCGTTCATCTGACCGAACATCAGCGCCGTCTTATCTGAAACGCCGCTTTCGCGCATTTCGTTCCAAAGATCGTTTCCTTCGCGGCTTCTTTCTCCGACACCGGTAAATACCGAATATCCGCCGTGCTCCATTGCAACATTGTGGATCAGCTCCTGTATAAGCACGGTTTTTCCGACGCCGGCTCCTCCGAACAGACCGATCTTGCCTCCCTTCGGATACGGCTCAAGCAGGTCTATTACCTTGATTCCCGTTTCGAGTATTTCGGCTGCCGGGCGCTGCTCGGAAAAGCATGGTGCTTTTCTGTGAATTTCCCATTTTTCGGTATCCGACGGAATAGGTTCTTCGCCGTCTATCGTTTCTCCTAAGACATTGAACATTCTTCCGAGAGTATTTTTACCTACGGGAACCTCGATTCCTTTTCCGTTTGCACTTACGGTCATGCCGCGCGCCAGATTTTCGCTTGCACCGAGAAGGATACAGCGCACCTTATCGCTTCCGATATGCTGTGCGACCTCCATAATGCGTTTTTCGCCTTTAACGGTAACGCTCAGTGCTTCTTTGATTTTCGGCAGCTTGCCCTTCGGAAATTTGCAGTCGATAACAGGACCCGAAACTGCCGTGATTTTTCCGTATGCTTCACTCACTGTGCGCACACCTCCTGTTGTTTTTTCTTCATTTTGCGCTTCTGCGCCTTGGCTCCCGAGGATATTTCGGTAATCTCCCGGGTTATTGCCGCCTGACGGAGGCGGTTATATTCAACCGAAAGGGTTGAAAGAATCTTTTCTGCATTCTGTCCTGCCGAGTTCATTGCCTCCATGCGTGCATTCTGCTCGCTGCAGAAGCTGTCGACAAGCGCGCTGTAGATATATCCGGAAACATAGCTCGGAATGATCGTATCAAGCACCTCTCCGACAGACGGCGCAAATTCAAACGGGATCCTTACTGCCTTTTCGTTTTGATTTGATGCAAACACCTTTCTGTGAAACGGCAGCAGCCGCTCGGTTTTTGCCTCCTCGGTCAGGCTGTTTTTCATATCGGTATAGATTACAAATATCTTTTTGACCTCTCCCTTATCGAAAAGCTCAAGCAGAATCTCGCTTATTTCTCTTGAGCGCTGCATTGTCGGGTTCTGTGCCGTATAAAGGAAGCTGCGCTCGACCGGAATTTTGTGACGCGCAAAATACTGCCTGCCGAATTCTCCGACGACAAAAAACTTCGTGTCGGGGTGCTCGAGGCGCATTTTTTCAGCCTCTTTTAACACATTCTGGTTATACATTCCGGCAAGCCCCTTATCAGCCGTAATTACAAGGCACGCGTACGGTCCGCTTAAGGTAGGCTCGCCGTCCGGCGGATAAAAGTATCGGCTGTTTACATCCTTTACGGTTCTGAAAATGCGCTTGATCTCACTTCTTAATGCATCAAAGTACGGTCTTGTTTTGTCAAGCTCCGCCTTTGCCTTTCGCATTTTGTTCGATGCAATCAGATACATGGCGTTTGTGATCTTTTGCGTATCACGCACGCTTTTTATGTGATCCTTCAGTTCTTTTGTGCTTGACATAATCAGCCTCTGCTTTCAGCCTTGCTCACAAAGCCTTTTGCAAATTCAAGAATTGCTTTGCGGTCGTCGTCATCGGTCTGACCCGTGCGATCAATCTTTTCGCAGATGTCGGCAATCTCAACCTCCGCCGTATCGAGCAGCTCGCGGCTTAAGGATGCGATTTTATCGGTTTTGACATCGCAAAAGGCACGTCCCAAAGCGGCGGTAAGCAGAATTACCTGCTCATGCTGACTGTACGGCTGATATTGCTGCTGGCGGAGCAGGCGCATAAGCCCCTGACCATAGTTGAGCTGCCTTTTTGTCGTCTCGTCGAGGTCGCTTGAAAACTGCATGAATACCTCCATTTCGCGGTATTGTGCAAGATCAAGACGGATAGCACCGGCGGCTTTTTTCATCGCCTTTGTCTGTGCCGCGCCTCCGACACGCGAAACCGAAAGACCGACATTTACAGCAGGACGCTGACCTGCGTGGAACAGATCGCTTTCAAGAAATATCTGTCCGTCGGTGATCGAGATAATGTTTGTCGGGATATATGCCGATACATCTCCTGCCTGTGTCTCGACAATCGGAAGCGCTGTCATGCTTCCGCCGCCGAGTTCGTTTGAAAGATGTGCCGAGCGCTCAAGAAGACGGGAATGAAGATAAAATACATCGCCCGGGTATGCCTCACGTCCCGGAGAGCGTTCAAGCAGAAGGCTCAGTGTACGGTAAGCGATTGCATGCTTCGAAAGATCGTCGTATACAATCAGTACATCCTGTCCGCGGTGCATGAAATATTCTCCCATTGTACAGCCTGCATATGGCGCAATATATTGCAGCGTTGCCGAATCGCTTGCAGTCGATGCGACAACAACCGTATATTCAAGCGCTCCGCGGCGTCGAAGTGTTTCGACAAGCTGCGCTACAGAGGATGCCTTTTGTCCGATCGAAACATAAATACAAACAGTGTTTTTGCCCTTTTGATTCAGGATTGTATCAAGAGCAATTGCGGTTTTACCGGTCTGTCTGTCGCCGATGATCAGCTCACGCTGTCCGCGGCCGATAGGGAACATGGAATCGATTGCAAGAAGTCCGGTCTCCATCGGCTTGTTTACCGGCTGACGCTCGATAATTCCGGGTGCCGGTCTTTCGATCGGATAATAATCGTCGGCTGAAATCTCGCCCAAATCGTCGATCGGCTGACCGAGTGCATCGACAATGCGTCCCAAAAATCCGTTTCCGACCGGAATTCCGGCTGTTTTCTTTGTGCGGCGCACAGTGCTGCCTTCTACGATTTCGCTTTCGTCACCGAATACAACGCATCCGATTTCGTCATCCTTAAGATCGAGCACCATGCCTTTGATTCCGCATTCAAACAGCACAATTTCACCGTATTCCGCCTCGGAAAGTCCGCTTAATGTTGCAATACCGTCTCCGACAGTAAGCACCGTTCCGACCTCATCGGCATGCGGAACGGCGTCAAAGTCGTTTATAGTCTGCCTGATAAGCGATATGACATCTCCTTGCTCCTTTGCCGCCTGCGCAATTTTTTCCTTAAGCTGGCGGAGCTTGCCTTCCGGTGTCCAGTCAAACAGCTCGTCTGCCTGCTTTACGGTTGCATCCGCTCCGAGCGCAAGGCGAAAGCCGTTTTTGATTGTTTCATCGTATTTATATACAAGCTTAACCGGCTTTGTGTGTGTGTCGGTAAGATATTTTTCAAGACGCGCTTTCTGGTCTTCGGTCGGCTCCTTTTTGCTGTACAGAAACGCGATAAGCTCATTTTTCGGGTTTTCCACAGGTCAACCCTCCTTTTTTTCTTCTGCCTTAGAAAGAAAGTCCTCTATCGGATCCGGGTTTTCCGAAAGTGCCTTGTCTATCGCCTTTGAAACCATATCCTCGATTGAGGAATTGGCTTTTGCAAGAATCTTTTCCTTTTCTGCCTCGGCATCCTTCTTTGCTTTTAAGAGCAGGGCATCCTTTTCTGCCTTTGCATCCTTAAGATATGCATCGGCTGCCTGATTTGCCTCGTCTGCTGCCTTTTTCTTCATTTCTGCAATCTCAGCTTCGGCATTTTCCAGCTTTTCAAGATACATAAGGCGGTTTGCCTCTGCCTCTTTTTGCTTTTCCTTTGCTTCTTCTTCCATCTCGGCATAATGTGCCTTGCGCTTTTCCATAAATGCCTTTACGGGCTTATAAAGCAGCAGATACAGACCGCCGAACAGAATCAGAAAATTGAACACATGCAGAAGAATCTGTCTAAAGTCAATATTCAACGGAATACCCATTGTAAGTACCTCTTTACAACTACAACACTAAAATTATGATTTCAATTTCAATTACAATACGAAGATTATCAGGATCGCAATGATCAAAGCATAAATGACGGCTGTCTCGATAAATACAAGACCGAGCATTAAGCTTGTACGGATGTTTCCTGCTGCCTCCGGCTGACGGGAAATACCGTCTGCGGATTTTGAAATTGCCATTCCCATGCTTATAGCCGCTACAGCTGCAACAACGCCGACGCAGATTGCGGCTGCAAATGCCTTGTTTCCTGTGGTGCTGCCGCTGTTTTCTTCCTCTGCTGCCGCCTCTTCCGGTGCTTTATCGGTTACCTCGTCCGTTACCTTGTCGGTTGCCTGATCGTTTGTGTCTGCAAAGACGGTGACCGTGCAGAATGCACCGATGATTATAGCGAGAATTCCTAATGTAATGATTTTCTTAAATGTTTTCTTCATGACATTTCCTCCTGTCGACCTTTTGTCGATTTTTGTGTTTTTTGGATGTTTATATTTATATTTTTTATTGTGTTACTTTTTTAATCTGCTTTTTTTGCCTTTTCGGCTTTTTCTTTTTAGGTTCGGACACCTCGCCGTAGAACAGGGCGGTCAGCATCGTAAGGACATATGTCTGAATCAGTGCATGAAGCAGCGTGAACATTACTCCGACGACGACCGGCAGAACAAAGCTCAGGTTTATGTAGTAGTAAACCAGCTCTGTTACAAGCAGGCCGCTTAGCAGCGCGCCGAACAGGCGGAAACTCATTGAAATCGGAAGCGAGAAGTCCTTTAATGTAAGCCCGATGCCTTTGACGCCGTTGCCTGCAATTCCGCCGGACATAATCGCAAGATACGAAAGGCATCCGAGTGCGATTGCACCGTTAATATCCGAAAGCGGAGCAGGAAGCGAAATCGATATGCCGCCGGTGGTAACAGCCTGGATGCCGAACAGCTCAAACAGCGTGCCGATGAATATATACACACCGGCAGTAAAGACATATCCGCCGAGAAATGTATTGCGGTGCGGACTGTTGGTCTTTGCAAGATTGTCAAAGAATCCCACAAGCTCCTCCAGCAGCATCTGGAATTTGCCCGGCACAAGCTTGAAATGCGGTATTACGAAAATCCTGATGGCAGCTGCGAAAACCAGCAGTACCAAAGTCACGGTAAAGGCGGATATGACGGCAGGATTCACATCTGTCAGTCCGAAAAGGCTGATTTTGTTGTCCCCGTGCAGTACCGCATCCTTCATTGTAGCCTTGATGGATTCCTTTTCGCCGCCGCTTCCGCCTACAAGCAGAATAGCAGCAAGCGTAATCAGCAGCAGCGCTATCCAGACGATGATGAATGTAACGCGTTTGCGTTTGGTCATTTATAAATTCCTCCCCTCTTCTAAATCGGGATTGTCATATAATAATTTTTTACTTTTCATGTATAAACATCATGCCGAAGCTGACAGAAAGCAGAATGCAGCAAATCCAGATTGCCCTGAAGCCGAGGAAATGCGTTAAAATACTGCCGAGTCCGGCGCCGATTCCGAAAATCACGATTACGCCGAAATAGGTGAGCGCTTTTTTCAGAATCTCCTTGTTCCGTATGCGGAAATAAGCACACAGCGCTTCTGTTCCGCACCGCAGATTTCCGATGCACATCGTACTTGCATATGTAAGACCGCGTACCTTGTGGAAGGTCTGCACCTGCATCGCACATACAAACGAAACAAGGGCATTTGCAATCGGCTCGCTTGCCGAAGGCAGAAATCCGACAATTAACAGTATTATAATCTCTAAAACAAGTATAATCTGCCTCCAGTGGATCTTCTCGAAGTTTTTTAAGCGTATGTGGATGAATTCCGCAACTGCGGTACCCACAAGAAACGAAATAATCGGGATCAGGTATTTGATAACTGTCTGCCAATGACCCTGAAACAGGGCGGTGCTGAGCAGTACGATGTTTCCGGTCTGCGCGTTTGCAAAAACCTCTCCGCGGCATGTATATGTATAGGCGTCCTGAAAGCCGCCGGACAGAATGATGAAGATCGCTGCCCTGAAGCTGTCGGACATCTGTCCTTTAAACGGTTTGACTGTATTCATGTCGTGTCCTCTTTTGCTTTGTTTAGTTGATTGTTTATGCCTGCCGTTCTCTGATTATTGCTCTTATGCTTACAAGTTTGGTGCAGAGGCATAAAACCGTGATTGCCTCGGTAACCTCTTTGACTGTTGCAAATGACGGAGCAAGGCGAATGTTCTTATCCTCCGGATCGTATCCGTGCGGATATGTTGCTCCTGCCGGGGTGAATTTCACACCGTATTTTGCGCATAGCTGAACAACAGCTTTTGCACATCCGGACATTGTATTAAAGGAAATAAAATATCCGCCTTTCGGCTCTGTCCAGTCGGCAATTCCGGTTCCGCCAAGCTCGCTTCTTAGGGTAGTGTAAACGGCATCAAAGTGCGGTTTTAGAATTTCGGCATGCTTTTTCATGTGCGCACGAAGTCCTGCGCTGCCTTTGAAAAAGCGTGCGTGGCGAAGCTGATTTATCTTGTCGGGACCTATTGTTGCAAAGAACATAAACGAACGTATGTCGATCAGATTGGCAGGGCTTGCCGCAACGGCGGAAATTCCCGAGCCCGGGAAGTTGACCTTGCTTGTAGAGCAGAACTCATAGACAAGATCGGCATTTCCTGCCTTTTCGCATTCCTCGATAATATCCGGAATTTCTGCACAATCACCGTCAAAGCAGTGTACGCAATAGGCGTTGTCCCAGAAGATTCGAAAATCCTCTGCCGCCGGCTTAAGTCTTGCAAAGCGGTAAACCATCTCATCGCTGTAGACAATTCCTGTCGGGTTCTGGTATTTAGGTACACACCAGATTCCTTTGACCGACGGATCCTTTATAAGCTCCTCAATCTCGTCCATGTCCGGTCCGTCATCAAGCATTCTTACCGGAACAAGCTCGAAGCCGAAATGCTCGGTGATTGCAAAATGGCGGTCATAGCCGGGAACGGGGCAGAGGAATTTTCGGTTCTTTATCTCCTGCCAAGGTCTTCCGCTGCAGATTCCGTCGGTCATTCCGTGGCTTACAAGCTGATACATCAGCGTAAGGCTGCTGTTTCCGCCGGCAAGCGTGTGCGCAACATGTGTTCCCATCATGTGCGCAAGAAGCCTCCTTGCCTCCGGGATTCCGTCCGGGGTGCCGTAGTTGCGGCAGTCGATTCCGTTTTCGCTGTCCAGAATGCTGCGGTGATCGAGTATATCGAGCATCGGCAGGGAAAGTGAAAGCTGCTCAGCACAAGGCTTTCCGCGCGACAGATCAAGTGAAATACCCCTGCCTGCAATCTCCTCAAGCCGCCTTTCGCATTCTTCCTTTTCGTGTGTCAATTCAGATATATCCATTTTATTAAAATTCATAGTATCACTCCTTGACTTTCGATTACCGATATAGTATAATCCAAATTGATATATGTGTAAAATGTATGTTTGACATATTTGAAATGTTGATTTGATATATCATATGCTACATATATCGAGAAGGGGAAGATAGAATGTATATCAGCTATGACTATTACCGCGTTTTTTATTATGTTGCAAAGTACGGAAATGTGTCTCAGGCGGCAAAGCTTCTTTTAAATAATCAGCCGAACATGACAAGAACGATAAAAAGGCTTGAAAGCGAACTTGGCTGTCCGCTTTTTCTGCGCTCGAAAAAGGGAATGCAGCTTACTCCTGAGGGAGAAAGGCTGTATGAGCATATCCGGATTGCCATGGAGCATATCGACGCAGGCGAAGCAGAGCTTACCGAAAACCGCAATCTGCAAAACGGCACGGTATATATTGCCGCAAGCGAGGTGGCGCTGCGCTGCCTTCTTTTGCCGGTGCTGAAAAAATACCGCATCAGATATCCGGGTATTCATATAAGAATCAGTAATCATTCGACCCCTCAGGCAATAAACGCATTAAAGGACGGGTCGGCTAATATCGCCGTTGTCACAACACCGACAGTGCATACCGCATCTCTTGTCGAAACGGCGGTAAGACCGATTACCGAGGTCGCAGTCTGCTCCGGCTTCTTCAAGGATCTTACCGATAAACAGGTGTCTCTTGCAGAGCTTACAAAATATCCGCTTATTTCGCTCGGAAAGGATACGAAGTCCTTTGAATTCTTTTCCTCGTTTTTTTCGTCATACGGATTGCCGTATAAGCCGGATATTGAGGCGTTTACGGCGGACCAGATTCTCCCGATGGTCGAAGCCGACCTAGGTATCGGCTTTGTTCCCGAGGAGTTTTTAAGAGAAGGCGACGGGATTTGCCGAATCAGCCTGAAGGAGCAGATTCCGAAAAGAAATATCGTTATTATAAAAAGAAAAGAGCAGCCGCTGAGCGTGGCTGCAAAGGAGCTGGAGCGAATGATAAAGGGCTATGAGAGCGTGTGATTTCTTTGTGATCTGATATTGCAATTGATAAATTGATAATAATAAACAAAGTATATCAAAGTATATCAAAAACTCGAATCGTTCGACATAATTCGACATAAATAACAAACTTTTGGTGGTAAAATATTTATAAATATAGAGTGTATAAAAATAAATACGAGAAGATATAATGCAGTTTGAGCCTATTAATCGGTTAAAGGCGAGCTGCAACGGCTGATTTTAAAAAGCATCATTGATATATGTTACAGAGGAATGACTTATGATATTTGACATCGCACCCGTACGCAAAAGGTATCGAGGAATAGAACGCGCGCTGTCGCCGGGCGAGGATTTTTTGAAGCCGGAAACCAAGCAGTATTTCAAAATCCTGCTTGATGATATCTATAAAAGATATATTGATGTGACATCTTCCGGTGAATATCCCGGAGATTGCGAAACGCTCTTTCGTAAGCTGGTAAGCATTTGCCGCGAGTTTCGCGCTTATAATGTAGGGTGTGAAATGATCGCCCATGATATCCTCCCGATAGATTCGGTTTTCGGAACCCCGGTTGAATTGTACGGAATCGACGTTGTATGTGATGAGTGTGAGTCGCTGCTCTCAAACGAGGATTGTATTAGCAGCAAGGTTAAAAGGCATTTGAATATGTTCGGGCTGCTTGATAATATAGGCGATGTCAAGCTTGTTCTTGACAACAGCGATGTAGGAAGAAACAGTTTTGAACCGTGTTGGGTCTATAAAATAAAGATATAAAAATTCCTTGGCAGTGCTCGGGCAGTAATTTGCGGTTTAATAATAAGATAATCAATAAGGAAGCAATTGTATGGATACCATTATTGAAAAGGTATTTGTTCGGAATATTGTCAGCTCGGTGATTGTAATCTGCGGTTTAGCTGCCGTATTGTTATTTATCAAGCACATGCTGAAAGGGAACAAGCATTTCAGGCTGATTATTACAATCGGTTTGACAGTGTCTGTTGCAATAGCTGCCGTTTTGGGCACCGGTCTTTTAAAAATTTATTTAGATATAAAAAATGAAGATTATGTAACATACAGCGGAGTGTATATTGAACGCGGCGGTGGGCAGCAGGAGCTGAAAACTGTTATTGTATATGATGAAAACGGGAATGAAATCAGATTGCTCAGAACCGGTTCAAGCCAAGAGGGATCCTTTGAGGGAACGGTAGTCTACGGCCGCCGGAGCCGGATTGTTGTTGAATACAAAGGCATTCCTAACTGATTCTTTGATTTGACCGGGCTGCAAAACCGGATATGCAGGAGAAGATATGAAGATTACGTTTTTTAGTGATTCCGCAGCATACGGCGATGAATTACTTGTCAAAACCAGCGAAGGAGAATGCCCTATTTCTTCGGGAGATTCACTGAATGTAGAATCGGTAGATTCATCCGGTGTTACGGTCAGCACAAGGGCATACAAAAGGCTTTCGGCTTTGGCTGTTCTGCTGTTGTTTTTAAGGCGTTTTGTTTTAAATTTTCTTAATATATTTATACTTAATTATCCCGGGAAATGGTATGAAAAAATCGAGCCGTATGCTCTTACGCCGATAGATATATCATTGGATAAGGACTTGGAAATCAAATCGGTCGGGTCGGAATTTGATCAGAAATCCATGAGCATTAAGCCCCGGCGGATATTTGTAAATGATAAAGAGATTTTACAAGGGATTATATACGACAAAAACCGTATGGATACTATGTTTTTAACGTATGTTTTTGATATTGTTTCTATTTTGATTTATGCATATCTTGTACTTGGCTTTGTGCTGGTTTTCTCCGGAAGGATGACCGATCCGATAGTGTTTGTTCCTTTTTTTATCATTGCTTTTTCTTTACTTTTTGCGGTCATAGCTAAAATTGTCCGTGCGTGTAAGGAAAAAAGAGTTTTCGAAAACAATTTGATGGGAAAATTATGATTAAAAACCGAAATTGAATTCAACGGGGCAAAGAATTAATGAAAAAATTATTTAAAACTTTGATTATATTGCAATTCCTCTTGTTTATTTTAGTCGGTTGCTCATTTTTTAAGCCGGTTGTCTTTAATGACCTGGAGGTCGGCAAAAACTTTTTAATAAGCAGAGATGGTTACTATAAGAAGCTTCCAAGCAATTATTGCATCAATGTCGAATTGCGAAAAAAAGCGTCTTTATTTAAGGTCCCTGATGAACAACTTAATTCAGAATGGAATTTATCGCTAAACGACAGCGACGTAGTTGTTGAAGGACACTTTATCAAAGGCTTTTTTACCTCTGAATATCTTGTGTTATGTGAAGAAAAAGAAAATGACGACGTTGACTATGCGGTTTTTTCTTTCGGTAACGGACAGCTTCGTTATTACAAAACGCCGGACGAGGTATACGCCTTTCTTGACATTGATTCGGTTCAGTGGTTTACATTATGCAATACAAACCGGGAGATAAATTATATAAATTAACAGACCTGGTTTACAAAATAAATGCTGATTAGGTTTGATGGAGTGCATAAATAACATTGCCCGGCACGACGTTTTTTTGCAATAGTAGCAAAATAATCTTGCTTTCGATCCTGTACTTGAGGAGATAAATGGTTTGAAAATTGTTATTGGTATTTCAGATTATGAAGATTCCGTCGATGTTTTTGTTGATGGAGAAAAATTGAAAATAAAAAATCTTTCATGCTTTTCCAAAGCCGGATTTGAATGCGATTGCGAAAAGGGAATTCATGAAATTACGGTCATGAAGCGACCCAAAATTTGCGATCGGAATTGGAAACGAGGCGTTTTTTTCGACTGGCTGTCCGGCATATGCGGAATTCCTTCAGCTAATCTGGCAGAAATGAAGCGTGATGAAAAGCAGTATTCGATCACTTTAAAAGTCAATATTGAACAGGATGAATATATAGGTTTAATATTAACAGAGAACGGTTTTGTGATGACCGAAGCTGTTAACGAAGTTTTGGACATAGTAAAGCAGGCGGAAGTAAGCAAAACAGCAAGAAGACGAACAATCGGTGCATATGTGATTCCGTCAATCATATTGGCGGCAGTAATAGAGATATTTTTTATTGTTTTTTGGATTCTTTTTATTATAAACAGAATATATTTCCGATCTTTTATTCTTCTTGCTTTAGCTGTTTTTTGGGCGCTGCTTGTCAGTAAATTTCTTTTGCGCTCATACAAAAGAAAATGAAAACGGCATCGTAAGCAGTATTTATGCTTTTTTTAAAAACAGGGTAAAATTATGCAAATATGAGGGAAATGCTAATATTCAAAAAGTTAAACGCTTTATTTTAGGAAAAAAAGTACCAGTTTTTTATGAATATATAATTTCGTTTAATAACAATGGTGAATCGGTTAAATTTATAACGAAAAAAACTATGGCGTCTTGGGAGATATTGATGATGTATACGTCGTTTACTCTAAGTACTCAGAATCAATTTTAGATATTAATTTTAATGATTTAATGACAAATAGTGCAAACCCTTCCGCACCCCGTTTTCGAGGTGCGGATTTTTTTGCTTTCGGGGCTTTTAATCATTTTTAATCGAATTTAATCGGGCAAGGTTTCTTTTTGATATTTTCTTCGGCAGGCTTTCTTTTGATCGGCGGCTTCGGCGGAAAAAAGTGCTGCAAGAGATTGACAGTGTTAAGGAAATATGGTATACTTGGTCGAGAATTTAATAGCGAAAGAAAAATACGGCTTGAAAAGTTGTATACTGAGTAGATATTCCGCATTTATATTGCGGAAAAGGAAATCCGGTTCAAATCCGGAACAACCGCCATTGCTGTATTTGATGAAAGCATAATATCCGGGATGCCATTTTTCTGTTCCGCTTTTGTGCTTTTTATGGGTGAGTCCGCATCATAAGTCAGAACACCGCCGTATTTTTCCGGTTTTACATGTCTCGGGTGAGGAGCGTGCAGCCAAAGGATTCCGACAGGGAATTCGATTTGTACGTTTTTGTGCCCCTGCCGTGTGATTGCTTGGTTATATGCGTCCTTTACTTTGAGAGAAGTAAAGGCGCTTTTTATTTTGAAAGGAGGGTTGTTTTCCGGCGCGAACAATGTCTTTAGGCGGAGGACAATCTCGTCGGAAGTTTATACGGCTCAGCAAAGGGCTTGCCGTAAAAATTTCTAACTTATAATGAGGTAAAAAATGAAACTGAAAATGAACAAATTGCTTGCCGGACTGCTTGCGTTTGTAATAATTATTTCCGGAATTCCGGTTGTTGCTTCGGTATCCGGCGAAAATGCAGACCTTACAATCGGATCTCTTGCGGAATTGCAGGCATTTGCAGATGCAGTAAACGGCGGAGATACTTTTGAAGGAAAAACCGTAGTACTGACTGCCGACATCATGCTCGGCGGTGAGAGCAGCCCGTGGACTGCAATCGGTACAGCAGCAAATACGTTTAAAGGAACCTTTGACGGAGACAATCATATAATAAGCGGTCTCTATATTGAATCCGGCTCATCGGTCGGCTTCTTCGGAGATGTAAACGGCGGTACTATAAAGAACCTGATTGTCCGCGGCGAGGTAAAAGGCGGCTCGAATGTTTCGGGTATTGTCGGAAAGCTTACAGCAGGCAATGTTACAAACTGCGGAAACGAGGCATCTGTTTCCGGCGGCGCGAATGTCGGCGGTGTTGTTGGTTACGTAAACGGCGACTGCGTAATAAGCGGCTGCTACAACAAGGGAGATGTGTCCGGTACAACAGGCTACATCGGAGGAGTAACCGGACAGCACTGGAGAGCAGGCAAGCTTGAAAACTGCTACAATGTAGGAACTGTATCCGGTCCTGCTACCGTAGGAGGCGTTGCCGGCGGTCACAAGGCTTCATCCGCGGCGTTTGTAAACTGCTTCAATGCAGGAAGCGTTAAGGATACCAAAGGAAACAATAATAACATCGGTGCGGTTGTAGGCGCAACTAAAGGAGAATGCACAAACTGCTATTATATTGCCGGATCCGTTAGTGACAGCAAATGCACAGAGGCAGAAACTCTTTCTGCTTCGCAGCTCGGCGATGCATTTACAGACAAGGGTGAGCTGCCGTGCCTTAAATGGGAGGCTTCTGTTTCTACTGATGCTCCGGTACGTCCGGCATTTGTAGAGGGAACAGAGCTTTCTGCACAGCTTGCCTCCTATATTAAGTCTGCGGTAAACTCCGCAAAGACCAAAAACGGTGTCAGCGGAACTCTGCTCGGAAACGACAAGTTCCTTTCGGGTGCAAGCTCTACTGCGACAGACTGGATGGCGCTTGCAATGGGCAGATTCGGCTACTATGACAACGGAAGCTATATTTTCCTTATCAATGACGGCACGGGCTATGACGATTACCTTGCCGCAATGAAGGCATATATCGAGAAGACATACGAAGCAAACGACGGAATCCTTCACAGCGCAAAGGCAACCGAATGGCACAGAGCTGTCGTTGCGATTGCAGCACTCGGCGGAGATCCGACAAGCTTTGGTATCTACAAAGAAAAGCCGATTGATCTTATAGCAGACGGAAGCTACAACAACATGCTTAAAGCCGGACCCGGTACACAGGGCATAAACGGCTGGATCTGGGGACTTATTTCTATGGATACAGGCATGTATGAGGTCCCTGAGGATGCAAAGTATACAAGAGAAACATTCATTACCGAAATTCTTAAAATGCAGCTGACCGACGGTGTACAGGGAAATGAGTACGGCGGCTGGGTGCTCGGCGGATACGGAAGCCGTTCGGATGTTGATATTACCGCAATGGCAATTCAGGCGCTGGCACCATATTATAACGATGATACGGTTTACACATATGTAAACGAAAACAGCAAAAAGGAAGTTTCAAAGACGGTACGTCAGTGTGTTGACGAGGCGCTTGACGTTCTCGGAACGATGCAGAATAAAAACGGCGGATTTTCGTCATGGGGAACAGACAACGTAGAGAGCGTTTCGCAGGTGGTTGTTGCTCTTTGCGCTGTCGGAATCGATCCCAAATCCGATGAGCGCTTCATTACAAGCGACGGCAAGACGCTTCTTGACGGAATGCTGCAGTTCATGCTTCCGGACGGAGGCTTCTGCCACACAGCAAACGGCGGCTGGAACTCGATGGCAAACGACCAGGCGACATATGCCCTTGTTTCCTACTGGCGCTTCGAAAACGAGATGCGTGCGCTTTACGATATGCGCCCGGACGCATCGTCGGATGTAAAGGATGCAATCCGTGCGGCATCTGCTGCAATCGATCTTGCAAACGATCCTTCTGCATCCGATTACAAGGCTCAGTTAAAGAATGCGCTCAAGCTCTGCCGTGAGGTTCCGGCAAGCGAAAGACGCTACATAAGAAATTATTCTGTTCTTGCCGCTGCAATTGCACTTGTCGGCGGAGAGGATGCACTTGACAACGATACACCTTATATCACCTCAATCTCGATTACAAAGCAGCCGGACAAGGTACGCTATTATGCAGGAGAATCCTTCGATCCTTCCGGAATGGAGGTTACTGCTAATTTCAGCGATGGTCATACCGAGCAGGTTTTAAGCTACAAGCTTTCTGTTTCTTCCGAGCTTGCACTGACCGATGATACGGTATATGTAATCTACGGCGTTCTTAAAGCATCGGTTGCAATCGAGGTAAGAGAGCGCATGCCCTGGAAGGGTGAGGGAACGGCAGACGATCCGTACCTTATCGAGACAGCAGACGATCTTACTGATCTGCGCTACTATTGCTACTACAAAAAAATGAATACATCCGGCGTGCACTTCCTTATGACGCAGGATATCAATATGAAGAACATTTCCGACTGGAAAGCGATTGCGGACAACACAGCAGAAGGCTTCAGAGGGCATTTTGACGGAAACGGACATGCAATCTGGAACCTCAACGGCAGCACATACAATGTCTGCGGTCTGTTCGGCAGAATCGGAGACGGTGCGCTTATTGAAAATCTTACAATTGCAAGCGGAAATATCGGCGGTTCGTATACAAGCACGATCGGAGCTATTGCAGGCGAGGTTGTTTCGAATGCAACGGCTACGATAAGAAACTGCCACAACTACGCAACACTTACCGGACTTTGGGGAATCGGCGGTATCGTCGGTGAAATCTGCGACGGTGCAACAATCAATGTTGAAAGCTGCTCCAACCACGGTCTTATAAATGCAAGCTATACCGGAGGCGGTATTGTAGGTCAGGTCGGACCGAACCGCTGGAAGGAAAACGGCGCTAAGGCGGTTGTTACAAACTGCTACAACGCAGGAACAATCGGAGGAAGAGGCAGCTGGGGAATCGGCGGAATCGTCGGCAGCTACCGGCTTTGCGGCGACCGACAGGTTATAAAAAATTGCTACAATGTCGGCTCTGTTCTCGCACTTGAAACCTCAGGTGCTGTATTCGGAAGCATTGCAGAGGCTTCTGTTACAATCGAAAATGTATATTATCTAAATGGCACAAATCCCAATGTAAACGGCGTCTTTGATGACGACGGAGACGACACTGTAGGGACTGTTACCGGAAGTGCTTCAGCAAAGGATGCTCCCGAAATGAAGAGTGCGGACTTTGTAAATGCTCTTGGCGATGCGTTTACATCCGATACAGACATGATAAATAACGGCTATCCGATTATTGCAGGACAGATGGCTATAGGCGATGAGCCTGCTGTAAGAGCAAGAGTTGAGATCGGCACGGCAGAGGAGCTTAAGGCATTTTCGGACCGCGTTAATGCCGGCGAATCCTTTACCGATAAAACAATTCTTCTTACAAGCAATATCGATCTGAGTGACTATTCGAACTGGACACCGATCGGAAGATCCTCTTCTGTACAGTTCGACGGAATTTTTGACGGACAGGGATATGTAATCGACAACCTGTATTCAACAAACGGAGGCCTGTTCGGTTATGTCGGCACAAATGCCGTCATTAAGAATGTCGGCGTTGCAAGCGGCGAAATCGGCGCAAGCAACCTCTCCTGGATGGGCGGAATTGCACGCTGGAGCAACGGTGCGGACTTTATTAACTGCTTTAACGGCGCAGATATTATCTGCAGCGGCTGGAGCGGCGGAATTGTAGGTACTGTACGCGACGGCGGAAAGAGCGTTATCAAGGGCTGCTACAATGTCGGCTCTGTTACCGCACGCGACGGTGCTGTCGGAGGTATTGTCGGACATCTCGGAACAGGCAGCAACGGTACAGCCGTTAATGTAACGGTTTCAGAGTGCTACAACCTCGGTGAGGTTACAGCAAACGACAATGCCGGCGGAATTGTCGGCAGAGCACAGGACGGACATGTGATAAGAGACTGCTACAACGCAGGAAAGATCAGCGTTAACGGAAGCAACATTCTTGACGGTGCAGGCGCAATTGCGAGCCTTGTAACCTCGGACAACGAGATTACAAACTGCTACTTCGATTCCGAAACAACCGCACGCGGAATTACGAACGGCACCGATACAACAATTGCAAAGACAACTGCCGAAATGAAGGCGGATGAGATTCTTAATCTGCTCGGAAGCGGCTTCAAGAAGGATGAGTATGCACTTGTAAACGGCGGATATCCGCTGCTTGACTGGCAGAAAACAGAGGACGCTGACGAGATTAAGCTTGTAATTGAAAAGATTGATGCAATCGGTACGGTTACAAAGGACAGCGAAGCAAAAATCAGCGAGGCAAGAGAGGCATACGACGCACTTGCCGATGAGCTTAAGGAGCTCATTTCGAACATATCCGTTCTTGAAGCAGCAGAAAACGAGCTTGCAGAGATCAAACGCCTTATAAAGGCAAAGGAAGATGCAATAAACGAGCTTGAAGCTTATAAGAACCTTTCTGATTACAGAGAGGAGCAGCAGAATGAGCTTAACAATCTGATTCTTGCAGGACGCAAGGCTATAGAGAATGCCGAAACTGTCGAAGCTGTAAGCCAGGCACTTGCAGACGCAAAGGCGGAAATGGACAAGGTAAAGACCGACAGCCAGCTTTCCGACGAGGAAGCAGTTAAAAAGGCAATCGATGCAATTTCCGCAATCGGAAGGGTTACAATCGAAAGCGAAAGCGCTATCCGTGCAGCACGCAAGGCATATGATGCACTTTCGAGCGAGCTTAAGAAGCTCGTTTCGAACATATCTGTTCTTGAAGCGGCAGAGCGCGAGCTTGCAGAGCTTCAGCGCCTTAAAAAAGCAAAGGAAGACGCGGCAAAGGAGCTTGAGGCTTATAAGAAGCTCTCGGCTTACCGTACAGAGCAGCAGAAGGAGATCAACAGCCTGATTTCTGAGGGAAAGATTGCAATCTATAATGCAGAGACGCCGGAAGCTGTAAGTGCGATACTTGCCGACCTAAAGGGCAAGCTTGACAAGGTAAAGACCGACAGCCAGCTTTCCGACGAGGAAGCAGTTAAAAAGGCAACCGATTCGATTTCCGCAATAGGTACGGTTACAAAGGACAGCGAAAGCGCTATCCGCGCAGCACGCAGGGCTTATAATGCTCTTTCCGATGAGCTTAAGGCTAAGGTAGAAAACTATTTGACTCTTACCGCTGCGGAAAAGGCTCTTGAGAAGCTTCTAAGCGAAGATACTGCAAAGGATACCGATAAGACACCTGATACGGACAAGACACCCGATACAGACAAAACACCTGATTCGGATAAAACTCCGGATACAGACAAGACAACAGACACAGATACCGAAACAACCGATGCTGTAACCGACAGCGAATCATCCGAAACAGAAGATTCCGCATCCGATACCAAGGCTGTAGACGTTCCTGACACATCGGCAAAGCCTGACGGAAGCGAATCGTCGGATACGGCAGAACCGGACGTGTCCGGCAAAACCGGTGATTCATATATCTGGGTTCTGATTGTAATCGGCGTGCTGGCAGTTGTTTGCGTCGTGGTTGTCGTAAGCACAAAAAAGCGCAGACACAACGCATAACCTAATGCGCCGAAAAGGAGAGAAGGAGAAATGATGCAGCGAGGCAAACGGATTTTAATCTTGCTTTGCACGGCTTTGCTGATTTTTGGTATGCTCCCGATGGTTACATCGGGGGCATCCGCCGGGCCGTCGATAGTTACGACTCTTACCGATAATATTACACAGCGAGGAAGCAAAAGAACCTTTGATGTGTGGGCTAAAAATGCATCCGGAGCAAAGATACGCGCAACCGTCAAGCATAATGGCAAACGGTTAGAGCCTACCTGGGACGACAACGAAAAGGCAAGCTATACGCTTACCTTTACTGAGGAGGGGGAGAATATCGTTACGGTCTCCGCCTCCTCCGACGGCGGCAAAAAGAAGGAGCTTACCTACCATATTACCTATATCCGTGCAAAGGACGGAGAGGAAATCGGCAGGGCAATATGGAGCGTGGAAACATTTTCGATCGGATGCGGATATCTGATCGAACCGACAGAGGTGCCTATTTATGAAGGCGAAACCTCGGCAGAGCAGCTTTTGCGTCTGCTTTCGGAAAACGGCTTTGTCGGCTATTACGGTGGGACGGTAAAATCCTCATTCTATCTTGCCTATATTGCAGACGGAAGCGTGACAAACGAGCGCTACAACAATTATCAGAAAAGCAAATCCCCGTCATTGCCGAAGAAGCTTAACCTGTCTCCGTCGATTCCGTCTATGCTTTATCCGTATCTTGAGGAGAACATGACTTTCTTTGATCCGGACGATTATAAAAAGAATTGGGCCGGATATCTCGGCGAATTTGCATTTACCAACGGCTCCGGATGGATGTATTCGGTAAACAATGTATTTCCGAACGTCGGATTTGCGGATTGCTATCTTGCAGACGGCGACACCGTTCGTGTACAGTTTACTCTCGGATACGGCGCTGATATCGGAGGCGCAGCTGCTATCGGAACAGAAATCCCCGGAGCAGGAGAACAGCCTGCAGGCGGATATTATGCGACCGCAAACAAGGACAGCCTTGTTTTAGCAATTTTTAAAGCACGCTCATCCGGGCTGCTTGCGCGAACAAACGTCAAGGCTGCATATGAAAAAGCAAACAGTGTCATGGCAAAGCTCAACGCGTCCCAAAAGGAGGTTGATGCCATAGTCAAGGCACTGTATAATGCGCTTGCAAATCCGACAGACGAGGCAAAGACGACCGAATCTTCAAAGTCTGACGGAAAGGATACAAATCCCGACAGCACAAAGAAAAGCAGCGACACAAAGCCCGAGGAAACAAAGCCGGTGACAACAAAATCGGATAAAACAACGAGTAGTGGTAAGAATCCTGACGAAACAAAGCCGAATACTACCGATAAAATCGGCAAAAACGATCCGAAGGATTCGGGTAATCCGGATAACCGAAATGACAACAGCGGCATGACAGATAAAGACGATCTGTCTGCTTCGGATTCTGTCATTCCGGACACAACGAGCAATTTTGATACCGATTATGATACAGATTTAAATACCGATACGAATACAAAGAGCACAACCGAACGCGGCTCTGACGACCTTGATTCCGCTATTATGACAGATGAGACGTCACCTTCGCCGGATACGGATTCTTCTAAGACGAAGACAAATACCGTCGTTATCATTTCGGTGTCCTGTGTTGTTATTGCTGCGGCTGCGGCATTTGTGATTTACCGCGCAAAAAAGCCATTGAAAGGAAAGGGAAAAAATGATTAAGCGGATTTCTTGCTTTCTTTTGACCTTTTTAATGCTCCTTCCCGGGCTAAGCACTTACATCTTTGCTGATGAGCCGGTTTTTGGCAAAGCTCTTGAGATTGCAAACGGTATTATTGCATGGAAAAAGCTTGACAACGGTTCAACTGCCGACGGATATCTGTTAAACGAGACCTATTTAGAGCTTGCCGGAACTACTCCCGGAGACTGGTATCCGATCGGTCTCGGCAGACTCGGAATCGAGGACCGGAACTCTGCATACCTCGCGGTAATCCGCGACAAGGTAGAGGAAAGGTACAGACAGCCGGGAAAGCTGAGCGCTGCCAAGGCTACCGAGTGGCATAGGATCTCGCTTGCCGTCCTTGCAATGGGCGGCGACCCAACCTCGCTCGGAACCGACGAAAACGGAGATCCGATCAATCTGATTGCCGACGGAACATATAACCGCGGCAAAACCACATCACTCGGACGGCAGGGAATTAACGGCTGGATCTGGGGGCTGATTGCCCTTGACAGCATGCGCTATCCCGTGCCGGAGGACGCCTTTGATACAAGGGACAGCATTATTCTCGAAATTCTCTGCAAGCAGCTGCCGGACGGAGGCTTTGCTTTAAGCGGAAATTCTGCCGACCCGGATATTACGGCAATGGCGCTTCAGGCGTTTGCTCCGTACAAAAACGACGAGAAAACCTATACATATACGCTTAAAAAGACAGGTAAACAGGTCACAAAGACGGTGCACCAGGTAATTGAGGAAGCGTTAAGCTGCCTTTCGTCGCTTCAGCTTCCGACAGGGGATTTTTCAAGCTGGGGAACAGAAAATGTCGAGAGTGCCGATCAGGTAACGGTTGCTCTCTGCAGCCTCGGGATCGATCCTTTAAGCGACGAACGTTTTATAAAGGACGGGCACACGCTTCTTGACGGGATTTTAAAATATCGCATGCAGGACGGCGGATTTGTGCATTCCTTTACCTATGATCCGGACAATCCCACATCGCTTCCGGATCGGTCAAATACAATGGCATCGGAGCAGACGCTTTACACAATGGCGGCAATTATTCGTTTGTCAAACGGAATGCGCACGCTCTATGATTTCCGTCCGGAGCAGAGCAGTTCGATTAAAGAGAGAATCGCCGCTATTGAAGATGAAATTGCAAAAATAGACGAAAGCACCGAAAAATCGGTGCTTGAAGCTCTTCTTAAAGACTTTTACGCTCTGCCTGAATTGGAAAGGTGCTATGTAAACAGCTACTGGACTCTTTCGGATGCTGCGAGACTTTCCGGTATTGATATTAAAAAAATTGCAGATACAACAGATGTTATAAAGGACTCATCCGATAATTCGGATGAAAATCCTGTGCTGCTGTTCTTTTCCGCTTCCGACCGCGAGGCAGCAGACGCACTGCCGGATCGGCTTACAACAGAGGAGTATGTAACCGTTACAACGCTTCTTGACAAGCTTCAGCAGTGTGAGGATTTTGACGAAAAGGAAAGCTATCTTGAAAAGCTGACTGCGGCAAAAAATAAGATTGCCGAAATCCAGACCGAGATAGACAGCATTAACAGTGATATAAAAGAGAAGCTTTATCCGTTTGAAAATATAACATTAAAGGACAAAAAGTCGGTCGATGAAATCGCCGAAAGATATCTTGCTTTAAGCGAATATGACCGTGAAAAGATTGAACGCTATGAGGACGTTTTAAAGACTAAAACGAAGCTCGACAATCTTGTAAGGGCGATTGTGATCGGCATTCTGCTTTTCGTTGCTGCCGCCGTTACAGCTGTGCTTCTTGTGCGCCGGATCAGACTACGCAGGCACAAAAAGGAACGTGAAATGGAAGAGCTTGCCTCAATGTACGGCGATGATGAATGATATCAGAGCCTTATAATTATTAAAATCTATTAAAATCGGATAGCCTAAGGAAGGGAGGAACAGGATGAAAAAGGATATTCTTGCGCTGTTTGTGATTATTTTAATCGGCGCTGTTTTAATTAACGGAACAAATATCCAATCGGTCGACGAATATTATCTTACGCATATCGATGATATCAAGCCGGACAGCAAAACGGTTACAATCAGCATCCGGTGCGATACGATTCTTGATAATTACGACGATCTTGATCCTGCCCTTAAATCCGATGAATTTGTTCCGCCGGACGGCGTGATCCTTGAGCCGACCGAATATGTGCTTCGCGAGGGAGACACGGTTTTTGATATACTTGATCGCGCAGTGCGCTATAACAGAATTCAGATGGAGTACCAGGGGGCAAGCGAAAACAGCTTCGGGAGCGTATATATAAGGGGAATCCACTACCTTTACGAGTTTTCCTGCGGCCCACTTTCCGGCTGGATGTACCGCGTGGACGGAGAGTTCCCAAACTACGGCTGCTCACGATATGTCCTTTCGGACGGACAGACCATTGAATGGGTTTATACCTGCAATCTCGGTAAGGATGTCGGCTGTATCTGGATGGGAGGAGAAACAAAGTGAAGTCATTTTCAAATGTACATCCGACAGTGCTGATGCTTTATTTTCTTTCGGTGCTTGCGGTATCGATGTTTTCATCAAATCCGGTGCTGTCGGCTTTGGCACTGCTTGGCGGAATCCTCTTTTGCATTTCCTTACAGAAAAAAAGCGATATAAAATCAAACCTTGGCTTTTACATTCCGCTGTTTTTCCTTGTCGCAATAACCAATCCGCTTTTTTCGCACAACGGTGTGACCCCCCTGTTTTTTTTAAACGGCAACCCGGTTACCTTTGAGGCGTTTGCATACGGCGTCTTTATTTCCGTTATGGTCATCGGAGTTATGCTGTGGTGCAAGTGCTACAGCGAGGTGATGACAAGCGACAAGTTTTTATATCTGTTCGGAAAGGCGATTCCGAAGCTTGCGCTGGTTCTGTCGATGGCACTTCGGTTTATCCCGATGTTTAAAAGACAGATGAAAAAAGTAAAGAGCGCGCAGAAGACAATGGGCTTATATTCCGCACGCGGAATTGTCGATAAGGTAAGAAGCTCCGGAAGAGTTTTTCTTGCAATGATTTCGTGGTCGCTTGAAAATTCGATGGAGACTGCATCATCGATGAAGGCAAGGGGATACGGAAAAGGGAAGCGTACAAATTTTTCGCTTTTCAGATTCACAATGCGCGATTTGATTCTTCTTTTTGTAAGCCTTGCTCTTATGGCACTTACGGTTGTCGGAATGGCGACGCGGACGACTGCGTTCAATTTCTATCCGCGGATCAGCACGCTTAATCTGTCGCCGCTTGCCGTTATAGTATATATCGCGTTCGGAGTGCTGTCGTTTCTGCCGTTCGCTATCGAAATCAGGGAGAATATTGTATGGACATATTACAGATCAAAAATCTGAGCTTCCGTTATCCTTCATCCGATCATGACGCAGTTAAAAATGTGAGCTTTTCGGTTCGGAGCGGCGAGTTCATGGTTGTATGCGGAGCATCCGGCTGCGGAAAGACGACTCTTTTGCGCCTGCTTAAGCCGGAGCTTGCGCCTGTGGGAGAAATGAGCGGCAGTATTACCTTTTCGGAAGGGGAAAGAACGCCCGAAAAGATCGGGTATGTGCTCCAGAATCCGGATAACCAGATTGTCACCGACAAGGTCTGGCACGAGCTTGCGTTCGGGCTGGAAAATCTCGGTCTTGAGACCGATGTGATCCGCAGGCGTGTCGGAGAGATGGCAAACTATTTCGGAATTCAGGATTGGTTTCGTAAAAAGACAGATGAGCTGTCCGGCGGACAGAAGCAGCTTTTAAATCTTGCCGCAGTTATGGTAATGCAGCCCAAGGTGCTGATTCTTGACGAGCCGACAAGCCAGCTCGACCCGATAGCCGCATCAGACTTTATAGCAACATTAAAAAAGCTCAACCGCGAGCTGGGACTTACAATAATTCTCGTTGAGCATCGCCTTGAGGAGGTTTTTCCGATAGCCGACCGGGTGCTTTTAATGGATTTCGGCAGCGTTCTTGTCTGCGATACTCCGGAAAAAATCGGAGACATTCTTCCCGACGGTCATCCGATGCGTGCGGCACTTCCGAGCGCTGTGCGGATTTTCCGCTCGCTTAATATAGAGGATCGCTGTCCGCTTACCGTGCGCGACGGCCGTGACTTTTTGGAGCGCCATTTCGGCAGTCGAAAGGGGATGCTTCAGGAGCCTGAATACACACACGGTGAAAGTGCTGCAATCGAGCTTAAAAATGTGTGGTTCAGATATGAAAAGGATTTACCTGATGTGCTTCGCGGCACATCCATGCAGGTGTATTCAAATGAAATCTATGCGCTCCTCGGAGGAAACGGTTCCGGAAAGACAACAATGCTGAATGTCATTGCAGGAGTCTGCAAGGCATACCGCGGAAAGGTTTTAATCGATAGAAAACAGATTAAGGATTATAGGGGAAACTCCCTGTATCGTGGTGTTCTTGCGCTTCTGCCGCAAAACCCGCAGACTGTTTTCATTCGTGACACCGTACGGGCGGATCTTGACGAGATTCTTGAAATGCACGGGGTAAAAAAGCCGGAGCGCGAGGAAAAAATTAATGAAATTGCAGAAAAGCTGTCGATAGCAGAGCTTCTTGACCGCAATCCGTTTGATCTGAGCGGCGGAGAGGGGCAGAAGTGCGCACTTGCAAAGGTGCTGCTTACAAATCCGAGAATCCTGCTTCTTGACGAGCCGACAAAGGGAATTGATGCCGGAGGCAAGCTGGTTCTTAAGGATATTCTTAACGGTCTTAAAAAGGATGGAATTACCGTCCTCATGGTTACGCACGATGTCGAGTTTGCGGCAGAGACGGCAGACCGATGCGCACTGTTTTTTGACGGAGAAATTCTTTCAGCCGACACACCAATGCGCTTTTTCGGCGGAAACACCTTCTATACGACAGCCGCCAACCGAATGGCTCGCACGATATGCCCGAATGCGGTTACATGCAAACAGGTTGTTGACTTCTGCTGCAGTGATAAAACCGAAAAAAGCCGACAGGAAAAGAGCTGACAAAATGAAAAAGAAGATTGTTTCATATATAATTCTCTGTGTGCTGATTCCGGCAGTTGTAATTCTCGGCGCGATTCTTTTTGAGGACAGGCAGTATGCATGGATCTCGCTTTGTGTGGCTATTCTTTCCTGCCTGCCGTTTTTTCTTCGCTTTGAAAGGCAGGAAGCAAATGCAAAGAGAATGATTCTGATCGCATGCCTTACAGCACTTTCGGTGCTCGGCAGAATCATATTCGCGCCGATTCCGGCATTTAAGCCTGTTACTGCAATGGTCGTAATTACCGCTATGTATTTCGGCAGCGAGGCAGGATTTCTTACCGGGGCGCTGTCCGCCGTTATTTCAAATTTCTATTTCGGTCAGGGACCGTGGACACCGTTTCAGATGTTCAGCTGGGGGATTATCGGTCTTATCGCCGGACTGATTTCCGAGCAGCTTAAAAAAAGTAAGATTGTGCTCGTGATATACGGAATTCTTTCCGGTGTGCTGTATTCCTTTTTGATGGATATATGGACCGTGCTGTGGGAGGACGGGTTCTTTAACCTTTCGCGCTATTTTGCGGCGCTTGTCTCCGCTGTTCCGTTCACTGTCGTTTATGCGGTTTCAAACGTAGTATTTCTTCTCATTTTTGACCGCCCGATCGGCAAAATACTGAACCGGATCAAAACAAAATATGCTCTTTAAGGGCTTGTAACAGCTCAAAAAGCCGGCAGCTTGCCCGGCTTTTTTACATAATTTGACTTTTTTAAAAATCCGCGGTATAATGACAATGAAAATAAAAAAATCAATAGAAATCGGGGATATAAAAATGAAAAAAATTGCGGCCTTCATTGCCTGCCTGCTTTTGCTGCTTGCTTTTTCCGCATGCAGGAGCAATGATCAAAAAAAGGACAGCAGTGATTCTTTAACGCAAAAACCACATGAAAGCAGCACAGAGGCTGATATAAAAGAGACTCCGACAGATACATCACTTGAAAGCAGCACAGATACGGTAGAGGATGCCGCTTCAAGCGCCGATACTGACACTCCGGTAACCGAGCCGCCTGCAACAAACCCTCCCACAACAGAATCGCCTGCTACCAATCCTCCCGCTACGAATCCGCCGAAGCAGGAGACGACGGCAGCTGTAAAGACATGTAATCACGCAAATACCGAGGTCAGAAACAAGAAGGATGCGACAACCTCTTCCGAGGGCTGTACAGGTGATACATACTGCAAGGACTGCGGCAAGCTGATTTCAAGCGGTTCGAGTATTCCAAAAATCAAGCAAACGGTTTCGGTAAGTCATGATTATTATGATGCCGAAATGCAGGTTTTTAATGATATCAATGCAGAAAGAGCAAAGGCAGGGCTAAATGCACTGGTCTGGGACGAGGCGCTTTATGCCGGGACAAAGGTCAGAGTTAACGAATTCTATGATTGGGCATGCGGAAAGCACAATGCCGGTCCGCACAACAGACCAAACGGAGACGAACCGTATACTGCAATGTGGGAATATGACAACGGTACACTAAAACCGTTCAGGTTTTATGGTGAAAACTGCATTGGTTTGTCAGATTATAGTAAATTTGCATCGGAGTGGATGGATTCAGATTCTCACAGACCGCAGATTTTAAACGAAAAATACACAAGGACTGCAATTGCAATCATTTACTGCAGTGACGGCTTATATTATGCAACACAATTTTTTGTAGGATAAGCTATACACCCCTGTTCGGTTATCGGCTGAACAGGGGATTTTTTTGCTATGGTCGATATTGCCGAAAAACACTCTCCGATATTTTGTCCTTTTTTGATGAAACATCCCCGAAATATTGAACGGTTGATTGACAAATTTTAAAAAATCTGTCATAATGTTATTGCAAAATGATCATTAAATCTGACAAACATGATTTAAACTTAGTGGAGGAAGCAAAATGACTAAACACAAAGGTATTCTTATTTGCTCGCTAGTTATTTTGGCGCTGTTAATTGTCTTGGCGGTTGTCTTTATTGTTAACAATAAGGCTCCGGATGTAAAAGCATTTGAAATAGACGATTACAGTGACATAATTAAGGAATTTCCCTCCGAAGAAAATCTCGGCAGTATATCCGATGCAAAGGAGCTTGTTAAAAAGGCAGAAGCGCTTTGGATAAAGCAATTCGGAAATCGTGTAAAAAAGGAAAAGCCGTATCAGGTGTTCTATGATGAGAAATCCGGCACATGGTTAGTTCGGGGCTCTCTTAAAGGTACGTCCAACGGTGGAACTGCAAATATTCTGGTGGAAAACGATACAGGCAGAGTGCTCGCACTCTGGCATGATAAATAATTCGGTATTGCACTTAAAGATTATGAATAAAGAAATAGAAGAAGAATTTGTCCGCACATTTGTAACAAAGGACAAAAGAAGCAGGGCGTTGTATTTGCTGTCAAAGGATGAAAATGATACAAAATACAGAGCAGAACTGCTTTACAAGATGAGTTTCATACATATTTGGTTTAAAGAACACTGTATAACAAAAATATCTGTGCCGATACCGACAAACCAGACGGTTTTAGATATTCTGAAAGCCAAGGGAGCGTCGGAGAGGTGCTATGCCATTACGCCGTATCACGAAGAAACCGACGGAACCGAAATGCTTTTGGCAGATGCTCTTGATGTAGTTGTCGGCTACGGCCCTGCAATAATTTACTGTAAGCCGAAAAAACTTGCGTATTTTGAGGACGAGCAATCTTACGGTGCTCCTGATAGATATGTGCTCTTAGCAGAATGACATTGGTCAAGGGCGGTTAATGATATGAATACGGATACTGTAGATATTAATGAAATTTATAAAATGTTAAACTGGGAAAATTCCGCAGACGTAAGATCCGAGGGGATTCGTCTTGCAAAAGAGCTTAAGGATCTTTCCTTGCTCATTCAGCCTCCGGCTCCGCCGTCTGTCTGGGAGTGTTGCGCGCAGATTCTGTGTCAGAAATCCGATTCGGACCTTGAGCCGTATCTTTCGGGCTTACTTGACTGGCTGCATGATCTTAACTGGCCGGGAGCGGCGGATATTCTTAACAGGCTTATGATATTCTCCGGCAAAATGCTTAAGGAGTCTTTTATCGCATCATGTGACAGTGCAATCGGCTTAGGCGATGAAGGAATAATGTGGCTTTGCAATCTGGCGGAATTGCTGAATAACAAGCAGCTTAAATCCGAATTGCCGCATGAAATTATTAAAAAGCTTATTGACGTCAACCGCTGGGTTTCAGAAAGCTGAAATATATAAAACGTAAAGCAGACATTACTGATACAATAATCGGAAGTTATCTGCAGTGAAATGATATGAAAATTATGAAAAGGATATTTCGAAAAAAATTATCGGATGCGGAAAGTATATTTGACCGACCGCCGGATGTTGAGGTTATATTTGAATTTAACGGTACCAGAAGCAAACCGGAGTACAGCGGATACAGACCGGCGCATCTGGTTACAGACACATATTTGACTACCGGCATTCATCATTACTACGGTGTTGATTCTGTTCCGGCAGACGGGACAGCGAAGGGAACAATTACCTTCATAACTCCTGAAGCATACCCGCATTGTCTGTGGATCGGCAAAAAAATCAGAATTCAGGAGGGTGGGCGCATTGTCGGATACGCTACCGTAACCGAGGTCTATAACCCACTGCTGCGTGCAGATGAGCAGGGGGAAGATAAAAACAAGCTTTGACTTTTGATTGTAACGGGTATAATACCTGTGAAAATATAAAACGACATAATTGGAGATGATTCGACAGATGAACATTAAAAGAATCACGGCTTTTGCTGTTTGTTTGCTTCTTTTGCTTACACTATTTGCCTGTAAAGAAAAAAACGGCACTGCCGACAGCGAGTTGGATGCTATAACGCAGGATTCTAACGAAAGCGATACTGATGCAAAAACAGAATTTGATTCCGAAAATTCGACAGACGCATATGGGACGGAATCAGATTCATCCGATACGTACACTTCGGCTCCCGAAACTACAGAAACCGATGCACCGTCGACAAATCCGCCCGTAACCGATCCCCCTGCGACTAAGGCACCGGTTACTGATCCTCCGAAGCAGGAAACAACAGCCCCTCCGGTAAAGACCTGTAATCACTCGAATACCGAGGTCAGAAATAAGAAGGATGCGACAACCTCCGCTGAGGGATATACGGGAGATACATACTGCAAGGATTGTGGAAAGCTGATTTCAAGCGGATCAGCTACCCCTAAGATTAAGCAGACTGTTGCGGCAAATCATGATTTTTATGATGTCGAGATGAAGATTTTTAACGGAATTAACGAGGAAAGAAAAAAGGCAGGGCTTAGCGCTCTTGTATGGGACGAAGAGCTCTATGCCGGTACAAAAATCAGAGTAAAAGAATACAGCGATTATTACGAACAGGGAATCGGTACCGGGCCTCATAGCAGACCGGACGGAAGCATGTTTTTTACTGCTGTAACCGGCACATCTGACTATTCGGAAAGCTCATTTGATTGCTGGGGAGAAAACTGTGCCGCAGACAGCGGAACAAATGATTTTGTAAGTGGCTGGATGGCATCGCCCGGTCATAGAGCCAATATCCTGAACGGCAACTTCAGCAGGGCAGCGATAGCGGTATATTATGTAAACTATACATATTATGCAACAAATATTTTTGTCGGTTAATTTTTGAATACGGAGCAAACGGTTATGAAACGAGCATTATTATGTTTTCTTGCAGTGGTGCTGCTGTTTTGCCTTTTCGCCTGCAAAAAGCAGATTGATACATCCGGAAATGACGACACATCCGCTGTTACTCCCGATATTTCAGATACGGCAAACGAAACGGATATCGAATCGGATACCAAAGAATCTATCGGCGAAACAGCTTACGATAGTTGTACGGAGGAGGCAACGGCAAATGCGGATAATACGTCTGCGGACGAAAAGACGACAGTTGCCGAAGCTGATCCTCCATCGACAAATCCGCCCGTAACCGATCCCCCTGCGACTAAGGCACCGGTTACTGATCCTCCGAAGCAGGAAACAACAGCCCCTCCGGTAAAGACCTGTAATCACTCGAATACCGAGGTCAGAAATAAGAAAGATGCCACTACTTCCTCTGAGGGTTATACAGGTGATACTTATTGTAAAGATTGTGGTAAGTTGATTTCGAGTGGTACAAGTATTCCTAAGATTAAGCAGACCGTTTCTGTAAGTCATGATTATTACGATGTTGAGATGGAGATATTTCGGTTAATTAATGAAGAAAGAGTCAAAAATGGTGTGTCACCGTTATCTTGGGACGAAAGTTTATATGCCGGAACAAAGGTGAGAGCAACAGAAGTTGCGACAAATTACAGTCATATCCGTCCAGACGGTACAAAATACTATACCGCTCTTGATGGAATGTACACATATGTTGGAGAAAATTTTTTAAGGACTGTAATTAATTGTGTTTCAACAGACCCTGCCGGTATAATGACAAATGCCTGGATATAGTCCGAAGCACATCATAAAAATATGTTGGATTCCGGCTACGGTCATGCAGCGATTGCCATTATCAAATATAACGATGAATATATTGCGGTAAACCTCTTTACAAATTGAGAACACGGTGGCATTTGCCACCGTGTTCCTTTTTAATTATTCTTCAAATGCTTATCTGTTCCGGTTGTTCCCGTATCTGCTTTCGTTCTTCGCAAAGAGCATGATAAAGGGAATAAGGCAATACGGCACTTCCCGTTTTGTCCAGTTCCTTTTTTGCAAAGGTGAGTGTTTCCGTTATCTCGGCTTCTCTCATTTACAATGCTTCTATTTGTTTTATATCTATCATAGTATTTTTATTCCTTTCTGTTACTATATGGCTAGCAGTAAAACGGCCGGTACGGCTCTGCGAAATAAAGATGATTTGGATGCCGTTCTTGTTTCGCTTGACTGCTTTGAAAGATTTGAAAGAGAAGTTTTCCGTTCCGTTGAGGAAATCAACAACATTATGTGTAATATGGCAAGAATAGAAAGAAAATCGGGAAGATAAAGAAAAACCTATCTGTATCAAGTGAGATGCAGATAGGTTTGATAAAAGAAAAGGCAGGTTTTTAGGCCTGCCTTTTCGGGTTAGATATACACTTTGACGGTGATGTCAT
>CAKSER010000008.1 GCA_934447715.1 uncultured Eubacteriales bacterium | reverse complement strand
GCAAAGCCAAGTTTTGCTTCTTTTTCTACAGCGTTCTTTTCGTTTTTCCACTCTCTGCCGAAAGGCGGATTAGAGAGAATATAGTCAAAGGTTTGGTCGGCAAACTGATCATCTGATAAAGTGTTTCCGCTGCGGATCTGTGTAGCGTCGTTGCCTTTGATAAGCATATCTGCTTTGCAGATAGCAAAGGTTTGATCGTTGATTTCCTGTCCGAATGCCAAAAGCTCGGCGTCGGCATTCAGTTTATGTAAATAGTTTTCCGCAACCGAAAGCATACCGCCCGTTCCACAGGCAGGGTCATAGATGGTTTTAGCAACATGGTCGCCGGCAAGAAAGCTACTGTCATCATAGAAAAGAATGCTTACCATCAGCTCAATGACTTCACGGGGCGTATAGTGCTGTCCTGCATCCTCGTTATGTGCTTCGGAGAATCTGCGGATGATTTCCTCAAAGATATAGCCCATCTCAAGGTTGGAAATGTGGTCGGGATGCAGGTTCGCCTGCGGTGTTGTAAACTCTTTCAGCACAATATAGAGAATGTTTTTCTGCGCCATAGTGGTGATATGGCCGTCAAACTTGAATTTTTCGATTATTTCGGAAACATTGGGAGAAAAGCCGTTGAGATAGTCACGGAAGTTCGCCTCGATGTTATCCGGATCATCGAGCAGTTTTTCAAATGTAAATTTACTTGTGTTATAAAATTGATATCCTGAAGCCTTGCGCAACAAAATATCACGCATCGGAAGTTCCTTCACTTCTTCATACTTTTTCAGTACAGTCTCCTTGGTATCCGCCAAAATGCAGTCGAAACGGCGAATAACAGTCAGCGGCAGTATCACTTCGCCGTATTCGTGCGGCTTATACACCCCGGTAAGCTTGTCCGCAATCGCCCAAATCAGATTTGCCTTTTCGTTTATATGTGAACTTAAACTCATAATTATTCTCCTATCCTGCTTCTATATACGTCAATTATATCACAAGAACTGTCCCGTAAAACGGACAGCATATGTGTTACAATCTAATTGTCCGGAAATATTTCAACAATATCATCAAGAGTGCAGTTTAGAGCCACACATATTTTTTCAAGCGTCTCTTGCGTTACGGTTTCGTCCCGCCCGAGCTTTGCCATGGCATTTGTTGTAATACCTGCCGCTTTGCAGAGTTGTGTTTTGTTGATTTTCTTATCGATCATAAGTTTCCATAATTTATTATAAGAACGTGACAAAACGAATTCCTCCAATAATTGCATTTATCTACAATACATTATAACATATAAACTCGTACCAATCAATAGAGAAAATTGAAATATTCAAGATTAAATTTATAATTTAACATTTCCATATAGACTTTCAATCATTATTATGCTATAATTAGTTTACTTGAAAATATGTGGCATTGCCTCCGCAAGCAACGCATTTGCTTGTGCAAATACACGGCGTTGTCTCAGCAAGCACTGAATTTGCTGTAGCAAATTCGTTTGTCGCTTTCATCGCTTGTTAGGGAGCTCCCTAACACCCCAAAATCCAGATAACAACAAGGGAAACTTGTGTTATAAACCCCAAAAGAAAGGCAGGTGAAAAAGAAAATGAAAGGCGTAATCTATGCGAGATATTCTTCGGATAATCAGCGCGAAGAATCTATTGAAGGACAGTTGCGTGAATGCAAGGACTTTGCCGAGAAGAATGACATTCAAATTGTAGAAACCTACATTGACCGTGCGTTGTCGGCGAGAACCGACCGCCGTCCTGACTTTCAGCGTATGATAAAAGACAGTGCAGGCAGAAAATTTGAGGTCGTTATTGTTTGGAAACTCGACCGTTTTGCACGGGATAAATACGACTCGGCGCACTACAAACGCATTTTGAAAAATAACGGCGTAAAGGTCGTTTCCGCAACTGAGGCTATCTCAGCAGGTGCGGAAGGTATTTTGCTTGAATCAATGCTTGAAGGCATGGCGGAATATTATTCGGCTGAACTTTCCGAAAAGGTCACGCGAGGACTGACCGAGAACGCACTGAAATGCAAATATAACGGCGGAACATTACCAATCGGCTATATAATCGACAGCGAGCAGTATTTTCAAATTGATCCGCTTACGGCTCCGGCGGTACTTGACGCATTTAAGCATTATGCAGACGGTGCGTCTATGCGTGAAATTACCGACGAAATGAATCTGAAAGGCGTTCGTACCAAACGCGGAGGCAAAATCAGCATAAACAGCGTAACCCGAATGCTGCACAACCGTAAATACATCGGCGAATACCGGTATAACGATATTGTTCACCCAAACGGTATACCGGCAATTGTTCCCGAGGATTTATTCAACCGTGTGCAGGAACGCATGGCAGCAAACAAAAAAGCCCCGGCTAAACATAAAGCCGAGGACGAATACCTGCTGACAACAAAGCTGTTTTGCGGAAAGTGCCAATGCTATATGGTCGGTGAAAGCGGAACAGGCAGGAATAAGGTTCACCGTTATTACAAATGTGCAAGCGTAAAAAATCACAAGGGCTGTGACAAGAAAACAGTTAAAAAAGAATGGATTGAAAATCTTGTGATTGAGCAGATCAAGAAGTTGATTTTTGACGATGAGCTGATTGAGAAACTTGCCGATACGGTAATGAAATTGCAGAGCAAGGAAAACACCGTACTGCCGCTGCTCAAAAAGCGTTTTTCCGATACGCAAAAATCCATTGATAATATGCTTGACGCTATTCAGCAAGGTATTTTAACCGCCTCTACAAAAGAACGGCTCGAAAGCCTGGAAAAGCAAAAAAGCGAACTTTCCGTTCAGATTATAAAAGAAGAAATGGCAAAGCCAACGCTTTCCCGTGAACAAATTATTTTTTGGTTTCATCGGTTCAGAAAGCTTAATACCAAGAGGCTTGACCACCGTCGCAGGCTGATTGACAGCTTTGTCAATGCGATTTTCCTTTATGACGATAGGATTACGTTCACATTCAATTACAAAGACGGCACTAAAACAATCAATTTCACCGAGCTTGAAAAATCGGGCTTGGGTTCGGATATTAATGCACTCGCTGCACCACCAAAAAGCCTTGAAAACACTGAGTTTTCAAGGCTTTTTGCTTTTCCTTTTCCGTTGTCACACGGCTTTCAGGGGATGCACCACCTAAGTATTCTGGTTCACTTCCAAAATGCTGATATGGCGGTGGGCTTGTTATTTCTTTCATTAGACGAACTTAATTTCACTTTTGATCATCCTCGCCGTGAATTCGTGCGTTCATTTTCTTTATGCGCCTCTTCCAAAGCAGATACTGTGAAATCCAGACCGCTGCAAAAATCATCACGAAGATTCCCACATAAGAAAGAACACCGGTAATGGAGTGCTTCATCCAATTCGCAAAATAAGCAATCGGCAGCATGACCACGCTGATAATCAAAAAGTATATGCCGCTTTGCTTTGCAAGGCTCCATGAATCAATTTCCCAGATCACGGATGCCATCGCAAATCCCACACCAAGGATGGCGCAAAGGATCGTCTGCAAAATAACTGCATTCAGTTCGTTCCCCGTCGTTTGGATCAGTTCCGGCGTGACAGGGTAAAAAGAGTCGTCTCCGATGCAGATGGAGATCAGCAGCGTAATGACAAACCCGATGGCGATTCCGACGGGCAGTCCGAACAGTCCGCGCAAAATAATTTTCTTTTTCATTTTTACCACCTCATAATCCCAATAATTGCTTGATTTTAGCAACATACCGTCTGGAAACATAAGTAACCGTTCCGTTTGAGAGAGAAACGCATATTGTTCCCGTAAAGCTCAGATCGAAGCCCCTGACTTTTTTCAGGTTAATAATCTCGCTGTTTGATATGCGCACGAAGGATGAGTTTGCAAGACGTTGCTCCGCTTCGTACAGCCGCAGGCGGAGAAGAAATGCTCCGTTTTTCGTTTCGACATAGACCTTGCCGCCCGAAGCATAGATTCTATCAATTTCGTTTGGCTCCAGTACGGTCACCTGCTCATCCCGAAACCCCGCAAGCACCTCCGATGGCTCCACCGAAAGCTTCTTTATAATTTCGTTAATCTTGTCGGTGACCCTGTCTGTCACGATGACGATTTTCGGTTCGGTGCAGCTCTCATCAATTTTGATTTCAATCTTCAATCCGATTTCCTCCTTTCCGCGGTTACATTATAAAGGATTGGGAAAAGAAATTCCACCGTTTCCCGATAGGTGGTTGTTATTGGCTTATAGGTGGTAAATAAAAGCAAACAGCTTATGAATTTTTGCGTTTCATAGTGGTGATTTTTCTTTCTAAAATCAATTATACCATTTTTTCGACTGTTTTTCAAGTCGCAATACTTGCAATGCTCATAGTTTTATGGTATACTATATGCAAATGAGTCGGTACGGGCAGATTGACTTGTCACCGAGGTGTCATTACCATCAGGTTCTTGTGGCCGCAAGGTTGTGCAGGTTCAATTCCTGTCACCCGCATAAAACAAATCCGAACCTTCCAAGTAACTCAGGAAGTGCTCGGATTTATTTTTTTGTCCTGATTTAAGTAACAAAAAAGCAGAAACGTAATATTGAAAAATGCAGCGTGGGATGGTAAAATGTTCAAAACGAGTATTTTGATTAAACAGCAGGATATAAAAATTACTGATATCAAAAGAAGAAAGCGATGAAAAGACCGTATATTGTTTGCCATATGATGACTTCTCTTGACGGAAGAATTGACTGTAAGATGACAGAGCAGCTGCCGGGAGTGGAGGATTATTATTCAACGCTTGAAAAGCTTAACCTTCCGACAACCGTAAGCGGACGTGTGACAGCCGAGCTTGAGATGGCGCTTCCCGGAGCCTTTGAGGCAAACGATAAAACACCATACAATAGGGAGGGCTTTTCGAAAAAAGCGGATGCAAAGGGCTATGAGATCATCGCCGATACAAAGGGCAAGCTCCTCTGGCCGGATTCAGCCGACCTTGAAAAGCCGTATTTCATACTTACAAGCGAGCAGGTCACAAAGGAGTACCTGAATTATCTTGATGAGCAGCACATTGATCGCCTGCGGAAAGGACAAAATCGATCTTGCGCGTGCGGCTGATATTCTGGCAGCGGAATTCAATATAGAGCGTATGGGAATCGTCGGCGGTGCTGCGATCAATACGGCATTTCTTGACGCAGGGCTTCTCGATGAGATCAGCATTCTTGTCGGCGCCGGAATCGACGGCCGCGGCTGCATGGCATCCGTTTTCGATAACCTTCAAAAGGATCATCCGCTGATACGGCTTAAGCTGACCGATGTTACAAAATTTGAAAGCGACGCCGTCTGGCTCCGCTACAAAACAAGATAATATGCTTTGTTTGAAATGAACATATAAAACCGGTCGCTTTCGGTATCATATCGGTAACCCGAGCATGTAGCCGAGCGTATGACGCATATAACGGTATAGTACAAAAATCAGCATAAAAGCATCACCGCCGTACAGAGAGCTTTTTCTCTATGCGGCGGTGATTTTTTTTGATTTGAAAAAGGGTAAGAAATGTTTATTTTTATATGCCGCTTTTTATAGGCCTGCATACGGCTGGTTTTTATACAAATGCTCTGAAAAATCTATTCAAAATAGAATTCACAAACTTTTCGCTTCTTGACTCTACTGCTGGTTTGGGTTATTATTTATATAGACTTATTGAATGACAGTAAAATATAAATATAATAGCAAAGGAAGGGGCAAGAGCATGGAGAAGAGCAGCATAAAAGAGCATTTTATAAAAAGGCTTCGCTTTCTTAGAATGGAAAAAAACAAAAGGCAATCGGATGTAGCAGAAGCACTCGGGGTCTCCTCAAAAACCTATTCAAAGTGGGAAACCGGCGAGAATGAGCCGGATTTTCTTACTGTTTCAAAACTTGCAGATTATTTCGGAGTCTCCTTTACTTCTTTTTTTACGGGCGAAGTGATTACAGATACAGAATCAAAGATCGATGCGGAATTTGAAAATCTTTCTGCTGCCGATGCTGCAGACAAGGCGTTTGAGCTTCAATTTGCCGCTATCAGGAGTCTTGCCAAACGTGCTTTATTCAGCAAGGAATATGAAAATCCGACGGTTGTTCCTCCAGAAAACCGTGTGAATCCGGAAAATCATCATGCAATTACCGCATATGCCTTTGGCGAAGCATACGGTATGATGTATAACGGACTTGATGCGAACATTTCGCTCTCAATAATGCCTGCAAAGGATAAATATTCGTTTCTTTTTTCTGAGCGTGAGCGTATTGGCGAATATCTGTCTCTTATCGGCAATCAGGATATGCTGCGCTGCCTGCCGTATATGATATCGCAGGATCTTTCTTGCTGTTATTCTGCCGACTATATAGGCAAAAAAGCAGGGATATCGGCAAAAAAAGCGGCTGAATTGCTTGATCGTGCAGAAAAGCTTGGAATCTGCAAAAAAAACGTTACGCAGATAGGGGATAAAGCCACAGAGCTGTTTTCGACACAGGCAAGCCGGATGCTGCTCGGTATTTTGATACTCACTCATCTTTCATTGCCGGAAACCGAGAAAAACGGCTGTTGGTTTTCGGGTATGCCTGTTTGCCGGATTGCGCTGAAGGACCAGGGTGAGTTAAGATGAGTGTGGGTGACAATATAAAAAAATACCGTACCTCTGCCGGAATTTCGCAGCAAACACTTGCCGATAGCCTGTTTATCAGCCCACAGGCTGTTTCAAAATGGGAACGGAACGAATGCTTGCCGGACTCGTCGCTGCTTCCTAAAATAGCCGATGAGCTTGGGGTATCGCTTGACAGGCTGTTTTACAGGGAGAAAATCGGAATCCTGGATATCGCCTACAGCATATCCCATGCCATGAAATCACTTTCGGAAACAGAAAAATTTCGGTATATTCGTCAGATTGCGTATATTGGCGAGTATTCTGTTTTTTCCTCTCCGGAGTATATACTAAAGAAAAGTCAGAATGGCGAAAATCGTTGGGATTTATATAACTGCCACCGATCCGCCTGTACCGAAGCCGAAGGCGGCTTTACATTCGATTCCAACCGCCGCGAGCTTCCGTTTTTCAGCATTTTCCCGGAGCCTGATGACGGCTGGAAGTCGGTTTTAAAACCGGATGAGCGGTACTGCGATTTTTTTGAGTTGATGTCTGACAGACAGGTAATAAAAATACTGTTTGACCTCTATGAAAAACCGAAAGGATTTTCGTTTGACGAAAGCTATGCCGAGCGTGAATGGGGATCTGCCGATATATCCGAGACGCTTTTAAAGCTTGAAAAGCTCCGTGTTCTTCGTTTTGAAGATACCGTTGTTGACGGAAGGAGAACCGGATTGTGGTTCTTTATACCGAAATGCGGTCTGATAGCCTTGTTTGCGATATTAAACGAATACATTTTCCATGGCGAATCATATGATCTGCAATCGGACAGCAGGGAAAGTCCGTATTTAAAATAAGCTGTCTGCTTTTTTTAAAACCCGATTGATATGCAGCAGCGCGGCGAGTATAATATTGCCATCCTGCTTGGGGCTGAGGCTGAACGAAAATCCCCCTACGGATGAGCAAACACTGTATAACCTGAGGCAAATCAAAATGGAACAGTCGGATCTGTTCGGCAAGGAAAAGGTCAGTAAAATATTATTCCGGCTTGCGCCGCCGGTTATGCTTTCGCAGCTTATTCAGGCGCTTTACAACATTATAGACAGTCTGTTTGTCGGTGTAATATTCTACCGTCAGTTCCTGAAAAAGGACTATGTAAAAGCCGATGGCGGATTGGAAACCGCAGGCGCTTTAAACGGTGCCGGCGGCACAGACAATATCGCTGCTGCAGATAAAAATGCTGTGGCTGCACTTAAGCCGTCAAAGCCGGGCGTAATTATTACGATTGCAAGAGAGCACGGCTCGCAGGGCAAGCAGATCGGCAGGGTGGCTGCAGAAAAGCTCGGCATTCCGTTTTACTATAAGGAAATGGTCGCCCTTGCCGCAAACGAAAGCGGTCTTGACAGGGATTTCATTTCCGGCATTTATAAAAACTCACCGGATGCGCTGCGCGAGCTGTATTTAAGTTCTCACGCGGTTCAAAGAGCTATTAAGGCACAGGAGCTTATTATCCGCAGGATAGCAGATAACGGCTCGTGCGTAATTGTCGGCAGAGCTGCCGATTACGTTCTTAGGGATTATAAAAATGTCGTTCGCGTGTTTGTCAGCGCACCGGCCGAATACCGCATCAAAAAGGTTATGGATGTATATAAGGATAGCTTAGACGGAGCAGAGCGCAACATACGCCGCTCGGATAAGGCAAGAGCCTCATATTACAAGCATATCTCCGGCAGGCGCTGGGGAGATGCTGGGCAGTATGAGCTTACGCTTGATTCGTCTGTCGGCATAGAGGAAACGGCGGATATTATTGTCCGGTATGCGACGATGCACTCAAAGGCCGAAACAGAGAAAAAGGGATGAAAGGACTATAGTCTTTGCGCTGTCCCCGATTTAAAATACAAAATGCCGTTAAGTATTTAAGCTGCTTAACGGCATTTTTTCACTTTTTTGGCTTTTTAAATTAAAGATGTCCTGCAGTATTCAAAGCAGGCACTTTAATCAGCTTTTGCGTTTAAGAGCATCGAGTGCCTCTTCACTTATAGTCATCGTCATAAGGCAGTATGGGCATCTGAGGTGCTTATCCCTTATCAGATCCAGAATGCTTAGTGGGATGAACTTGCCGCAGTGCGGACAGGCAGTACCGTGCTTCGATGCTATGCCACCGCAAACGTTTTCCAATTCCTCGTCTGTGAGTGTATGTACCTTTTTTTCATCGTTTCGGTTGCTCATTTCTTACCTCTCCGATCTTTTTAGTATAAAATTGTGTTACATATTTGTACTGTAATCCGGCAAAGCCGCCGCGATTTTTTTGTCATAGCCGTTTTTCCAGAACAGGCATTTTGAAGAATCAATGCCGAGCTTGTCGGAGGTGAGTGCGAGCGCAATTGCGCGGCAGCCGCCGTTGCAGTATTCGAAATGCCCACATTTTCCGCAGACTTCGTTTTTTTCACGCAGGGTTTTAAGCGTTGTGCAGACCTCGTCAAGATATTTTCCGGAGGACATCAGTTCTTTAAGCGGAGTTTTTTTAACATTGCCGAGAAAATCCCCGTGCTGCTCGTAGTAGCCTGACATCTGGTGGCACGGGAAGACGTTTCCGTCTGCCCCGACCGCGACCATTCCACGGTTTCCCTTGCATACCGGTGCGCTGTCACGGTACTCGCCTCTGCATGAATTTACTGCGGCAAGTGTATAGAATTTCAATTTCGGATACAGCGTGCCGAACTGCCATATCGTAAGATCCATCTGACGGCTTTTTGCGGAATACTCCTTAAAGAGCTTAATCGCTTCTTCAAAATATTCCTCAAAGGTAAGGCACGAGTCGCCGCAGTTTTTTACCCAGCGCGGAGCCTCTGTCGTGCGGATGATCCGCATCTCCTTTACACCCATAAGATCGAACATCTCAGCCGTTTTTTGCATGCTGCCGATGTTTTTTCGGTTTATGTTTGTCTGAACCTTGACCGGAAAGCCGTTTTTGATGCACAGCTCGATTGCAGAAAGCGCATTTTCCTCGGCTCCCTTGCGGTTTCGCATCCAGTCGTGATAGCCGATGCCGTCAAAGGAAATCTTTATAAGCGGCATGCAGCCGATTTCCTTCATGCACTCAAGTGCTTTTTGGTTTATAAAATATCCGTTTGTATTAAGCTCCTCGACATACATTCCGCGTTCGTAGATTCCGCTTATAATCTCAAAGAAGTGCTTGTGCAGCATCGGCTCGCCGCCGGTTATCGTAAAGGCGTTGATTCCGCAGTCGCGTGCCTGATCCAAAAGCGCGTTTGCCTCCTCAAGGCTCCATTCGCTCATAAGCGGAGCGTTGTCCGAGGCGTTAAAGCAGTGGATGCAGTTGTAATTGCACCTGCCGGTGATCATCCAGTTCATTGCCGGAAAGTAGCGGTTTGTATAGATGCGCGCTCTGCTCCGGTCGGGAAGCTCGCTGTCCTTATCTGCAATCCTAATAAATCCGTTTTCAAGGAATTTCTTTGCAAGCGGATTTTCCTTACTTCCCGGTAGCTCGGTTTTTCCGTCGCAGGACAAAAGGAATTCAAATTCTTCCTTTTTAAGTCCCCTCGCGTTCCGCTCTCCCTTGATGTAGTATGCATACGGGACGAGCTTCCAGGAGCGCAGGGCGATATTGGGATTTAAAATATAGCGCATTCCTTTAGGTAACCTTGATCAGTCCTTCATGTTGCTGTCTTTATTGCAAAGCCAGAGACCTTTTTCATATGAGCACCAGTAGCAGGAATTGCAGTTTGCCGTTTTTCCGCATGCACGGCACTTATAGATGCCGAGGTCTGTTTTATAGCATTTTCCTCCGCAGCTCTTGCATTCCCAGCCGGTGCATCCATGACCGACAGTGACGACCAGCCTGCCGTCGTCCTTGTGACATCCGCCGCCGGACACGTTTAAAAGCTCGTCGTCGCTGAGCTCGCCTGTCTTCGGGTGAAGAAGCTCAAAATATGCATTTGCGCTCTCCTCGGTCATTTCGGTGCCGTTTTTGCTTGCCAGCTCGATCAGTTCATCCGGTGTCTGCGCCGCTTTTGCTTTTTTTAAGAGTTCGTTATTGTTTTCCATAATTATCCCCTTTTTCAGATTTGTTTTTACTTAATAGCTTAACACTTCATGATATGAGCCTCGCTGAACTTCTGCTCGCCGTCCGGAGTTTTTAAAATATAATACCAGCCGTCGTTTTCATACATTCTCTTTAAAACCTTGGCATGGCAGGTCACTCTGGTTCCGTTTGGCAGCCAGCTGTGAATGTAAAGCACCTCTTCACCGGCATTGAATTCCGGATTCGGTCTGCTTGAATCATAACCGCCGCCGCAGCCGCCGGACACGTTTTCAAGCTCGTCGTCCGAAAGCTCTCCCTGTGCCGGATTAAGCCTTGAAAAATACTCCTTTGCTTCCTCTTCGGTAAGATCAAGGTTGTTTTCCTTTGCAATAACCATAAGCTCGTTTACGCTTTTTGCCTCTTTTGCCTTAGCGATAAGCTCCTTCTTTATTTCCATTGTACAATCTCCTATTAATTCAATAATTCAATAAAAAGCTGTTTGCGCCTTAAACCGGCAGCCCTTGCTCGATTCTTATCTGCTTGCATCTTTCGCAGTATCCGCCGGGACTCAAAACGGCGTAGACGCTGCATCTTTTGCACCGGGCCTGCTTGTTGTCACTGTCGCTGTGCTCGACACGGATTCCGCCTGTTGCGCTTTCAAGCTCGCTGTCGTTGAGTTCGTTTGTGTTTTCTTTTTTAATTTCGTTCTTGCTGTCGCTCATTCTGTTTTCCTCCCGAATTGTTTTTTTTGTTTTTTTACCGCTTGTCAGCTGTTTTTTCTGTAGCCTCATTTTTTACATTTTAAAATAATTCCGCTGTCGATCAGATTGCCGCAGGTATAGGGTGTGCCGTTGCTCCATTTTCCGAAGCAGCTTCCCTCCTTCGGGAATTCCGATAAGGTTATGCACTTTTCGCAGGTTGCTGAAGTGCCGCCGACACCGCCCGAGACAGAGCCAAGCTCGTCGTCGGATATCTCGCTTGCGGCAGCCTTTGCCGTTTTGTCTTCAATGCTCTCGTTTTTCACTTCGCTCATTTTTAATCACTCCGTTTTCTGAAGGTCATAGCGGCTGCAGCTGAAAATCATTGCGCATCCGTCGTCGTCTTCATCAAGATACATACATTATGTTGCAGGATGTGTTGAGTAGCATTTTCCGCTGCAGGGGAAATTTGTCCGGTTTACTCCTCTCGGACGGCTTGAAGCGCCAAACTACGGATCCTCATCCTCATTGTATCAGCTCGAAACACCTGTCAGCTGATCGTCGCTCAGCGCCTCGGGGGCTGTGCTTTCTTCTTTGCTTTTCATATTATATGTCTTTCTGATTATGCCGATTTTTCCGGATTATTAAGATTAAGCCCCGATGCCTTCAGATTATGCTTTTTGAGCCGTCTCCGAAGCGCTTTTGGTAGCATGCATCGCAGTATCCGGATTTGAGTCTGCCTTTTCTCATTCCGCAGCCCTTGCAGAAGGTGACAATTACGCCGAGACCTCCGCTTACCTCGTCGAGCGCTTCGTCTGTAAGCTCGGTGTTCGGTGCGCCCTGTTCGTTTGCGTTAAGGTTTTCTAATTCTTTTTTTTCTTCGTTCATGATTTTTTCCTCCGATATATTTTTTTATACTTTTATACTTTTTATCAGGACATCAGCGTGCGCAGATTTTGCAGTGCGCTGTTGTGAAGAATTTTTACATATGCGTAGGATATTCCCATTTTCTCTGCGATATCCTTTAGGGTCATTTTCTTTGCGTATCTTAAAATAATGAGGCTACGGGAGCGCCCGTCAAGCTGCTTAAGAGCCTTTGCAAGCTCGTCTAGGGCTTCCTTGCTTAAAATGCCGTCGTCTGTGCTGATGCCGTCGGACAAATCGAGAGGAAGCTCGGAGTAGGGGCGGTTTGTGCGGTAATAATCGATAAGCGTGTTTTTCGTAATCGTATAAATCCATGTGGATACCGATGCGCGGCTTTGATCGAAGCTGTCGAATTTCTCGTAAACCTTTAAAAACACCTCGCTTACAAGGTCCTCGGCATCCGGATTTCCGTTAAGCCTTCGGTTTATGTAGCCTGAAACCTTGTCACGGTAGTCCTTATACAGATCCTCTTTTTCTGCGGCTTTGGTCATACCGTACCGTCCTCGCCCTGCTTGCGCTTTTTTTGAGGAGAGGCTTCCCCTGCTGCGCTTACGTTTAAAAGGTCGTCGTCGGATATTTCGCCGCTGTACTCAGATTCGGTTTCGGCAATCAATGCGGCAAGCTCCGGATTGCTTTCAAACTGCTGATAGTCAAAAAGTGCAAAAAGCGTTTCTTCGCTTATATTCTGCTTTTCCTTTCTGTCTTTTCTGTTGTAAATCACTCTCTGTCTCCCTTCTGCTTATTTATACGATCAGAAAACGAAAATGGCTAATAAAAAATGAAAAAATTTTTTCACGAGATTTTTTGTCGGGCTTTTTTCACACGGGCTGAGGATATCCTCAGTCTATACCCCCACTTCAACCGTATCAAGCCGCTGACGCGCGACAAGCTCGGCAAAAAATCCGTTTTTTAAGATCAGTTCCTCATATTTGCCGTCCTCCACGATTTTGCCTTTATCAAGAACAATGATTCTGTCGCACTGCTTGATTGTGGACAGGCGGTGGGCAATTACGATTCTTGTGCATTTAAGCGAGCTTAGCGCATCCGACACCTTTTTCTGCGTAATGTTGTCAAGAGCGCTTGTTGCCTCGTCGAGCATAAGGACTTTCGGCTTCGGTGCAATGGCGCGCGCAATCATAAGGCGCTGCCTCTGTCCGCCGGAAATTCCGCCGGAGCCTTCCGAAATTACCGTGTTCATGCCCATCGGCATTTTTCTTATATCGTCGGCAATGCCCGCAAGCTCCGCCGCCTCCCATGCATCCTCCTGCGAAATCCATGGAGCGGATATTACGATGTTGGAATAAATATCTCCCTGAAACAGCTTGCCGTTCTGCATGACAACGCCGATGCGCCGCCGAAGCGAACGAAGATCGATGCGCTCAAGGTCTTTGCCGTCGTAGTATATCGCACCCTTCTGCGGATGCTCAAAGCCGAGAAGCAGACGCATAAGTGTGGATTTTCCGCAGCCGGTTTTTCCGACGATCGCCACATACTGTCCCGGTCGGATTTTGAGCGAAAGATCGTCTAAAATGAGCGGCATGTTTTCGTCATATCTAAATGAAACGTTGTTCAGCTCGATTCCTCCCGACAGGCGTGTTAAAACCTGCTTTCCGTCGGAAATTTCCGGAACCGTGTCGAAAAAGGGCTTTACCATAGTTAAAATCGGCTTGATCTGTGCCGCCGCAAGCGCAATTGTGCAAAGGGATGAAAAAGCTCCCGACACCATGCCGTATGCGGTGTCAAAGGCGTAGTAGTCCGCTACGGAAATCCCGGATTTTACAGCCATGCTGTACATAATCAGCGTTCCTGCAAGGCTGATTGCAAGCCCGATGACCGAATTCAGCTTGATAAACGCAGGTGGATTGTACGAAAGAGCGGCGCTCTTTGCATAAAGATTGCCCCATCTTGCAAATGCGCGCTTTTCAGCTCCCGAAAGCTTGATTTTCTGTATTCCGGTGATAAGCGAATAGGTCATGCCGCTTTCCTTTCCGGAAAGCTCCATCTGATGCGTGCTGATCTTCATCTGTACAAGAGACGAGCAGACGGAAAACAAAACCGTAATTAAAATAATTATCAGCGCCGGAACGACAAGAGCCGGAGCATAGACAAATATCTGCGATATGTATATAAGAGAAAAAACAGATGTGAGTCCGGTCGAAAGAACCGTCGATGCAAGCAGCTTGCAGAGCGAGCCGACCTGCGAGGCGCGGCTTGAAAGCTCTCCTGAGCTGTACTGCTTGAAAAAGTCCGCAGGCAGCGACATGACGCGCATCATTGTCGCCGCGTCGACCGATATGCTTAGCTTCGTTTCTATCCGCGCAAGAATCATGTTCTTTACTGCGGAAATGAGCAGCGTGCTTACCGATACGCAAACCGAGAAGAACGCAAGCGATAAAAGCAGCCGGATGCTGCCGGATAAAAGCACGCGGTCAAAAAGCAGCTTGGTGATAAGCGGAGAGATCATGCCGACAAGCGACAGCGCAAGCGTAGAAAGGGCTATCATGATAAAATCCGACACAGAAAGTGTCCTTGCAATATATCCTGCAAGAGAGGGAATGCTCAGCTTTTTAAGCGGAAACGGCTTGTAAAAGGCAATTGCCTCCTCCTCGAACAGACGGCTGTTTTTCTTATTAATCCTTTTTCGCTTTCCTGTTTCAAAATCGAGATAGCTGTAGCCAAAAAGCCCGGTCGGAATAAGCGCTACGACCTTTTTGCCGTCCGAAAGGACTCCGAGCATGGCGCCTATTGCGTCGCGGTACCAGCCGTCCTCGAGCTTTACCGTCCGGCGCATAATTCCGTACGGGCGCATCAGATATTCGAGCTGCTCGTTTATATCCGAGATGCTTTCCGGCACCTCGCGGCTTTTTACATGATAGAATTTAAGGATCTCGTCGATTGCGCTCTTTGCAGCCGTGCGGTCGTCGTTAAGCGCAGCACCTATTCTTTTGCCCATGACGGCAGATGCCATGTTTGCAAACGCTTCGGCAAAGACATCGTCATCGTTCTGCTTGCGATCTCTTATCTGTTCGTCAAACCAACCCACTTTTTGTCACCTCCTTACTCGTTTGATACAAGTCTTGTATACGCGCCGCCGATTTTCATCAGCTCGTCGTGAGTTCCGCGCTCCACGACCTTTCCCTGGTCGAGCACGATTATCTCATCGCAGTCGCGTATTGTCGAAAGCCGGTGCGCTACGACGATGCAGGTAATTCCCCTGTCCTTGATCGATTTTACAACATCATACTCGGTTTTGGCATCAAGAGCGCTTGTCGCCTCGTCGAGAATGATGATTGTAGGATCCTGTGCAAGCACACGGGCAATCTCCATTCTCTGCCTCTGACCGCCGGAAAAGTCCTTTCCGCCCTCGGTCAGCCTGTACTGATAGCCGCCGTTGCGCTGCATGATGTCCTCGTGAAGCTGTGCGTCTCGCGCCGCCATTATCATTTCGAAATCCTCAATCGAATTGTCCCACATCTTTATGTTGTTTGCGATGGTATCCTCAAAAATAATGATGTCCTGATCCACTACCGCAAGCGAGCCGGTAAACACGCTTCTGTCGATTTTTGAAATCGGCTTGCCGTCGAAAAGAATTTCTCCGCTCCAGGGCTTGTAAAGACCGGATATGAGCTTTGAAATTGTCGATTTTCCGCAGCCGGAAGGACCGACAAATGCCACGCGGCTGCCGGGCTTTAATGTCATGCTGAAATCGGTGATCAGCGGATCGGAAAGCCGTGAGTAGCCAAAGGTAATGTTCTTTATTTTGATATTGCCGGAAAGTTTGTCGAATTCAGCGTTTTCGTCCGTCTCTGCTTCTGCTTCCGACTCGAATACCGAATCTGTCGGATATTTCATGACATCCTCGATGCGCTCCATGTCTGTGCGCATTTCCTGAAGCGACTGACCTGCCGATATAAGCATCATTGCAGGGGAAACGAAGGACGAAAGAAAGCCCTGAAACGCCATGATCATACCGATCGTGAAGCTGCCGTCCATTGCAAGATAAACGCCCGTCATCAGCACCGCCGTGCCGCAGATCGAGCTTACAAGAGCAGGAAGAAGCTCAAGGAGCTGATTCGTTTTCTGATATTTGACCCGGCTTGCGTTGACGCTTGCCTGATAGCCTGCCCATTTTTCAAAGAAGCCGTTTTCGGCACCGCTTGCCTTTATCGTTTCAATCATTTCGATTCCTGCAACGGTGGTTCCGGAAAGCTTGCCTGCATCACGCATCTGCACACGGGTAATGTTGATCCGCTTTTTTGAAATAATCCGCGAAAGAATCAGATTTGCAAAAACAGAGACAAGCCCGATCAGCGTAAGAATCACGCTGTATCTTATCATTACAACAAGATAAAACGCCATCATCAGAGTGTTGAGCGCAAGAGGCGCAAAGGTGTTTACAAGCCGGCTTGAGATTGCACTGTTTGACAGCTGCCTGCCCTGGATATCTCCTGCCATCCGCTGTGAGAAAAACTCCATCGGCATCCTTAAAATCTTCCACATGAATGCGGTGTTGCTCACCATGGCGAGCTTTCCGTCTATTCTGAGAGAATAAACCGCCTGTATCCATGCGACAATAACCTGAATGATGCCGAATCCGGCAAGCGCCAGTGTAAAAGGCGTAATCCAGTCCGGATTTTCGCCTGTCAGCAGCCTGTCAAGGAATACGCGCGAAAAAGCCGGGGTAATAATTCCGAGCAGCGATGAAATGACCGTAGTGAGCGTAACGAAGGCAACGGCAACCCCTGCGCCTTTAAGACGTTTTTTTGCATACTTTATCATCGACTGCGGTTTGCCCTCCGGCAGAAAGTCCTCGCCCGGCTCAAAAAGCAGACATATTCCGGTAAAGGACTCGTCAAAGGTCTTCATAGAAACGGTATATGTACCCTTTGCCGGGTCGTTGAGAACTGCCTTGTTGTTTTTAAATCCGTCAAGAACGACGAAGTGATTGAAATTCCAGTGGATTATGCAGGGGAATTTCCCCTCCTTTTTCAGCGCCTCCGGCTCGTAGCGGTAGCCCTTTGCAATAAGGCCGTAGCTGCGTGCAGCGCGGAGGATGTTGCGTGCGTTAGAGCCGTCACGGGACACTCCGCAGTCAAGACGCACCTGCTCCAGCGGAATCCACTTTTCATAATATGCAAGAATCATTGCAAGGCTTGCGGCTCCGCATTCAAGCGCTTCCATCTGCATTACGACAGGCACCCTTACCGCTCCCTTTGTTACCGGAGCCTTGATTTTTTTTGCTGCTTTCATTTTTATACCTCTTAATGCTTCAGTTGAGAACGAAATCAAGAGGTCTTACGCGCTCGGTGATTATGAAGACGCTGTAGGTGCCGTCATTTACGCCGCTTGCGTCTGCCGTGACGGTATAGACAAAATCGCCCTCGTTAAGCCCGGTAAGATGAATAAGATATGAGCCCATGTCCTTGTCAAGACGTACAGGCGTATCCGAAACCGAGGAAACAGGATATTCATTTCCGTCAAGCTCGATCGAGGCGCCGGCACTCACCTTTTCAAAATCGGCTTCGCCTATGTAGCAGACAAGCTTTCCGCCTACGCATGCTCCTCCGGTCTGAATTTTTGTGTCAAGATGCCCGAATATTCCCCATACGCATACCCCAAGAAGGAGTACGATAACAGCCGCCAGAATCATCCATACGCTTGGATTTGAAACGCGGATATAATCGTTCATCTGCTCCGGGGATGAAATCTTGTCTATGCTTTTCTTGCGAAAAATTGAATTGCCCATATTTAACCTCTTTAAAATTCAAAAGAAAAATTGTAAAAAGAAAGCCGCAAATGCATTTCACACGTTCTTTCTTATCCGCAGGATATTCTGCCCGTCCTTGTACTCGTATGAGATTTCGTCCATGGTTTTTTTGACCATGAAAATGCCGAGTCCTCCGATTTTTCTTTCGTCTGCCGAAAGAGTGATGTCCGGATCGTCCTTTTTTAAAGGATCGTAGGGTACACCGCGGTCGATAAAGGTGACTATTACCGAAATCGGATCCTTTTCGACCTCGACGCGCACAGTGGCAGGACCGGTTTCCGGATTATATGCGTAGTGCGCAATGTTTCCGAAAAGCTCGTCGATTGCAATGTCGATCTGCATCTGAGCCTTTATCGGACAGTCTATTTCTTCAAGCTGCTCGTTTACAAAATCCGTTACCGCCGCAATGTTTTCTAAGGTTGCGGGAAGCGTAAGCTCTTTCATTTTCCGTCTCCTTTGCTTTCTCGGCTGATTTCGCTGCTTTCGTTTTCCGTGCCGCTCTGACTATTCATGCTGTTTCGGCAATATCCGTTATATTTCAGATGCAGCATTGTAATATCGTCAAATTGCGGAGCGTCTCCTGCAAAGTAGGCTATGTCTGCCTTTACCGCTTGACAAATCTCTTCTCCATTAAGCATCTTCAGGCTGTTTAAAAGTCTTAGAAGCCGCTCCTCGCCGTAGAGGGTGTTTTCTTTGTCGGCTGCCTCTGTCACCCCGTCGGTATAAAGATATATTTCGTCGCCGGGGGATAGAACAAGACTGCTTTTGCGGTATCTGATCCCCTCCATTCCGGCAAGGACAAAGCCCGGCTTGGTTTTAAGATACTCAAAGCTGCCGTCCTTGTGCCTTATAAGCGGAGGATTGTGTCCTGCGTTTGCAAACTCCACCTCTCCTGTTGTAATGTCGAGTGTGCCCATCCATGCCGTGACAAACATTCCGGCTTCGTTTGACTGGCAAAGCTTTTCGTTTGCAATCGTAAATACCTCATCAACCGGCTTGCCAGATTCCGCATAGCCCTTGATTATGGTCTTTGCGGTCATCATGAACATTGCAGCCGGAATTCCCTTGCCGGAAACATCGGCAATGAGGAAGCTGAGCTTGTTTTCGCCGGTGAAATAGAAATCGTAAAAGTCGCCGCCGACCTCCTTTGCGGTGTCCATTGAGGCAAAGATGTCAAATTCGCTGTGCCCGGGATACGGCGGAAAGACCGACGGTATTGCGGAATGCTGAATCGATCTTGCAAATTCCAGCTCCTTGTCGATGCGCGCCGCCTCCTCGGCAATATAGCGCTTCAGGGCAAGGACGGTCGAGTTGATGTCGTCCGAAAGAGAGGCAAACTCCTCGTTTGTCCTGACGTTGACTACCGTATCGAGATTTCCGCTCGTTATCTTTGCAAGCGATCTGTTTATCTCTGCCATGTTGTCAACGACAAGCCTTTTTATAAGGAAATATACGGCTATAAACAGAATTCCGAAGACAACGAATTCCATGAATACCGTAATGTATACCGAAATGTCGCGAGAGAACATCGCCTCCTCCTGCGGTATTACCGAGACGATATAATAGCCCTCCGAGAAGATGTATGAGTAAAACGAGCTTTCGCCGTAGACATTAGAGGAAAACAGCTCGCCTTCATGCATGCTGCTTCGGTCGATGTCAATGCCTGTAACATTGAGGCTTTTTCCTTCGTTTCCGTGCCTGTCGCTTACAATGCTCCGGTCCTCTCCGGCAATGATAATGCAGCCGTTTTCACCTACATGGCGGTTGCGCGTGGCGCCGATTACCACCTCGTCAATGTCTTTCTGAAAGCGCTCCGCATCGTATGCCACCTGAACAAAGCCTCCGCCGTTAAGGGCAATTCCGGCGTATTTTCGTAAAATCGACGGATCGGAGGAGGTCGGCTGATAGCCTTGGACATATTCCTTTGTTTTTCCGTCTAAAAGAACAAGAAATTCGGCAGACTGATCTCCGTTTTTCATGTCATAGTTTATAAAGAGGTCGTATGTGGAGGCAATAATAATTCCTTTTTTGTCAATCACATTGATCTCCGCAATGTCAAATTCATTTCCCAGCGTTCCGAGCAGAACGGAATCCGCCTTTTCGACAGAGCCGATCCTTGCGGCGATCTTTCTTGTGATTTCAAGAAGGTTCTTGTTCGATGCGTCAAGAATGTCCTCGCGGACGTCCTTCATGTTCAGCTCGATGAGACTTTTCGCCTCATTTTTTGCAAGCTCGGTCTGAAGGGACCAGGTAAATAGGGTCGTCATGAGAAATCCGGCTGTGACGCAGATAAGAAGCCAGCGCTGAAAGGATTGTGAAATGTTTTTAAGCTTTTTTTGCCGATCTTTGCTGTCCTTTTCAAGCAGGAGCGACAGCAGAACGCCGGCAAGCATTACGGCAAGACCGTTTAATGCAATCATCGGAAGCGAGCAGGCGCGCACAAAGGAGAACGCGGTCTGGACATCCGACATGTTGGTGAGGAATATCATCAGCATGTGCACGACCTCGGTGATCATTGCGGTTGCAAGACAGTAATACCACTTCGGCTTCTTGTTGTCGAACATGTATTTGCGCAGCAGAGCAGCAAATGCTCCGGCAAGAATAGTCGAGATGCTGCAGGCGAGTCTTGTGTATTCCCCGGCGCCCCAGAAAACCGCAAACCAGCGCTCGACACCGCCGATTATACCGGCGATAATACCGGCAGGTGCACCGAAAAGAAGCCCTGCGCAAAGAGGAGATGCGTCACGGGCATTTATAATGGCTCCGTCTGTCTTGATTCCGAATTCGGTTCCGAGAACCGCAAGTCCGCCGAACAGGATTCCGATTATAAGCTGCTTTGCGGCATACGGGATTTTTTTTGCCGCCCTTGTCTTCTCCGCAAGAAAAATCAGTGCGGAAAGGATCACCGGCAGTACGGCGGTAATAGAAAGAAGCAAAAATGTTTTCATTTTAAAATCTCTTCCGGATTATTTTCTGTTTGTTGTGTCTCGTTCTGTCTTGCTGTTTTATTCTGTTTATTTTATTCTATTGTCAGAATATCGGAAAAGCCGGTAATTTCGAATATCTCGTTGATTTCCGGTCTGACACCCGTAAGCTTCATGCTTCCCTGACGGTTCATTACCTTCTGCGCCGCAAGGAGAACGCGGAGCCCGGCAGAGGAGATGTATTCAACCTCCGAAAAATCGAAAATAAGCTCCTTTACGCCGTTTATCGATTGCTTCAGCTCCGCCTCGAGCTTCGGCGAGGTGTTTGTGTCGAGCCTTCCGGATATTTCAATTGTCAGCTTTTCTCCATCGGAAATTGTATTGACAGTCATTTTTTTTGCCTCCGTTATAAGTTGTCTTACCTATAGTTTTTATTTAATAATAAATTTAATAATAATTTATTTTAATCTGCTTTGCTTTAATGCCTGTGTATGCCTTTGCGAGTGCCTTGATGCCGGTTCCGGTAAAGCCGTTTTCCGCATAGCATTCAAAGCATTTCTCCATTATTTCCTGTTTTCTTTCGTCGTGCTGCTGTGCTGTTCTCATATGAAAACAAAAGAACTCTCCTTGTCAAATGTCTGATCGTTTAATCAGTATCAGTATAGCATTTTTTCGATATCAAGTCAAGAGATAAAGCCGGTTCAAATAAGTATTTTACGTTGCCGTAAGCCGGTTTTTTGCCTTCTGTCCTTTAACTTTTTAAAAAATGCGTAAAAACCGAAAAAATATAAGCCAAAACGCCTTTTGCGATTGATAAATCAAAAAAAATATGGTAAAATAACCGAAGCAGTACTATAAATGCTATTAATAATGGAAGATAATATCGGAATGCGATTAGACGGCTGCCGTAATGTAGATGTATATTAAGGAGATCGTGTATGAATCTGCTTCACATGAAGTACGCGCTTGCAATTGCAAAGACAAATTCAATAAATAAGGCGGCGGAGGAGCTGTATGTCGGTGCACCTGCGCTCAGCCGTGCAATCAAGGAGCTTGAAGCAGGGCTCGGGGTCTCTCTTTTCGAAAGAAGCGCAAAGGGAATGTTCCTTACCCCCGACGGCGAGCTGTTTGTCCGACACGCAAAGAAGGCATTAAAGCAGATTGATGACATCGAAGCGATCTTCAAGGGAGGGACAACCGCAAAAAAGCAGTTTTCGATATCCGTTCCGAGAGCAAGCTATATCGCAACGGCATTCGTTGAGTTTTCAAAGGGGATCGGAGCCGAATCCGATGTTGAGCTGATCTATAAGGAGACAAATACCTATCGCATAATAAACAATATTTTAAAAGAGGATTATAAGCTCGGAATCCTTCGCTATAACGAACGGTATGAGCCGTATTACGCCGCGATGATGGAGGAAAAGGGGCTTTCGGGCGAGCCGATCACCGAATTTAACAGCGTTCTGGTTATGAGCAAGGAATCTCCTGCCGCAGAAAAGGAGATAATCGAAAAGCAGGACCTTGAGAGCCTTGTGGAAATCGTACATGCCGATCCGCATGTGCCGTCGCTGCCCCTGCCGGAGGTAAAAAGGGACGAGCTGCCGTATCAAAAGGGAAGCCGGATCTGTATTTTTGAAAGAGGAAGCCAGTTCGAGCTGCTTTCGAAAAATCCGAACACCTATATGCAGACATCGCCGATACCGAAGGATCTGCTTGAAAGATACCGACTTGTCGAGCGCTCCTATACAGAAAATACGGGAAGCGAGAAGAGATATAAGGATCTTCTGATCTTCCGCGAGGATTATAAGCTGACACCGCTCGATAAGGCATTTGTCGAAGAGCTGATAAAGGTGAAAAGAGAGGTTTTCGGCGGCAATTAAGCCGGTTTTAAAGGATATTGCAGCAGCAAAAGCCGGCTTTTGCCGCTTTCGGTGCTTTTGCGCTGTTTTTGTGTTTGATGCGTTTAAACAGATATAAAAAATCGGCTGCCCGAAACGGCGGCTGATTTTTTAAACGTTTATCGATAAAGCGTATATCGATAAATGCAATACCGAATTTACAAAGCGGCAATTCCCAAGCACGAGGACGGCTGTTATAATTATGATGTAATATAGACGAAAAATGGGCGAAAAGCGCGAAAGGTGAGGTAAAAGCAATGGAAAAATGCGGAATTTCAAAGTCGGCGCTCGGCAGGATTCCGGGATATCTTAACTACATAGATTCCTTGCCGGATGAGGTGCAGAATATATCGGCGACGAAGATCGCAAAGGAGCTCGGGCTTGGCGAAATTCAGGTGAGAAAGGATCTGTCGATGGTCTGCAAAAACGGCAAGCCGAAGGTCGGATATGACAGAATCGAGCTTAAAAACAGCCTCGATGCATTTCTTACAAGCCAAAACGGAAATGCCGTGATCGTAGGCGCCGGAAGGCTCGGAAAAGCGCTTCTTGAATATCCCGGGTTTGAGACCTACGGAGTAAAAATCGAGGCGGCGTTCGACTGCTCGGTAAAAAGCGAGGTTGTCCTGCCGTCCGGGAAGAAAATTATGCCTGTTGAGGGCATGAAGGAGTTTTGCGCACAGAATAATATCAACATCGGAATAATCGCAACCCCCTCGGATGCAGCGCAGGCTGTTTTAAATCAGCTTTGCGAATGCGGTATAAAGCTTATATGGTGCTTTGCACAGTGCAGGCTTTATAAGCCGGTCGATGTGACGATTCAGTATGAGAATCTGGCGCTGTCGCTCGCACACCTTAATCTGCAGTCAAATCAATAAACCGAAAAAACCGAAACGGAGGCAATATCATGCAAAGAAAAGTCATTGACAGTGTAGAAGCACTGGAAGAAGCTATTGTCCGCGTAAGAAAAGCACAGCAGAAATTCGCAACCTATACCCAGGAGCAGGTCGACGCTATCTTCAAGGCGGCGGCGATTGCTGCAAACAAGGCACGCATTCCGCTTGCAAAAACGGCGGTCGAGGAGACCGGAATGGGTGTTGTCGAAGATAAGGTCATCAAGAACAATTATGCGGCTGAATACATTTACAACGCATATAAAAACACAAAAACCTGCGGTGTTTTGGAGGAGGACAAGGCATACGGAATCAAAAAAATCGCAGAGCCGCTCGGGGTTATCGCGGCTGTAATTCCTACAACAAATCCTACGTCTACCGCAATCTTTAAAACATTGCTTGCCTTAAAGACGCGCAACGCAATAATCATTTCGCCTCATCCGAGAGCAAAGCAGTCAACGATCGAGGCGGCAAGGGTTGTTCTTGAGGCGGCTGTAAAGGCAGGCGCTCCCGAGGGGATTATCGAGTGGATCGATGCGCCGAGCCTTGACATGACAAATCTTGTCATGAAGGAGGCGGATATAATTCTCGCGACAGGCGGTCCCGGAATGGTAAGAGCGGCATATTCAAGCGGCAAGCCGGCTATCGGCGTCGGTGCCGGGAACACGCCGGCGATCATCGACGAGTCAGCCGATATCGTTCTTGCGGTAAGCTCGATCATTCATTCGAAAACCTTTGACAACGGAATGATCTGCGCATCCGAGCAGTCGGTCATTGTTCATAAAAATGTCTACGATGCGGTAAAGGATGAGTTTATAAACCGCGGCTGCTACTTTTTAAGCGACAGCGAAACCGAAAAGGTAAGAAAGACGATAATTATTAACGGTGCGCTGAATGCAAAAATCGTAGGCCAGACGGCATACAGGATTGCCGAGCTTTCCGGCGTGAGTGTTCCTGAGGGAACGAAGATTCTTATCGGAGAGGTTGAAAGCGTCGATCTTTCTGAGGAATTCGCTCATGAAAAGCTGTCGCCTGTCCTTGCAATGTACAAAGCAGAGGATTTTGAGGATGCGCTTTGCAAAGCCGAGCAGCTGATTGCCGACGGCGGCTATGGCCACACCTCGTCGATATATCTTGACACCCTAAAAGAAAAGGCAAAGCTCGATGAGTTTGAAGGCAGAATGAAAACCTGCCGCATTCTTATCAATACCCCTTCCTCACACGGCGGAATCGGAGATCTTTACAACTTCAAGCTTGCACCGTCGCTTACACTCGGCTGCGGCTCGTGGGGAGGAAATTCGGTTTCCGAAAACGTCGGAGTCAAGCATCTTCTGAATATCAAAACTGTTGCCGAAAGAAGGGAAAATATGTTGTGGTTCAGAGCGCCGGAAAAGGTATATATAAAGAAGGGCTGCCTGCCTGTTGCTCTTGACGAGCTTAAAACCGTCATGGACAAGAAAAGGGCGTTTATCGTTACAGACACCTTCCTTTATAATAACGGCTACACCAAGCCGATAACAGACAAGCTGGACGAGATGGGAATTGTAAGCGAGACATTCTTTGATGTAGCCCCGGATCCGACTCTTGCCTGCGCAATGAAGGGCGCGGAGCTGATGCGCGCCTTTAAGCCGGATTGCATCATCGCACTCGGCGGAGGCTCTGCTATGGATGCTGGTAAGATCATGTGGGTGCTTTACGAGCATCCGGAGGCAGACTTTATGGATATGGCAATGCGCTTTATCGATATACGCAAGCGCGTGTACACCTTCCCGAAGATGGGAGAAAAGGCATACTTCATTGCAATTCCGACTTCTGCCGGAACAGGCTCGGAGGTGACCCCGTTTGCGGTCATTACCGACGAAAAAACCGGTGTAAAGTATCCGCTTGCGGATTATCAGCTCCTTCCGAACATGGCGATCATCGATACAGACTTCCACATGAGCGCACCGAAGGGACTTACCGCCGCATCCGGAATCGATGCCGTATCGCATGCGCTTGAAGCAATTGCATCGGTCATGGCAACCGATTATACCGACGGACTTGCGGTAAAGGCGCTTCAGACGATCTTTGAGTATCTGCCGAGGGCATATGACAACGGTCAGAGCGATGTTGAGGCAAGAGAAAAGATGGCAAACGCCGCAACAATGGCAGGTATGGCATTTGCAAATGCGTTCTTAGGTGTCTGCCACTCTATGGCGCATAAGCTCGGAGCCTTCCACCACATTCCGCACGGTGTGGCAAACGCACTGATGCTCGAGGAGGTGCTGAGGTTCAATTCAAGCGAAGCACCGGTAAAGATGGGCACCTTCAGCCAGTATGACCATCCGCACACCCTTGAAAGATACGCAATGGTGGCAGACGAGCTTCGCCTCGGCGGAAGCACAGACAAGGAAAAGCTTGAAAATCTGATAAAGGCGGTAAACGACCTTAAGAAGAAGGTCGGAATCAAGCCTTCGATCAAGGATTATGTTCCGGACGAGGAGGATTTCCTCTGCCGTCTTGACGAGATGGTTGAGCAGGCGTTTGACGATCAGTGCACCGGGGCAAATCCGAGATATCCTCTTATGAGCGAGATAAAGCAGATGTATCTTAACGCATATTACGGAAAAGAGCATTTTAAGGAGCCGGAGATGCCGGCTTTAAGCAAGGCAAAGGACGGCGAAAACGGCGGCAGGACACACCGCCGCGCAAAGAGCAGCGCAAATAAGGAATGAGGAGGAAGCGTTTATGAATCTTGACAGAATTATCGCGGTAAGAAACAACAAAACAGTCTTCAGAGACGGCGATAAGGTGCTGAAGGTTTTTGACAAAACCTATTCCAAAGCCGATGTGTTAAACGAGGCGCTCAATCAGGCAAGGATAGAGGGAACCGGGCTTAATATTCCGAAGGTTCTCGAGGTAACCGTGATAGACGGGAAATGGACAATCGTTACGGAATATATAAAGGGAAAGACGCTTGCCGATCTGATGGCGAAAAATCCGGACAAAAGGGACGAATACCTTAATATGTTTGTCGATCTGCAGCTTGAGGTTCATTCAAAGACCTGCGAAGGGCTCGGAAAGCTGAAGGACAAAATGAACCGGCAGATCAGTCAGACGGATCTTTCCGCAACCCTGCGCTACGATCTGCACACGAGGCTCGAGGGGATGCCGAAGCACAATAAGGTTTGCCACGGAGACTTTAATCCGTCAAACATTATAATAGCGGAAAGCGGCACGCCGTATATCCTCGACTGGTCGCACGCAACACAGGGCAATGCTTCGGCAGACGCCGCACGGACATATCTTCTGTTCTGGCTCGACGGAGATTCGGACGGCGCAAAGAAGTATCTTGATCTGTTCTGCGAAAAAAGCAATACAGCAAAGCAATATGTTCAGAAATGGATGCCGATTGTTGCCGCGGCACAGATAATAAACGGCAACGAACGCGAACGGGAATTTTTGCACTCTTGGGTCAATGTAGTTGACTACGAATAAGCTACTGACAAGCCACTGATAAGTTACAAACAGGTTACGAATTAAGCTACTAATTAAGGAGACGGGAAAAATGAAGGTTACGGTATGTATCGGCTCTTCCTGCCACATCAAGGGCTCGAGACCGATTGTTGAACAGCTGCAGTATTTAATTAATGAAACTAAAATCGGAGACAAGGTTGAGCTTGCAGGCACATTTTGTATGGGAAAATGTCAGCAGGGCGTCTGTGTCACGGTTGACGATGACTTCTTCTCGGTAAATTCGGACAATGTTAAAGAGTTCTTTAACGACAATATTTTAAGTAAGGTGAAATAAAAATGATAGTTCAGATATGCGTGGGTTCGTCCTGCCACTTAAAGGGATCCGAGAAAATCGTGGGTCTTTTTCAGGGTGCGGTAGAGAAAAACAATTTACAGGACGATGTTACGCTTGCCGGCAGCTTCTGTACCGGAAAGTGCAACCGTGTCGGCGTGACGGTGTCGGTTGACGATGATGTGTATACCGGTATTACGCCGGAAAATTTTGATGATTTTTTCAAAAACAAGGTACTGGAGCCTATAATGAAAGAGAGGGGCTGACTTTATGGACTGCTTGACCTTAAAAAAATCAAATTGCAAAAACTGCTATAAATGTATCCGCCACTGTCCGGTAAAGTCGATCAGATTTTCCGGAAACCAGGCATATATTATCGGCAACGAATGCGTAATGTGCGGACAGTGCTTTGTTGTCTGTCCCCAGAACGCAAAGCAGATTGTCGATGAAACCGAAAAGGTCAAGGTTCTGCTTCAGAGCGGAGATCCTGTTGTCGTGAGCCTTGCACCCTCGTTTATAGCAAATTATGACGGCATCGGAATAGAGTCGATGCGCGATTCCTTAAAGAAGCTCGGCTTTTACGATGCGGAGGAGACCGCTATCGGTGCGACAATTGTAAAAAACGAATACGAACGGCTTTTAAACGAGGAGGGAAGGGATGTAATCATCACCTCCTGCTGCCATTCGGTAAATCTTCTGATTCAGAAGCACTTCCCGAAGCTGCTTCCGTATCTTGCGGATGTGTTTTCCCCGATGCAGGCTCACTGCAAGGATATAAAAAGGCGCATTCCGAATGCAAAAACCGTGTTTATCGGTCCATGTGTTGCAAAAAAGGACGAGGCGCAGCACTACGACGGCATAGTTGACGCGGTTCTGACCTTCGACGAGCTTACAGCATGGCTGAAGGCAGAAAATATTGAGCCCGAGCAGAAAATGGATGAAAACGAAAACAGCCGGGCAAGGTTCTTCCCGACGACCGGCGGTATTTTAAAAACAATGACTCTTGACAATCCGAATTATACATATCTTGCGATAGACGGTATGGAAAACTGCATATCGTCGCTTAAGGATATCGAAACCGGGAATGTCCACAGCTGCTTTATCGAAATGTCGGCATGCGCCGGCAGCTGTATAGGAGGGCCGGTCATGGAAAAATTCCACCGCTCGCCGATAAGGGACTATGCTGCTGTTGCAAAATATGCCGGACAAAATGACTTTGAGGTTAAAAAACCGGATCCGGGCGAGCTTGATAAGGAATTTATGATTATCGAGCAAAGAGGCATTGAGCCGAGCGAAGCGGAAATCAGGGAGACGCTTCATCAGATGGGCAAAACCAAGCCGAGCGATGAGCTTAACTGCGGCTCCTGCGGATACAATACCTGCCGTGAAAAGGCGGTTGCGATCCTCCAGGGCAAGGCGGAGATTTCGATGTGCCTCCCGTTTTTAAAGGACAAAGCGGAAAACTTTTCCGATACGATCGCACGCAACTCCCCGAACGGAATTATCGTGCTCAACGAAAAGCTGGAGGTTCAGCAGATAAACAAAGCGGCGCTTAGAATACTCAATCTTCGTGTTCCGTCGGATATTCTCGGCGATCAGGTGGTGCGCGTTCTTTCGCCGGAGGATTTCGTTACCGTTCTTTCGAACGGCAGGGATATCCACAACAAACGGGAGTATCTTGCCGAGTATGAAAGATACGTCGAAAAGACGGTCGTATACGATACCGAATTCAGGCTCATTCTTTGCATCCTCCGCGATGTTACGGAGGAGGAGACGCAAAGGGAAAAGAAGGAAAGCATCAGCCGCCAGACTGTTGAAATTGCCGACAGGGTTGTTGATAAGCAGATGCGTATTGTTCAGGAAATCGCTTCTCTTCTCGGAGAGACCGCGGCGGAGACGAAGATTGCCTTAACAAAGCTAAAGGAGTCGATCAGCGATGAATAACCTGTGCGCCGATATCGGCTGGAAGAGTATAAATCACGAGGGAGAGCAGCTTTGCGGAGACCACGTTGACGTTATCGAACAGAATGATAATTCTACGATAATTGTGCTGGCGGACGGCCTCGGAAGCGGAGTCAAGGCGAGCATTCTTTCGACTCTCACCTCGAAGATCATATCTACCATGATGGCAGAGGGGCTTAAGCTTGAGGACTGCGTTTCCACAATAGCGGCAACGCTTCCGATCTGCTCTGTGAGAGGCGTGGCTTATTCGACATTTACGATTATTCACCTGATTGATAACGAATCGGCGGAGATTATCCAGTATGATAATCCGGATGTGATTTTTATCCGGGACGGTGAAATCTACGACTATCCGAAGCAGGAGCTTAATATCGAAGGAAAGACAGTGAGCAGATCGTCCGTCAAGCTTCAGGACGGAGATATACTGATCGCGATGAGTGACGGCTGTCCCCACGCCGGAATCGGAATTGCCTTTAATTTCGGCTGGAAGTGGGAGGATATTGCCGAGTTCATGAAGAGCATATCGGTTGCAGGCTATACCGCAAAAACACTTGCGACAATGCTTGTTGATCAATGCGATAAGGAATACGGCCATCACCCGGGCGATGACGCAACGGCATGCGCTGTGAAGATACGAAAGCGCGAGCCGATGAATATCCTGTTCGGACCGCCGAGAAACCGTGATGACTGCGACAGAATGATGTCACTCTTCTTTTCAAAAGAGGGCAAGCATATCATCTGCGGAGGAACGACCTCGTCTATTGCCGCAAAATACCTCGGCAAGGAGGTCAAAACAACACTTAACTTCGAGCGCAGCGATGTTCCGCCTATTGCCGAGATCGAAGGAGTAGATCTTGTTACAGAGGGCGTTATTACAATTAATAAGGTCATCGAATACGCAAGAGACGCGCTCGACAAAAACGAGCTCTATGAGGAATGGAGCTTCAGGCGCGACGGCGCCTCGCAGATCTGTCAGCTGCTTTTTGAGGAGGCAACAGACATCAATTTCTACGTAGGCAGAGCGGTAAATCCGGCACACCAGAACCCGGATCTGCCGATAACATTCAATATTAAAATGAATCTGGTTGAAGAGCTCTCCGCCTGCTTAAAGAAAATGGGCAAGCGAATTAAAGTCAGCTACTTTTAGGAGGTAAAAATGCATAAATTCGACACCAAAGTCCAACATCTGAAATACAAGGTTCTCCGCGAAGTGTCCCGGCTTGCCTTTAACGATACCCTTCTCGAAAACGTGATGGATATTCCGAAAATGATTGTTCCGGGAAAAACTCCGACGATGCGCTGCTGCGTATATAAGGAAAGAGCCATCCTGGGAGAACGCGTAAAGCTTGCTATGGGAGGAAACGGCGACAACCCGAATGTAATCGAGGTTATCGATATTGCCTGTGACGAGTGCCCGATGGGCGGATATGAGGTTACCAATGCCTGCAGAGGCTGCCTTGCCCACCGCTGCGACGATGTATGTAAATTCGGCGCGATTTCCTTTGACGAAAACCATGTCGCACATATCGACAAATCAAAATGTAAGGAATGCGGCGCGTGCGCAAAGATATGCCCGTACACTGCGATTATCAGCCGTAAGAGACCGTGCGAAAACGCCTGCAAGATAAAGGCAATTCACATGAACGAGGAAAAGGCGGCTGCGATCGATAACGATAAATGCATTGCCTGCGGTGCCTGCGTATATCAGTGCCCGTTCGGCGCAATCATGGATAAATCCTACATTCTTGATGTTATTGATATACTTAAGAAGTTCTCAAACGATCCGGAGCATAAGGTGTATGCGGTTGTCGCTCCGTCAATATCGAGCCAGTTCAGATATGCAAAGCTCGGTCAGGTAATAACGGGGCTTAAAGAGCTCGGCTTCCATGCGGTCGTAGAGGCTGCGCTCGGAGCGGATATGGTAGCCGATGCGGAAAGCCGTGAGCTGGTGGAGGAGGGCTTCCTTACAAGCTCCTGCTGCCCGGCATTTGTAAGCTATATCGAAAAGAACTTCCCGAACCTTCTTCCGTTTGTTTCTCACAACCTGTCGCCGATGGCAACGATTGCGAAGTATCTAAAGGAGCATGAAAAGGGCTGCAAGGTCATATTCATCGGACCGTGCACCGCAAAGAAGGCGGAGGTTCAGAAGGAAACTGTACGCGAATATGTCGATGTGGCAATGACCTTTGAGGAGCTTCAGGCTCTGTTTGATGCAAGGGATATCGATATTACGACCCTTGAGGAGGGCTATCTTGACAATGCCTCGTATTTCGGAAGAATCTTTGCGCGCTCCGGCGGACTTGCAGATGCGATTGCACAGGGAATTAAGGAGCACGGCGACGACTTCGAATTAAAGGCATGCTCGTGCGACGGAATTGAGGAGTGCAAGATTGCACTGCTGAAGAAGAGTAAGAATCTACTTGATGCCAACTTCATCGAGGGAATGGCATGCATCGGCGGATGCATCGGCGGTGCAGGCTGCCTTACCCACGGAGAGAAGAATAAGGCAGAGGTTGACAAATACGGTCACGAAGCACTCGAAAAGACGATAACAGAGGCTATTTCGGTTTTAAAATAAGAAGTCAGCAGACAAAAAAGCTGATGAAGCCTTAAAATGCCAAAAAGAGCCGAAAGCGCCGCAAAAACACTGAAAAACACAAAACAGGAGCAGCATAAAGGCTGCTCCTGAATTTTGGGTGTAATAAAAGGCGAAAATGCGAGGGATGACCGAGATTTCCTGCCCCGTATTTGCTGCGCTATCGGTGCTTTCTGCAGCTTTGACAGCACATAAATCCTGAACGGGATTTCCGGGCTCCGAATTCTTCTGATGATTTAAAGGCTTTGAAAGCAACAAAAAAGCACCTACCAAGGTAAGTGCTTTTAATTGGGGGAAGATGGATTCGGACCATCGAAGTCACTGACAACAGATTTACAGTCTGCCCCCTTTGGCCACTCGGGAATTCCCCCATATGGAGCTGGTGAACGGAGTCGAACCATCAACCTGCTGATTACAAATCAGCTGCTCTGCCATTGAGCCACACCAGCATATTAAATCAACCGAAATTCAAGCAAGTAAATTTCGTCTGACAACGGATGATATTATACCATGTCGAAGCCGGTTTGTCAATAGGTTTTTTAAAAACTTTTTTTGTCAAAAAAACAGAAAATGTTTATCTGAAAATACAAATTTTTTAATAGATATTTAACATAAAAAAACTTGATATCCTATTGCAATCGGGGAAATAAAAGTATAAAATAGGATGTGGATATGAAAGACTGTTCATATGATAAAATAATAATACAAGGGTGAAAATATATGGAAAGATTTGTTTATGCGGATAATTCCGCGACGACTCCGGTATCCCCGGAGGTTCTTGAGGCGATGCTGCCGTATTTCAAGGACAAGTACGGCAATCCGTCGAGCATTTACAAAAAGGGAAGAGACATGGCTGCGGAGCTTCTCGGATACAGAGAAAAAATCGCAGGTCTTCTCGGTGCAAAGCCGAATGAGATCTACTTTACCGGCTGCGGCTCGGAATCCGACAACTGGGCAATCAAGGGCGTTGCACATGCAAATATCAAAAAGGGCAAGCACCTTATAACAACAGCAATCGAGCACCATGCGGTCATCAATACAATGAAGGCTCTTGAAAAGGAGGGCTTCGAGGTAACATATCTGCCTGTCGATCACGACGGACAGGTTTATCCGGAGCAGCTCGAAAAGGCAATCAGACCGGATACAACGCTTGTTGCAATCATGTATGCAAACAACGAAATCGGTTCGATTCTGCCGATAAAGGAGCTTGCTGCCGTTGCAAAGGCTCATAAGGTTACCTTCTTTACAGATGCCGTTCAGGCAATCGGCAATGCTCCGATCGATGTAAACGACCTCGGAGTTGATCTTCTCTCGATTTCCGGTCACAAGATCCACACCCCGAAGGGCGTCGGACTGCTTTATATAAGAAGCGGCACAAAATGCCTCAATCTTATCGACGGCGGCGGACAGGAAAGAGGAAAAAGAGCCGGAACCGAAAATGTCGCATATATCGCCGGACTTGCAAAGGCGCTTGAGGTTGCAATTGCAAAGATGCCGGATAACGACAGAATAAAGAAGATGAGAGGCCGCTTGGCAGACGGACTTTCCAAGATTCCGTATTCGATTGTCAACGGCGGAATGGACAAGCGTCTGCCCGGAAATCTCAATATTGCTTTCAGATTTATCGAGGGAGAAAGCCTCCTTCTGATGCTTGATAACGAGGGAATATGCGCTTCGACAGGCTCAGCTTGCTCTTCAAACTCGCTTGAACCGTCTCATGTACTGCTTGCGGTCGGTCTTCCGGTCGAGGTTGCACACGGATCGCTTCGAATCTCGCTCTCGCACGAGAACACCGAAGAGGATGTTGATTATATCCTCGAAAAGGTGCCGCTGGTCGTAAATAGGCTGAGAAAAATGAGCCCTCTCTATGATGAGAGCAAGTACGGCAAGCTTGACTGATTGAAAAAATTTACTGCAGATAGAAGAGGACAGGAGGAAACAGTATGATTTACAGCGAAAAGGTAATGGATCATTTTAACCACCCGAGAAATGTCGGAGAAATACCGGATGCAGACGCGATCGGAGAGGTCGGAAACGAAGTCTGCGGCGATATAATGAAGATATATCTCAAGATAGAGAATAATATTATAGTTGACGTTAAGTTCAAGACCTTCGGATGCGGCTCTGCAATCGCAACCTCGTCGATGGCAACAGAGCTTATCAAGGGAAAGCCGCTTGACGAAGCGCTCGAGCTTACAAATAAGGCAGTAGTCGAGGCACTCGACGGACTTCCCCCCGCAAAGCTGCACTGTTCTGTGCTTGCAGAGGAGGCTGTTAAGGCTGCAATTGCCGATTACTATAACAAGCACGGCATCGAGCATAACATCAATACAGGCTGCGACGGATGCTGCAACAGCTGCGCAGGACATAAGCATACAGACGGAGAAGAGGCTCATTAAGGCTTCATAAATTCCGCAGATATAAAAGCCTTTGTCGGACGGCAAGGGCTTTTTGATTGATACAGACCTGAATCGGGCGCTTTGTCCGTAAGCCGGTCAGAGGGATAAAAATGTTTTCTTTTCTGCTTGCAATTATATATATGTCGTTTATAAGCCTCGGGCTGCCGGATTCGCTGCTCGGATCGGCTTGGCCTGTAATGCAGGAGTCGCTCGGGGTGCCGCTTTCATATGCCGGGATTATCTCGATGATAATTGCCGGAGGAACAATCGTTTCAAGCCTGCTTTCGAGCAGGTTGATAAAGAAATTCGGCACAGGTGTAGTTACGGCGGTAAGTGTGGCGCTGACCGCTGTCGCCCTGTTCGGATTTTCTTTTTCGTCAAGCTTTGCTTTGCTGTGCATTGTCTCGATTCCGTACGGACTCGGAGCCGGTGCGGTAGATGCAGCCCTTAATAACTATGTGGCTCTTCACTACTCGTCAAGGCATATGAGCTGGCTTCACGCATTTTGGGGAGTCGGAGTTACTATCAGCCCGAATATAATGAGCCTGTGCCTTGAAAAAAGGCTCGGATGGCAGTCGGGATACCGCACGGTCGGAATACTTCAGACGGTTCTTGTTGTTATTCTTGTGCTTTCGCTTCCGCTTTGGAAAAGGCAGACGGACGGAGATGAGCAGGCAAAAGCGCTTTCGATCGGCGAAGCACTGAGGATAAAGGGCGTGCCGTTTGTAATGCTGGCATTCCTCGGCTATTGCGCCCTTGAGGCAACCGCAGGGCTGTGGGCGAGCAGCTATCTTGTCAATTTCAGAAATGTAAATGTCGAAACCGCAGCACGCTTTGCCGGACTGTTTTATCTCGGAGAAACAGTCGGACGCTTTGCAAACGGCTTTGTCGCGGATCGCTTCGGCGACAGGAAAATGATCAGGGTCGGCACTGTAATCATGCTTTTAGGAACAATAATGATTGCCCTGCCGTTTAAGGGAAACGCAGCTGCGCTTGCAGGGCTTGTTACGGTCGGTCTCGGTGCTGCGCCTGTCTATCCGTGTATAATTCACTCTACGCCGGATAACTTCGGCAAAGAGAATTCACAGTCGCTTGTCGGAATGCAGATGGCAAGTGCATATATCGGATCAACCGTTGCGCCGCCGGTATTCGGACTTGCAGCACAGTATATAAGCGTAGGGCTTTACCCGTTTTACCTCGGTATGTTTGCCGTCCTGCTCCTTGTGATGACCGAGCTTCTTAACAAGGTGTGTAAAAAATAATCGAACCGATATTCGGTCAATACATGAAAAAATCCCTCCGTGCTTTAAATGCACAGAGGGATTTGATGCTTTTAACGGTCTGATTTATGCTTTCCTGCCGAGGTCAGCAGATCGATATCGTGTTGATGCCGCTTTTAACGTCCTTGATGTCCTGATCTGTAATGTCGTGGCTTACGATAATTGTGATCCTGTCCTCGAGCTGCGCTCTGCAGGCTGACATGACAGCCTCTTTTGTCTCCTTGTCAAGCCCCTTGAAGGGCTCGTCAAGCAGGATGACATTTCCGCCTCGCCTTTTTGCAAATAAAAGAGTGCGCGCAAGAGCGACCCTTCGCTGCATTCCTCCGGAAAGCATTGAAGGAAGCTTTTCCTGATCCTCTTTGGCTATAAGCAGCTTAAGAAGAATTTCGGAGGCCGAAGCCTTTGCACCCTTGCCGAACGGGCAGAACACGTTTTCGAGCGCCGAGCACCACGGAAGCAGCCTGTCCTCCTGAAACATTACGGCAGGAGCGCCGACAAGTCCGGTTATGCTGCCGAAATCCGGCTTTTCAAGCCCACAAATTATACGCAGCAGCGTAGTTTTGCCGATTCCGGAGCTTCCGGTAAGAAAATTGATGCCTTTTGTAAATTCGCATGAGAACCTGTCAAGAACGACCTTTTCGCTATAGCTTTTGCATATTTCATTTACCGAAAGCGTCATTTTTCCACCTCCTGCATATTGCGCGATGCACGCCCTAATGCCAGCTTGAGCAGCTTTTCGATTATAAGGCTGAAAATGACAACGACAATTGTCCACGCAAAGAGATCCGGCGTTTCAAGATACAGCTTAGATTCGTATATTTCCTTGCCAATCGAATTTCTCGGCGTGCAGAGTACCTCTGCGGCAATTCCCGCTTTCCACGCAAATCCGAGCGATGTAGTAAGCGCAGATATAAGCTGCGGCATGACAGTCGGAAGCCAGAAGTACCGAATGCTTTGAAACGGTGAGAGCTTATAGCATTTTGTCATCTCAAGAAGCTCGCCGTTTGCATTCTTAAGCCCGGCTTTCAGCTGATTCCAGACAATCGGAGTGACCATTAAAAAAGCGATGAACGACGGCACCCTGCCGGACTTCAGCCACACAAGGGCTAAAATTATAAACGATGATACCGGGGTCGCCCTGATCACGGTGTTCAGCGGCGAGGTCAGCCTGTTAAAGAGCTCGCATGCGGATGAGCCGATTGCAAGAATTGTTCCGAGGATAACTCCGAAAAAATAGCCTAAAAGAATTCGAAGAAGCGATGTTCCTGCCGAGCGCCAAAACGCCGCGGCGGTGACAAGCTCAAAAAGCCTTTTTGCGGTCACAATCGGCGAAGGGACAAGAAGCTCCTTATTGACTGCAGCCGAAATAATCCACCAGACCGCAATCCACAGCAGAACCGATGCTGCCGTGGTCACGATCCTTTTAAAAGCAGTGCTCTGCTTTTTTTCTTTTTTCATTTGAAAATATAAAAATTCAAATCCGCTTAAAAAGCCGAAAATTGATTACTTAAAGAAGTAGTAAAAATCATCTCCCGGCAGCTCTCCGCCGACAGAAGCCGGCTTTGCCTCAAAGAGAACCGAAAGCATGTTTTTAACCATGTTTTTCATCTCTTCACCGGTGACGCAGACGATGTTGCATCTCTTAAGAGCCTTTTCTGCAATCGGAGCCTTCGGTACGATTCCTGCCTCTGCGATAAGGGAAGCAGCCTCGGATATATTGTTGTTTACAAAGTCGACAGATGCCTTGTAGTCGCTAATAAACTTAGAAAGAAGCGACTCGTGCTTTTCTGCAAACTCACGGGAAACGACTATGCAGCCCTGAACCAGATCGGTGTCGCTGACCTTGCCCCATTCCTCTGTCATGTCAAGAGCAACTCTTACATTTTCGTTCTGCATGAGAACGGATGTGACGTTCGGCTCGGGAAGCATTCCGATAGAAACGCTGTTGCCTGCAAGCTGTGTTGCAAGCTCTGCATGCTCTGCAAGATACTCGATTGTTACATCCTTTTCGGGATCGATTCCGTTCTTTTCAAGAATATAGTTGAGAATATATTCCGGAGTCGAGCCCTGACCTGTTGCATAGATTGTCTTGCCCTTAAGATCGCTTATTTCCGAGATGGTGTTTCCGTTTTCAAGAAGATAGAGAACGCCGAGAGTGTTGACCGCGCCGATAAGAACATCGCCGTTTGTTTTCTTGTTCAGAACGGCTGCGAGGTTGACAGGAACTGCGGCAATGTCAAGATCGCCGGATATAATATCTGCCGTAATGTCGTCCGGAGCGGAGTACAGCTCAACCTTGTACTGAGCGTTTTCTGCGGAATCAGAAATGAGCTTGGCCATTCCCATTCCGGTCGGACCTTTGAGTGTTCCGATTCTGATTTCGGTTTCGTCCGGCACGTCCGTGTCCGGTGCTTCGTCTGTTGAATTGTCGGATGTGCTGTCGGATACCTCCGGTATTTTGTCGGTGGTTTCCGCGCGGCTGCTGTCGGATTCCTTTGATCCGTCAGAATCGTTTTTTGCGCATCCGCAAAGAACGGCAAGCATCATAAGCGACGCAAGCAGCAGTGCTGTTATTTTTTTCATGATTTTTCTCCTTTGATTTATATATAAATATTTTGTTATCCGTGCGGTTTTGCCGTATATGCCGTATAAAGCGGTGCATCCTGCGGCAATACTCCTTTTGTCGCGGCCGGCAAAGCTTGTGCGGCTCTTTTCGGCAGGAGTAAGTTAAAATCAGCTATCCTCGCCTGCAAGGATCAAAGTAAGCGCGTTTTTGTCGATTATCTGAATGTCCTGACCGTCTTTTTTTATAATCCCGGCAGCCTCCAGCTCGTCAAGCTCGCGGTAAAGCGATGCTCTTCCGATATTCAGTGCCGAGGCAAGCTGGGTCATATTCAGCCTGCGGCGGTTTTCCTGCAGAAGGTATCCTGCAAGCTTTGCTGCGGCGCTCGGGGCGGTATAGGAGGATATTTTTTTGTTTAAATACCGGATGCGGTCTGAAAGAAACGAAATGTACGCTACAGCAAAATCCGGCTCGGAGCGTACAAGCTCTTCGCAGATTTCGTGTGTGATAAAAATCACCTCGGTGCTTTCCTTTGCGACGATCGCGGTCACATAGCTTTCGACCTCTCCGAACATCGACGCAACGCCGAAAATGTCCCCCTCCTTTAAAATGTTAAGCAGGGTGCGCCGTTTTCCGACCGTCTTATAAACCGACACACTGCCGGACAGAATAATTCCGACAGCAGACCGGAAATCTGCTTTGCAGTAGATAGTATTGTCCTTTTGATAGCTGTTTATATAGCAGCCGTCGTCATTACAAACCCTTTTGAGCGCCTGCTCCGAAAGAGACGAAAAAAGGCGGTTTTTTCTGACCCCGGCAGCGCATTTTTCAATATCCTTCATTTTTACATTCCGTAAGTACCGTAAAATGTTTCAATGAAACAAAAAGTGTCTCATTTGATACACTATAATAACATGCTTATGATCGGATGTCAACAGGTTTTTTAATAAAACTGGATAAAAAATGCAAGTCAGAAAAGGCAGATTTGTAAAAATGTGGGATTTATACTGCCTTAAAATAAGTAAAATGCTTAAAAATCCTAAAAAACAGGAAAAAATACAATAAAAATTTGACAAATGGAATTGTTTAGTGTATAATGTGTAAAGTAAATTTAATTTGAAATAACTCACAGGAGGATAAAAAAATGGATAAGAATACACTCATCGAAAAAATTGCCGAGAAGGCTAATCTCTCTAAGAAGGACGCAAAGGCTGCTCTTGCTGCATTTACAGATACAGTTGTAGAGGCAGTTGCAGACGGCGAAAAGATCGCTCTTGTCGGCTTCGGCACATTCGAGGCTAAGCAGAGAGGCGCTCGCAGCGGAAGAAATCCGAGAACAGGCGAGACTCTTAACATCGCTGCTGCAAAGCTTCCGTCTTTCAAGGCAGGTAAGGCATTTAAGGACGCTGTTAACAAGTAATCCTTAAAAAGACCAAATGGATCGGGCAGATCCGAAAAACAAAAAAGAATATTGGGTTTAAAAACGAAATGAGTCCGGTATATGCCGGGCTCATTTTGGTTTTGTCTGTTTTAAAATTTATCCGCTCTCCCTTGACAACCTATCGATCGGTAGCTATAATTGAAATGATAAAAGCCGACGGGAGGAAGCTGACGGATGGAAAGAGGCAATAAAAGAAAAGAGATTCTTGAAGCGGCGCTTGAGCTTTTTTCGGTGCAGGGCTATGAGGCAACCTCTATCTCCCGGATCGCAGATGCGGTCGGCATCCGTAAGGCGTCGCTGTACAGCCATTTCGAAAGCAAGCAGGAAATCCTCGACGAGCTGATCAAAACGACTCTGGAGGAATACGGAAAGCACTCTGTTTTTGCACGGGCAGATTGGAATGATCCCGACTTTATAAAGGACAAAAAGGACATGACCGCGGACGATGCGCTCAGGATGATTCTTTTTCACATCCGCTATATCCTGCATGATAAAACGATAAGCCGGTCGCGCAGGATGCTGACGATCGAGCAGTTCAGAAATCCGAAGCTGAGCGAGCTTCAGACTAAGCAGAACTATACCGATGTCATGAGCTATTATACCGGACTTATAAAACTTCTTTTGGCAAACGGCAGGCTGAAGGGCGATGATCCCGAGATCATGGCGGCGCAGCTTTGTCTCCCTGTCACAGTCTGGATCAATCTCTGCGACCGCGAGCCGGAGAGGGAAAATGAGGTAGAACAGCTTATTAAGCGGCATGTTTGCCGGTTTTTCAGGCTGTACGGTGCGGAAAATACGTAAACGATAAAAAGGGAATTCGAAATGGAAATTATACCGTTGAATCGGGATGAATATTTAGGTAAAAGCTTTACCGCCCGGTATAAAACGAACGGATATTATGATATTTCTGCCTTTGACGGCGGTTTTCGAATAGAATACAGAGCTTTTGATACGACAGTTGAAAAATCCTTTGATGACGTATTCTTCGGCGACTGGCTCGAAAATCCGGTTGCGTTCGGCGCGTTTGAAAACGGAAGGCTGATCGGTTATGCCGAAGGTTCGACAGAAAATTGGAACAACCGCTTCAGGATCAGCAATATCTGCGTGTTTGAAAGCGGTGAGCGACGCTGCGGTGTCGGAACAAGGCTTATGAATGTGATTTTAAAGGAGGCAGTCGATGTAGGAGCACGGATGGCGATTCTCGAAACGCAGTCCTGCAACGAGGCGGCAATCGCATTTTATAAAAAAAGCGGCTTTGAAATTGTCGGCTTTGACCTTTATTCCTATTCAAACACCGACCCGGAGCGGCACGAGGTAAGAATCGAAATGGGGAAAAAGCTGATATAAAAAAATCTGCGACAGAAATAGTCTGTAAATTTGCAGTCCTCTCTCGGCACGGTTGAGGAAATGTATATAAAGGAGCTTTGAGCTCGTAGTTTCAGGAGACAGAACAGATGAAATACAGTGAAGAAATTATTTTAAAGAATCGAGAGAAAATCATTATAAGAAACGCGGCAGCTTCCGACGGCGGCGCTGTGCTTGAGATCTTCAATCTCACTCATACCGAAACCGATTATCTTTTGTCCTATGTTGATGAAAGTCAGCATAATCCGGAAAACGAAGCGGAATTTTTAAAGAAGAAGGAAGAAAGCCAAAACGAAATCGAGCTGATTGCAATAGCAAACGGCAGGGTTGTCGGACTTTCCGGAATCAGTGCGGTCGGAGCAAAGTACAAGGTAAGGCACCGTGCCGAATTCGGCATCAGTGTAATAAAGGAATATTGGGGGCTCGGAATAGGCCGCGCGCTGATGGATGCCTGCATTAAATGCGCAAAGGAGGCAGGATATATCCAGTTGGAGCTTAGCGTGGTTGCGGACAATCAAAGGGCAATTTCTATGTATAAAAGCACCGGATTTGTTGAATACGGCAGAAATCCCAAGGGCTTTAATTCCAGAGAGTCAGGCTTTCAGGAGCTTGTTTTCATGCGCCTTGAGCTGTAATACCCCGGTTTTTATTTTGGGAGATTGAAATGGAAAAAAGAATTGTAGACAGCGAAATCAGGCTTGTACCTTATTACAGAAATGACGAGGTGTCGCTTTTGTGGTATCAGGATGTCGACCTCTGCAAGCAGGTGGATAATCGCGACACTCCGTATGACCTTGAGCTGCTTCACGCTATGTACGACTATCTTTGCGCACACGGCGATTGCTACTATATCGAATACCGCGGCGTGCTTGTCGGAGATGTTTCGCTTCGCGATAACGGCGAGATTTCTATTGTGGTTTGCAGGGAATTTCAGAACCGGCATATCGGGCGCAGATGCGTTCGCGAAATGCTGAAGCTTGCAAAGGAAAAGAAAATGAGCCTTGTAAGGGCGAACATTTATTCCTTTAACGATCAGAGCAAGCGCATGTTCCTTTCTTGCGGTTTTGAAAAGACCGACGACGAATGGTACGAATATAGGCTTTGAAGATATCGGATTAAGTGTATACAAAACGTATACGAAATTTAAAAAAGTGCGGCTTGTGTCCGCTTCGGCACAGCCGCCGTTAATTTGTCTAATATACTACCGATCGGTAGTCAAAGCTGCAGACAGCGGCAGAATCTAAATCACATCTATTTGCCGAATTTGTTCCTTAACGCTTGACAGAAAATTGTTTTTGATATATAATTCAAGTTATACATAATTCAAATTATATATCGAGGTGCGAATATGCCTGCAAAAGTAAAAGTCACAAAGGAAATGATCATCGATGCAGCCTTCGCGATTGCACGCGAAGCAGGCGCGGAGAATATCAACGCAAGGACGGTGTCCGAAAGGCTTAATTGCTCCACGCAGCCGGTCATGTATCATTTTTCGACGATCGAGGAGCTTAAAAGGGCGGTTTATGCAAAGGCAGACCTTTATCATTCGGAATACCTGATGAATATAAAAAGCCCGCAAAACGGCGTTATGCTCGGAATCGGAATGAACTATATCCGCTTTGCAATCAATGAGCCGCATTTGTTCCGCTTCCTTTTTCAGTCGGACTTCTTTTGCGGAAGCACCCTGCTTGAATTAATAGATGCTAAAGAGCTTTTTCCGGTTCTTTCTGCTATGCAGAATGCCCTGGGAATCGGTATGGAGCAGACGAAAAAGGTTTTTTTGACGGTTTTTCTGTTTGCCCACGGGTACGCAAGCATTATCGCAAACAATTCGCTGAAATATGACGAGGAGCTTATAAAATCCCATTTGGAGCAGGCATACAGAGGTGCAATATCGGCGGTACGGGAGGAAAATGCATGAGAAAACGTAAAACAGGGGCGGTGCTTCTGCCTCTGCATCGTAGGAAAGGCAAGGAGGTATGAATGATTGAGGCTTTAAAAACAAAAACAGACTGGCTCCTCTGCCCGAAATGCGGAGGGAAAACGAGAACACAGCTCAGGTCGCATACGGTGCTGGAGGATTTTCCTCTGTTTTGTCCGAAGTGCAGATACACCTGCGTGATCTGCTTCAGAGACGGAAAAACCGAAGAAATTAAAATGCCGGCAACGGCTGCCGAAATAAAAGAATACAGAGGAAAATAATATGAAAAACAGCGCGCTGGTCGTAATCGACCTGCAAAATGATATTACGAAAAATTACAGGGAAATTATTTTGAATGTCAATGAGGCAATAGACCGGGCAGAAAAAAACGGGCAGTTAATCACTTATATTAAGCATAACAACCTCAGCCTAGGGACGAGAACCTTTAAGCCCGGTACGCACGGTGCGGACTTTGTGCCGGAGCTGAAGGTAGTATCCGATTATATTTTTACAAAGTCAAAAAGCAATGCACTTACGAGCGAGACTTTTGCTGCTTTCATTTCGGAGAACGGTATTACGGAGTTTTATATTGCCGGTGCAGATGCTGCGGCATGCATTAAGTCCACCTGCTTCAATATGGCAAAAAGCGGATATACCGTTCATGTTCTTTCGGACTGCATCACAAGCTACGACAAAAAGAAGCTGCCGGAGCTGCTTGCCTATTATGAAAGCAAGGGCTGCTCTGTCGCAAAGCTTCAAGAGACCGTTTGGGCGTAATGCCGCGCAGGCGAACCTTCAAAACAGATGAAACAGAGGAGATAAAGCTATGCAGATCAGCCGGTTTTTTGTAAACGGGGATATAAAAGGCGCGATTGCATATATGCGCGATCACGGGGAATTTAAGGACATTCTCCCTTTATATACCGCGATTTTTGAAGATCGGAAATACCGTACATACGATATACCGGATATTCTTAATGATATCCTGCGTCTGTATCAGATCTATTTTCGCGACGCCTTTTATTGCGGTTTGCCGGAGCCGGAGGCGGCAGGCAGGCTGCTTGCAGGGCTGAGAGAGCTTTTGAACATGCCGGATGCAAACGAAGCACTTCTGACCGGGCAGCTTTCGTCGGTGTTTGAGGCAAACGGCTTTCATTCGCTTTTCGGGAAAACGCAGGGCTATTACGGTCCTTATATATGGCGTGAAACGATTCCGAAAGTCTACCGTGTCGAGCTGCCGGGAGGCACGGCAGAATATACGGTCAACATTTTAAGGGGCTTTGTATTCAGAGGCTGGATGGATTATCTGACCTTCGGCAGATACGGTACGGGTGGCTGGACTTCGCCTGACGGCAGAATCAACTGCGTTGAGCAGGCGTATGACTTTGAAAGCGAGAAATTTCTTGTTTCGCTTCTTAAGCACGAGGCGCAGCACGCTGTTGACATGAAGCAATTCCCGGGGATCACCCCCATCGAGCTTGAATACCGTGCAAAGCTTGTGGAGCTTCATTACTCATGCGATCCTTCGCTGCTTCAGAAATTCTTTTCAGAAGCGGATGAAAGCAGAGAGAGTGACAGCCACGCAGTCGCTTCCGCGAGAATAAGGCGCGAGTTTGCAGATGCGGATCAAGGTTCGCTTTCCTGCATCCAAGCCCGGGCGCTTGAGCTGTTTTCGGCAGATACAAAAGAAATGGAAGAGAAATACGGAGGACAGGGAAATGAATGATAAAGCCAGTATTACAGCTCTTTTGAGCCTGTTCGGACGGGCGTTTTATGCAGAAAATGAAGAGCATCCGGTTTTTTGCGATAATCTTGCAAAGGAGCTGATGACTGAAGAGGAATATGCCGCAGTCAAGAGCTATATCCTTAGCGGAGCGCAGTTTTTTGAGCCGGAGATTGACACCGCAGCTTTTGAGGCGAAGGAGCTGCTTAGCAGGCTTGTGAATGTACATATCGCGCCGTCGCCGCTCTTCGCCCGTATCAAAAGAAAATACATAACGGATGGGACAGTCAACAGATATAGGACTGTCCCTTTTTATCATGCTTTTTTTGCAAGCCGCTCTTGAAAATACCATAATTCTATGCTATACTATAATTAAATGATTAGTTAATTATCAAGAAGGAAGTGGCGTATATGAGAGCGACAGAGGAACAGCACAACGCGCGCAAGCGCGAAATGATGGAAAAATGCTTTGAATGCTATGCCGAAAACGGGCTGACGGGAACGGGCATCAAGGCTTTGGCGGCAGCGTGCGGCTGCACGACGGGAAATCTGTATTCCTACTTTAACAGTGTGGATGAACTGATTATTGAGTCGACCGCATACTGTATGGAAAAGGTTGAGGACGACTTTATGGAGATGGCGCCCACCGACCCCAAGGATGTCGTCCGGTTTGTGAAGGAGGTTCCCTACTGGACGGCAAAAAAACACGGCAAGAAATATCGGCTGATGTATCAGATCTATACCCATCCGAAATATATTGAACACGGCAAGAAATTCTTTGAGGGCGTAAACGAGCGCTATACCGAGTATGCCAAGCGGCTGGAGCCGAAAATAGGCATTCCCTATACGGTAATCACACCGCTGATTTTTATCTTCGTCCGCGCCTGCGTTCATTATGCTATGTTTGAGGATGAATATTATCTGAAAACCCAGATGGAGGTCTTAAAGCAGGGAGTCGCCATGTTTGCAGATAAATACCGATCACAATATCTGAACGGAGGTAACTTAAAATGAAGAAACGAATATATTGCATTATCATTGTACTTTGCATCGTTTTTGTCGCAGGATGCGGCAAAACGGAAAAAACCAACACCGCACTGCCGGAGGTGCGGAGCAACGGCACGGCGATCCAGTGGAAGTACAGCGATGAAACCGACTGGCACGACCTTGTGGCACTTTCCGAGCTGCGGGGCGCTGCCGGAGAAAACGGCAAGGACGGAGCCGACGGCAAAGACGGCATCAACGGCAAAGATGGAATTAACGGCATAAACGGTTCTAACGGTGCCGACGGTAAGAACGGAATAAACGGTACAAACGGCAAGGACGGAATTGACGGTGTCGACGGCAAAAATGGCATCAACGGCAAAAGCATAGAGGTGCAGCGAGCCGAAACCCACATACAGTGGCGCTATGAGGGCGATGAGTGGCAGAACCTTGTTGCGATAGCTGACATCACAGGTCCTACCGGACAGAACGGTAAGGACGGAGCAAACGGAAAAACACCGGAGTTCCGTGTAAGCGAAAACACCCTGCAATGGCGTTATGTCGGCGATGAATTATGGCTGAATCTGTATGACCTTACCGTATTAAAAGGTGCGGATGGCAGAGACGGCGCTGACGGCAAGGACGGTGTTGACGGCAAGGATGGTATAAACGGAAAAGACGGAATCGACGGAAAAGACGGCGCCGCCGGCAAGGACGGAACAAACGGCATAAACGGGCAAGACGGTAGGGACGGTGCGGACGGCAACACCCCGTTTATCGGCGAGAACGGCAACTGGTGGATCGGAGAAACCGACACCGGGGTAAAGGCTGCGGGAATTGACGGCACAGACGGTGTTAACGGCGAAAAGGGTGACAAGGGCGACAAAGGTGACCCCGGCGAAAAGGGAGACAAGGGAGATAAGGGTGACAAAGGCGACCCCGGTCAGAACGGCGGAAGTTCCGGGTATTTTCATGCAAAAGCATCAACAGGGGTGGCTACTCTTCAAAACCATGCCGCAAGAATTGAATTTACCACAAAAATAAACAGAGGCGGTCTGATTTCAGCTTCCGGAAATGAAATTAGGCTGAAAAAGGGGCATATATACAATATCGTCATAAGCGGCTCTCTCGGAGTCAGCTCAAACGCTTCCGGTAATACCGGTTATTATGGCATCCAAATGACAGACAGCAGTGAGGATGCAGATTTTTGCAGGAATATCACACGCATAAAAAGAGATGGAACAAAACTTCCGTATAGTAACGACTATCATTTCTTTAACTTCAACAGAATGTATGACGCATCAGCCAGAGATATAACATTGAAATTTTTATTTGAGCAATCGGAATACAATACACTTCTTGAGGGGTTCAGCGGCACCATTACCATAACCGCTCTTGACTGAGCCGATATACACGAAAACGGAGGGAACGATAGATGAAAAAACGACTGATCAGTATCCTGCTTGCCGTATGTACGGTGCTCTGCATTGTGCCGATAACGGCAAGCGCAATTGAGATCTACATTGACTTGACAATTGTCGGGCAAGCGAATTTAACGCTCGAGGTTGTGTCGGGCGACAGCATTGACAATGTCAAGGAAAAAATTCGGGATAAAACGGGCTTTTC
>CAKSER010000007.1 GCA_934447715.1 uncultured Eubacteriales bacterium | reverse complement strand
CTGATTTCCTTTGCCAGCTCCATAATTTCAAAAGCGTACTTCTTTTTGCCGTTTTCGAGAATTTTTTTATAGATCGGATAGTTAACGCTCATTCCTATCATTCCGACAATGCCGACAACAATACCGAGGACAAACGACTCTGTTCCTCCGTTTCCTATCTGTCCCATTGCAAGGCACATTCCGACGCCGAAAATGAGGGCAAATACCGTGCCGAAGGTATATGCAAAGATATGTGCCGGGCTTTTTGCCTTTGCGTCAAGCTTCTTTAGGGCGACGACCTTTGAGGTGTCCTTCGGTGCGTATTCGTTTGCAAGCTGTTCTGCGTAAATTTTATCTGTGTTCATGGTTTATACCTCCTTTGATGACTCTATTATAAAGGAGCTCTTACCAAATCTGAACAACACCGAAGCTGTTTTGTGTCGGTTTCTGCTGTTTTTTAAAGCTTCTTCCGTGCAAAACACGAAAAAAAGCGGTCTTCTTTGGACATTTTAGCACAGGAGCGGATACTTTTTAATTGCTCTTTCGGTTTTTTCAAGGTGGGACACTATTGACTTTTCCTTAAAAATCGGCTAAACTTTTATAAAACCGGCAGTTCGGCCGGGGTGTTTTTAATAATATTACGGGGGTACAGCATGAGGTCAACCGAGGTTTTGCCCGAGGGGTACAGGGAAATATACAAAGTAAATCTGCAAAATGACAAAAAGCCGGCGCTTATCGTTAATCTGACAGCATTTGCAATTTGTATTCTGATGATAGCTGTCATGTTCATTTTTATTTGGCTTCCCAATCCTCCCGAAAGAAATTCCGGTACAGCACTCAGAATTATCGTTTTTGCCGTCCTGATGTTTTTATATATAATCCTGCACGAGCTGGTCCACGGCATTGCAATGAAGCTTTGCGGAACGAAAAAGATAAAATACGGCTTTACCGGCATGTACGCCTTTGCCGGAAGCTCTGATTATTATGACAAAAGGGCGTACATTTTTATAGCACTCGCGCCGATTGTCCTTTTCGGAATCATTCTTACAGCCGCCTTTTTTCTTGTTCCTTACGAGTGGCGCCCGGTTGTATATTTGATCCAAGTCTTTAATATTTCCGGTGCTGCCGGAGATGCTTATATAACGTGGAAAATTTCTCGCCTTCCAAGCGACATTCTGATACAGGACTGCGGAGTTGAAATGAAGGTTTACTCAAAAAATTGACAAATTTCGCGTTTTTTCGTCAAAACCGCCTTTGATTTATTGACTTATCAAAGAGCAGATGGTATACTTATTATATACTATCAGCAAAGAGTCTTAAATCCGTTTTCTTTTTATTTCTTTTGTTTACTCAAAAAATTCAAGGCGACCGGGAAAAGGCTCTTTTTTTACCCGACCAAAAAAGCGCATCCACAAAAATCAAAAGCTAAAGAAGGGTTGATCAGAATGAAAAAACCACGTTTTCTCGCATTTTTATTTACGGTATGCTTGCTTTTCTCAAACTGCTTCGGCATATTCGGCATATCGGCTGAGTCTCTAAACGAAGGCACGGCAAACGCAAAGGACGCTTCGGACTATTTATCAAAAATCAAGGAGCCGGAAAGCGGATTCGAAAATGACAAACCAAGCAAGCAGGACACTCTGCCTGCCTCTGCAGACATGCCGGATTCCGAAATGCTTGCCGAATACGAGGCGGACGGCTCGCTTGAAGAACGTCAGAACTTTATGCAGACGCTTGATGAGCTTAACAAGCCGTTTTACTCCACCTTTACCGTAAACGCCGACCAAAAGCTCAATGTAAAGGATATTGCAAACATCGTTTCCACAAGCAATCCTTCAAACATGCCGACCTCGGGCGAAGCAAAGGCTCTTGTTTTCCTTGTCGATTTTCCGGACATGCCTCATGACAAGGAAAATACGCGCGAAACAGCCGAAAATGCCTTTTTCGGCGAGGACTCGCTCAGCAGCTTTTACCTTGAATCCTCATACAGCAAGCTGAAAATCAGCGGAGATGTTATTGACTGGTACACAGCGGAGCATGAGAGAGATTACTATGTAAAAAACGGAATATCCACTCTTTACCGTGAGGTACTGGACGCCTTTGACGATCAGATCGACTATTCGAAGTACGACGCCGACGGAAGTTCGTATATCGACGGTCTTTATCTGCACTTTGCAGGAGACAACAGCGGTTGGGGCAGCACGTTCTGGAGCTATGTGACAAATCTTCTCTTCGAAAAGGAATATGACGGGATAAAGATCGGTCCGCGTGCCTGTCTGCTTCACGAGCTTAATGTCGAGACGATCCGCCACGAGACGGGACATCTGCTCGGCCTGCCGGATTATTACAGCTATACTATAAAAAGCTGCTTCGGCAACTATTCGTGGGTCGGCAGCGAGGATGCCATGGTAGGAGGCAGAGGAGATCACAACGCCGTTTCCAAGATGATTCTCGGCTGGATAGACAGCGTAAAGCTTATCACCGAGAACGGAGACTATACCCTTGACGACTTTATAAAGACCGGAGATGCCGCAATTTTGTACCCCTTCGGGCGCAGGGACGGCGACAGCTTTATCGTTATCGAAAAGCAAAACGACTTTATAAGCGGCATGCCGAAAATCAAGGTGTTCAGGGTCAACGCTCTTACAAGCAAAAGCTCAGACGGCAAAGCAAGCTCATATGTTCACTCCAACATGTACGGCGACATTCCGTTTATTACATTAATTACCGATCTGCATAACGGTCAGTCGGCAACACCGTACAGCAAAACGGCATCGACACATTATTATAACGAAAAAACAGCAGCCGAAACCTTTTCCGGAATCAGCATTTCGGTACCGGAAAACGGACTGAGCTCGGGTCAGCCCGGCAGCTTCAGCGTGCTGTTTGAGCTCGGCCCGTCGATCATCGATCCGCCGGATATCATTGCAACGGCAACGGTAAACCAGGTAACCGCAACGATCGATTTCTCGGTTCCGTTTTCAATAAACAAAAATATCGAGGCTTATATAGTCGACAGGGACGGAACAAAGATCGCAACAATGGATACCAAGGGCATCTTTTCGGATGACGGTTATTTCCTCGACCAGGCAACCTGCGTTGTAAGGGTAGCAAGCTACCGCGAGTGGGGCTTCGACGGCAAAAACCAGATAACTGTCGGTTCGGATCAGGATTTCCTTCTTAAGCCGGGAGAGGAATATACAATCGTCATTCCAAAGGGCGCTTTCAAAACCGTCATGGGCGATATTGACGAGATGTGCATTGCCGTAACCGCAGACTCGACCGCAGATCAGGATGAAAAATATCAGACCGTTACAACCTTTGGCAAGTGCAGCGAGTTCATTACCCTTTCGGACGGAAGAGCTGCATATGCATATGTAGATACAAACAATTCCGAAAACCCACTTATACTGGCACTTGTAAATGAGGACGGCACAAAGCAGGAATATACCGTTGTCGAAAGCGGCATGAAATCACATGTTGAAATTTGTCAGCTATCCGACGGTTCTATTGTAATCGGATGTAAGAATAAAGACGAAACAGCATTGGCATACAAATTTGATTTAATATCAAACACTGTAATTGCCGACATTGTTTTGGACGATGGACCTTTGCCCTATGAATATAAGCTGTATGCGTTCGACGGCGGTTTTTATGCAAGCAGAATAGGGAATACCGACTCAATTACAAAAATAGACAATTCCATGCAGAATTCAACATGTATTTTCCCATTGCTTAACTTTCCCGACATTGCGAGATTTGTTGTTGGTGAGAATATCTTATTAATTTCATCGATCACGGAAACTACAGCCAAAGATCAACAAGTACAAACTGAAAAATGGAGATGCCGCCTTTATAATTCCGATTGGGAGGTTGTTGCCGAGAACACCATATTCGATTTAGCAAACATTCACTTTATGGGAGCAGATGCGACCGATAACGGTCAAATAGTTCTCTCTTATTATGATTATGAAGATAGCCAAAATCCGATCAAAATATTAGTATTTGATGCGAATTTAAAGCTTAAAAAAATAATTACTCCTGACATTACATTACAAAAAGCAGATGAGACTTTTGCATGGGGCACAATATTTAAACAAATTGCAGACGGATACTTTTTAAGTTATGGCTATATCAGACAATACGATCCCAAGGGACTTGTGGAGATGTTTAACACAGAAACATATCAGCAAGGTCTGCTTTTTGATGACAGCTTTAATGTTAAGAGCTCGTTTGATGTTGCTTATGCCGCATCGGCTGCGGCGGTTGGCAAATCTGGCAACCGTTTTATTGTCGGAGACGAATACGGATACTATACAGTCAATGCCGAACTGACAACAACGCAACCGGAAATAACTCTGTCATCCGATAAATATCTTATAAATAATGAGCAGCAAACCATTACAGGCGTTCCAACAGGGGCAACCGCAGAGGATGTCCTCAAATTCATTCAATCCTCGGCTGAAGACTGTCGCTTTGAATTCCGCTACACGCATGCAAAAAGAAGCACCGGTGTAAAAATGGACGACATTCTGTCCTGCAACTATGAGCTTCTTGTCTACGACCCGACCGGAACTACTGCGACGATATATACCTTCCCACAGCTTCCTGCGGATTACGACTCAACCTTTAAGGTTGAGTCTGGCGGAATTCTTTACAACTATACTGCAACAGAAGAAAAGCTGGTCATTCCGGACTTTGTTAAAACTGTTTATCTTGGAAGCTCCGGCTCCAACAACGATTTGAGCTGTGTAATTTCCCTTACAACATCGGCTGAAATTGAGGGGTCCGGTCTTCCGAACCTTACAGAGCTTAATCTGCTTGAAGGCTGCACCGAGATAGGACGCAGTGCCTTCTCCTACTGCCACAAATTGAAAAAGGTAGTTATTCCGAACACAGTGACAAAGCTCAGCAACAATGCATTCGACTGTTGTTCCAACCTTGAAGAGGTAGTTATTCCTGCCTCTGTCACAAGAATCGGCGGATATGTTCTTGCAAACTGTAAAAATTTAAAAAAGATTACCTATCTGGGGACAAAAGAACAGTGGGATAAAATCGACTTCCGCTATTTCGATTACGATACTGACGGAGAAAGATCCGGATTTTACGATTTGGAAGAAATATACGGCGACCGTATAGTCTTCGCCGGAAGCGGAGTGATCGAGCAGACGGTGCCGGAGCTTGCAATTTCCGGTGTTGTGCTGAACTCTGAAAACGGCGAAATCGGCTTCAAGGTGAAAAAATCCCTTTTTGAGGAATCCGGCTACGTTCAGCCCTCGCTTCAGGTAATCTTCAACTCCGAAATGGCCTATATAAGCGAATATACAGTCGACGGCGACTTCTATATATTCAATTTCGGCAGCATCGGGTCGGGCTACAACGGCAAAAAGGCTCTTGCTACGCTGATGGGCTACTATGACGGAACGCTCTGCCTTTCGGATGCGTTCGAATATGAAATCGGAACGGTTCCGGTCACCTCAATTACTCTTGACACCTCGTCCGCAGTGCTTAAAACCGGCGGCGAGGCGCTTACTCTGACGGCAATCATAAATCCGGACGATTCCGCAAACAAAACAGTCAAATGGACAACCTCAAACAGGAAGGTTGCAACCGTAAAGGACGGCGTTGTTACTCCCTGCGGAATCGGAACTGCTGTAATCACCGCGACAACCGCAGACGGCGGATTTACCGCGGCATGCGAGATAACCGTAGAATGCTCTCACGGTATCGCTCACGAGGTTGAAGCAGAGAAATCGACCTGCATAAAGCACGGACATGATGCATATATCGTCTGCGACGAGTGCGGAGAAATCATTGAGGGCTCGGATGCCGAATTGCCGCTTGCAGGCCACACCGGCGGAACTGCAACCTGCACCGAAAGGGCAGTCTGCTCTGTTTGCCGGAGCGAATACGGCGAGCTTGCGGCACATGACTACATTACAAAATACAACAGCTCCTCACACTGGTTGGAATGCTCTGTATGCAAAAACACCACCGAACCCGAGCCTCACGTCTACGACGACTGGGAGATAACGCAGGAGGCATGGATCGGAAGCAAGGGGCATAGAGTCCGCTCATGCGGATGCGGACATACCGAAGAGGGGGTCATTACAGAGGACTTTTTAATCGGCGATCTTGACGGAAACGGAACGGCTGACGAAACCGATGCGGTTATGCTTGCAAGATATCTTGTCGGCTGGAAAATTACTCTTTCCAACCCCTCGGCGACAGACATCGACCGCGACGGCAGGATTACCGACAACGATTCGGTCATTTTCGAAAGATGGCTTGCCGGCTGGTTCAACTGAAAGGCGCTGAAATACGTCAACTAAGTGTCAGGCAGCCATGCAAAGCAGGCTGTCTTACATTCCAAGTCGTGACATTCTGAATTATGACATTTTAAGTCGTTTTTAAATAATCAAAAAATCATCCTCGCACCTTGGTGTCGGGGATGATTTTTTATCGTCTTATAAGCTGTTCAGCTCTTCTTTTTCGGTCGGCATTTTGTGCATCAAAGCCGTTTACCGATCAGTCTCTTGACGGGCAGAAAACCGAGGCATAGAACATATTGTCCTTTGCTTCTGTTTTGAAAACGCCGCCGTAATGCTCGGCAATGCTTTTTACAGACTGTGTTCCGAGCCCGATGCCCTCATGCTTAGTGGACGCAAGGGCGTTTTCTGATGTGTATTTAAGCTCCTTTGTAAAGGTATTATCTATCGTTACGCAAAGCGAGCCGCCGGCAGATCCGGCTCTTACGATGATCCTTCTGTCTGCACCGTCCTCCGCTTTACATGCATCAAGCGCGTTTTCGAGCAGATTTCCGAGCAGAACCGAAATGTCGTTTTCCGACACTGCGGTATTATTTGATATCTCGGCTTTGACACTAAAATCGATTCCCTCGTTTTTTGCCTGCTGGGCAAAATACAGCAGAACCGCATTTGCCGCGGTGTTCTCACAGAATCTGACAAGCGTATCGTCCGGCAGGCTTGCGCTGTAGCCGTTAAGATATTCGCCAAGCGCATCATACTCTTTATTATTCAGATACTCCTGCATGACCGTAATATGATGCCTTACGTCGTGCTTTGCCCGGCGCGCATCGGTTATCTTCTCCTGCAGATTCCCGTACTGCAGCGCCTGCATGGTCAGCTGATGATTCTTTTCCCTTAACTCAAGCGTCCGGTTCTGCTCCGCAATAAGGCGCGACACAACATAGTAAATCAAAAACGCCCCGACATTGATCATAAATAGAAAGATCGTATTTCTCGGCCGCAGGGCAATCTCCAGCGCCGTGTGAGACACGATACCGTAGATGGAAACATACCAGACAAGATAAAAGGTCGCCGGAATCAGCCACAGATATCTCCACTCAAAGCCGGATGGCTCCTTTTCCACAGCCGGTGTGAATACGTCCTTCATATATCGGAAAATCGGTACGGCAAGCAGCGCCTCGACTAAAAGCAGTATAAGCGAAAATGACCAGCGATAGCTCTGGACTGCAAGCGTGGGAAAAATCAGCCCCTCGATACACTTTGACGAGATTACGGCAAAGTTTGCGATATTAGATATCATAAGCAGCGTGAAAAGAAGCTTTCCGAAATGCTTTTTTACCGCAATGAAGTAAAACAGCGCATACATCACGGTGCTTAACAGGCTTATTATCCCGACATTTTCTCCCGAGAAAAAAGCCGCCCATGCGCCGAGCACAAGCTGTATAACGGTCATCGCCGCAATCAGCACGCCGGTGACCCTCGACGAAAACCGCAGGCAGCGGCGAAACGGATATAAAGCCAGAAGCAAAAACGGGATAAAATTTAAAAGCGAATAGACCGAAACCTCAATTATTCTGTATATCGGCGGCATTACCCTTCCCCTCCCTTGCGCAGCTTTTCAAAGACAAATGCGGAGTATGCATCAAGCACCTCCTTGGCCTTGCGGCGGCTGATCGGAATCAGGCTTTTGTCGCTCATTTTAAAGCTGTTGTTTTTCTGCAGCTCCGCCTCGCTAAGATTTATAACAACCCCCTTTGTGGGGCTCAAAAACTGCTTATATGCGCACAGTATCGATTCGACCTCCGAAAACGGGAGCCGTATAACCGTGTTCTCACCGTTTTTTTGATGGAGAGTGACGCAGTGCGACGCGCAGTCGGCATAGATTATATTGAAAAGCACAACGCTTGTTCCGTCCGGAAAGGTTATTTTCCTCAGCTTCTCGAGCTGTGCGAGGTTAAGCCGGTCGAGCATTGCCCTGATGTGGCTTTTGTCAATCGGCTTGTGCAGATAATAGCAAGCGTTTACCTCATAGCTTTCGCTTGCAAACTCGTTGCTTGTGGTGTTGAAGACAAGCTTCACGTCGGGATCGCTTTTCCTAATTTCGCGTGCAACCTCCATTCCTGTAAGCCTGTCCATGAAAATATCCAGGATGATAAGATCAAACATTCCGGCCTCAAAGGCTTCAAGAAACGCCTCTCCGCTATAAAAAGTCCGAAGCTCAAAGGAAAGGTCGAGCAGCTCGTCAAGATAGCTTTTCAGGCTTTCACATATCTGTATGTCGTCATCAACAATTGCAATCCTCAAAGCAAAAACCCTCCTTTTCTCGGTCTGTATAAATACAGTATACCACACTCCAAGCCGAAAAATCAACGGTGCAATTAATAAATAACCTCTCTTCCGTTTGCGCGCAGCGCAACTTCATTTGGGGCAAAGCCTCAACATCATTGGGCGAAGCCCACTTCGTTTGAGACAAAGTCTCAACATTGTCGGGCGAAGCCCACTTGCCCTACAGTAAAAAATAACGGACGATGGCAAAAAATGCCGCCGCCCGTTTGTTTGCTTCCTATTATGTTTATTACACTTATTTTATAAGCTTGATTTTTCCGATTATCGGAAGCTCTTTTGCCCTGCCGTTTGCGGCATTTACAATTCCGATTATCGAAAGCGCGAGGAACACAAGCCCCAAAAGCCCTATAATCGAAACGATAAAAGCAAGCCTTAATGAAATAGCCAAAATGATCGCGCTGACGATACCGTATGCAACACCGAACGCGAGCTCCGCAATCGCAAGCACAAGTCCCTGATTTGCATGGTAGCGTGCAAATTTCGAGTTCTTTGCCGCAAGCAGCGGAATCAGCACAAGCCAGGACAGATACGAAAGAATCGCCATTGCCATATTATTTTCAATGTCATTTGCATCAAACTCGGATGTCGTATCGGCGGTATTGTTCAGCTCCGATATCCTTTCCGAAAAATCCGCCTGTGCGCTTGCCCTTCCGTAATCGGTCCTTGAACCGCATGACGGACAGAATTTTGCGCCGTTCTGAAGCTCCGCTCCGCATTTTTTGCAATATGCCATAAATCCACCTCCGATCTAAAAAGCATTTCCGTATTTATTCACGCCGGTTTGGGCTGTACCGAGCCTAAGCCTGCGATATCTGAATTATATCAGATTTTCCGATCGGTTTCAACCCTTTTTGCAGAATAGCGCCTCCGGAAATCGGTACCGATTTTTATAAAATGAGTATAATGACATTGAAAAAGCCGTTTTCAGCGGCTTATATCGGAAGGCTGAAAGGCAGTACGGAAAGGCTCACATTTAAAATATGAAAATCAACTTTACAAAGATGCACGGCTGCGGAAACGATTATATCTTCATCGACTGCACAAAAGACGAAAGCATGATAAAACAGCCCGAAAGGCTGGCAAGGATAATGTCAAAGCGGCACTTCTCGGTCGGAAGCGACGGGCTTGTGCTTATTTTGCGGTCGAAAACCTGCGATTTTAAAATGCGGATCTTCAATTCCGACGGCTCCGAGGGAAGCATATGCGGAAATGCCCTTCGGTGTGTCGGCAAGCTTGTTTTTGAAAATCGGCTTACAGAAAGAAAGCAGCTTCTTATCGAGACAAAAAGCGGACCGAGGCAGGTTTTTCCTGACGTAAGGGGCGGCAAGGTCTTTTTGGTCACTGTCGGGATGGGAAAAGCCGAGACAGATCCGATAAAGCTCGGAATGCGCTCGGACACTCCGAAAATAAATGCACCGATAAGGATTGCCGGAAACGAATACCGCATCACGGCAGTGTCGGTGGGAAATTCGCACCAGGTAATATTTCTTAACGACCCGGATCGGCTTGAACTTGCTAAGCTCGGCAGGGAGTTTGAAAGCAATCCGCTGTTTTTTGACAGGGTCAACACCGAATTTGTCAAGGTTATAAAAAGAAACGAGCTTTACATGAGGGTGTATGAGCGCGGAAGCGGCGAAACCTATGCCTGCGGAAGCGGAGCATGTGCCGCCGCCTTTGCTGCCGTGCTTAACGGGCATTGCGATTTCAATCTGCCGATTCGTGTCGGTCTTGTCGGCGGATTTCTTGAAATTACGGTAAAGGACGACAGGCAGATTATTATGACCGGCCCGGCAGAAAGGGTATATGAGGGGGTGTTTGAATATCTTGAAGATGAAGATATCAATTAATGACGGCTTTAGGAATATTAAGGAGGACTATCTTTTTTCAGAGATTGCAAAAAGAGTCGGCGATTACATAAGAGCTAATCCCGAAAAGAAGGTGCTTAAGCTCGGGATCGGTGATGTTACGCTGCCTATAACAAAATCTGTAACCGAAGCAATGCAAAGGGCAGTTGACGAGCAGAGCAGAAGCGAGAGCTTTCACGGCTATGCGCCGGATTGCGGATATGACTTTTTAAGGCAGGCGGTCTGCGATTATTACCTAAGAAGGGGAACGAAAATATCAAAGGACGAGGTCTTTATCGGCGACGGCTCAAAGAGCGATATTGCAAATTTCACCGACATCCTCGGGGACAACACGATTTTAATCACCGACCCAGTCTATCCGGTGTACCGGGACAGCAATCTTCTGTGCGGCAGAAAAATAGAATATATTGGGGCAAACAAGGAAAATCGGTTTCTCCCGGCACCGCCGAAAGAGGAAAAGCCCTATGTAATCTACCTCTGCTCCCCGGCAAATCCCACAGGAGCCGTCTATTCGAGAGGGGAGCTTTCCGAATGGATAGACTATGCTTTAAGAACCGGATCGCTTATCCTGTTCGATGCGGCATACGAGGCTTATATTACAGACGGCTCGCCGCGATCTGTATTTGAAATCGAAAGAGCAAGAGAGTGCGCGGTGGAATTCGGTTCGCTTTCAAAAAGCGCCGGCTTTACCGGCACAAGATGCTCGTATACCGTAATTCCGACAGAGCTTGAGGCCGGAAAAATCAAGCTTTCGCGACTTTGGGCAAGGCGGCAGGCAACCAAGTTCAACGGCGTGCCGTATGTCGTTCAGCGAGGCGCTGAGGCGGCCTTTTGCGCGAAGGGAGAGGCAGAATGGATGGAAAATGTGCGGTATTATCTTAGCAATGCGGAGATACTCACCTCGGCGCTGAGGTCGAAGGAAATTGAGTTTACCGGAGGCAGCTGTTCGCCGTACATCTTTATGAAATGCCCGAAAGGAATGAGCTCATGGGAGTTTTTTGACTTTATGCTTAGAAATGCGCAGCTTGTCGGAACGCCCGGAATCGGCTTCGGCGCGGCAGGAGAAGGCTATTTCCGCCTTTCTGCATTCAATGACCGTGAGGTTATAACAAAAGCGGCAGACAGGATGAAGGCGCTTTTGTAAGCCACCAGCCAAAACTAAGCTGCCTGCCAAAGCCATTTATAAGGCAACTTTCCGGCACTATCCGGCTATATTCGGCGACATTCCCCCATATTCGGCTATTTTTTCCCCATTTTCTCCTTTTCGCCGCAGCAGCCGTTTAAAGAAGAAAAAACCGCTCCAATTTTTTGAATCGAAGCGGTTTTGCTTATTTGTTAAAGTCCTCAGGCAGCGCTGCAAGCGGCAGTGTCTGTAAACGTACGGCTTAAGTCCTCCTTTGCTGCCCCTGTGCTGCCCCGTGATGCCCTAACGTCATGCTTCCGATGCCATCTGCGCTTACAAATACCCTGCTGCGCTACAATACCCTGATGCGCTTACTGAGCCTTTGCAGCGTCGGCAACAATCTTCTGCGTTATGTTCGCAGGTGCCTCCTCGTATCTTTCGAAGTAGAAGGTAAACGAGCCTCTGCCCTGTGTCATTGCACGGAGAGTGATTGCATAGTTCTGCATCTCTGCCTTCGGAACCTCGGCAGAAACGATCTGATAGCCCTTGTTCTCCTCATCGCGCTCGATTCCGAGAACTCTTCCTCTTCTCTTGTTGACATCGCCGAGAACATCTCCGACAAGCGCATCCGGAACGGTTGCTTTAAGCGCGCCTACCGGCTCGAGAATAATCGGATTTGCCTTTACAAGCTCCTTATATGCAAGATTTGCTGCAATCTTGAACGCCATTTCCGAGGAGTCGACATCGTGATACGAGCCGTCGTACAGATCCGCCTTCAGGCTTACCATCGGGAATCCGGCAAGGACACCCTTTTGCATTGCCTCCTGAAGTCCCTTTTCGACTGCCGGATAGAAGTTCTTCGGAACAGAGCCTCCGACAACCGACTGTGTAAACAGAAGTCCCTCCTGTCCCTCGTCTCCCGGAGCAAAGGTGATAAGCACATGACCGTACTGTCCGTGTCCTCCGGACTGCTTCTTGTGCTTTCCTTCGACCTTGATCGTCTTCTTGATTGCTTCTCTGTATGCAATCTTCGGCTCGCAAAGCTCCATGTCGACATTATATCTCGATTTCATCTTTGACTTGATAACGTCGATATGTGTATCTCCGAGTCCGGACAGAAGCAGCTGCTTTGTCTCCGCATTGTTTTCGAATTTGATTGTATAATCCTCTTCAAGCAGCTTCGAAATTCCGGAAGCTATCTTGTCCTCGTCTCCCTTTGCCTTCGGTCTGATTGCCATCGTGAGGAAGGGCTCCGGGAACACGATCGGGGAGTATTTTATATTGTTTTCGGGGGTGGTCAGTGTATCGTTTGTATTTGTAGCGATCAGCTTTGCCGTCATTCCTATATCTCCGCAGGCAAGAGCATCGACCTCTGTCTGCTTCTTTCCCTTGAGAGTATAGATTCTCGCAAGCTTTTCCATTGTTCCGTTTGTCTTGTTCTGGAGCACCATATCCTTTGTGACGGTGCCGTTCATGACCTTGAAGTATGACATTTTTCCGACAAAGGGATCCGCTACCGTCTTGAATACGAACAGCGCAGGGGTTCCGTCGGGATCGATCGTTGCCTTTTCCTCCTTGCCGTCTCTTATGAGCCTTTCTCCGCGTCTTTCCGAGAAATCCGGATATGATTCTGCCATGAGGTTCATGACGCTGTCGATCGACCAGAGCTTATATGCCGAGCCGCAGACAACCGGGGAAATCGTTCCGTCGAGAATTCCCTGCTTGATCGCAGCGACAGCCTCGTCTCTTGTGATCTCCTCTCCGGAGAAGTATTTGTCCATCATCTCTTCGCTTGTCTCTGCAACCGATTCGCAAAGCTCGTTGCGGTATCTTTCCGCAGCCTCCTTATGCTCCTCCGGCATCTCGATCTCTATCTTGTTGCCCTTGTCGTCATATTTATATACCTTCATATCAAGAAGGTTAAGGAAGCCGACAATCTCTCTGTTTGCCGCAAGCGGAACGATGATCGGGCAGACGGCGTTTCCGAACTTTGCCCTTAAGCCGAGCAGCATCTTGTGAAAGTGCGCGTCCGGATCGTCACTCTTGTTTACAAAGAAGGTTTTCGGAATTCTTGCGTCTGTTGCATATTTCCATGCAAGCTCTGTTCCGACCTCGACGCCGGATTTTCCGTCTACGACGATAAGTGCGCAGCCTGCAACTCTTGTCGCCTGAAGAACATCTCCGACAAAGTCAAGGTAGCCGGGAGTGTCGATTATATTGAGCTTCTTTCCCTTCCAGCTGATCGGAGCGATCGCGTCCTGTATGGATATTCCTCTCTTTATTTCCTCGGCATCATAATCGCATACGGTGTTTCCGTCCTCGGTCTTTCCGAAGCGGTCTGTTGCCTTTGTAAAATACAGCATTGCCTCCGCCAGTGATGTTTTCCCCGATCCGCTATGACCGAGCAAGCACACGTTTCTGATGTCCTTTGTGGATATAATTCCCATTGTCTTGTTCTCCTTTGCGGTATATATTTAAACTAATAATTTGACGTTTGCTGTACAAGATTCGGCGCCTCGCCTTAAATTCGGGCGAAAATGCATACCGGCTTGTTGTACAATATGCTCAAAAAGCAGTAACATCTTTATGCTATTATTGAAAACATTATACACTTTTGCCTTCGTCAATTCAATAGGTTATTCCGCATTTTCGGAGTATGGGCAGTAGAAATTCAGCAGCATTTTTTGTATATGTTGCACAATTTTACTCCGAGAATTTGTCTCCTTGTGTTAGATTTTGCCCCCTCATGAGCTTATCGATAGTGTTCATAACCACAAATTTCTTTCTTGACCACTCGGGAGCCGCAAGAAGCTCTCCGTCACCGTCTCCGGTCACCCTTCCGATCACGGTGTCGGGAGGGAGCACCTCGAGCTGACGACAGACGGTTTTTGCATACTGCTCAAGCGTCTGCAGCTGAATTTTTCCGTCAAGATAGTCGTCATACATCATGCAGCCCTTTTCGATATAAAGGCCGTGCAGCTTTACCTGATGCGGATGCAGCCTTCCGATTTCGGCTGCGCTCTCAACCATCATCTCCTCGGTCTCGCCTGGGAGCCCGTTTATAAGGTGGACGCAGATATTAAGCCCTTCAAGCCTTTTATATCCCTCAAGAAATTCGCCGTAGGTGTGGCAGCGGTTGATTCTTTTCGCGGTTTCCTCATGCACCGTCTGAAGACCGAGCTCGATCGTAAGATAGGTTTTTTCGTTCAGCTCTCTTAAAAGCTCAACCGTCGACTCGCTTATGCAGTCCGCCCTTGTTCCGATGCTCAGACCTATCGCACCGGGAAGAGACAGCGCCCTGTAATAAAGCTCCCTCAGCCTTTCTGTGCTGCCGTATGTATTTGTGAAAAACTGAAAATACGGTATGCACCTGTCGCCTGCGCCGTCCTTGCCCCATTTTTTTAAAAGCGGCTCGAGCGCCCTTGTATACTGCTCCTCAAGCGAAAGTCCGCGCATTTCCGGAATGCGGTGCGAGCAGTAGCTGCAGCCGCCGTGTCCCTTTGTCCCGTCGATGTTCGGGCAGGTAAATCCCCCGTCAAGCGGCACCTTTACGCACTTGCCGCCGAAGCGGTTTTTCATGTACATGTCATAGGTATAATATCTCTTGTTACCGTAAAGCTCTTTATATCGGCTGCTTTCCATTCTTTTCGGTCCTTCCTTTTTCCTTCGTTTTCCTCGGATTCCATTACTTTCGCTGTTTCCTGCATTCTTATCTTGATTTTGTTTTTTCTCACTTTTCCCGGATTTTATTCGTTTTTTGCGCGTCACTCCTGTCGGAGCGGATTTTAAATATCAAAAACATCAAAAAGGCCCAGTCGGATTATATCGCTGAGCCTCTGTTTGATAAAATACATATTTTCGGTTTTAAAGGTCGGATTTTATCGAATTTTGTCGGATTTCAAATGCTGATAACTCACCCAGACCGATAATCATCCGGCACCGATTTTCGCCGATTACAGCCTCTCGGTCCTCCTTCCAACCTGCTATCTCTGCCTTTATACCCTCCCGGCTTACTTGTCCGACGCGCGATCAAACACGCTCCGACTATTGAAAATCACAAAACACAGCCGGCAAAGGTGCAGGCAGAATGCAAAGCAGCAGCTCAGCATTCCGCGTCCGATCGTGCCGAGAAGTATCCCGGGACGAGCCATACGCAGATCGGATTTTCCCGATCTTTCCGCATCGGGCAATTTTCGTATTTTCGGCATTCCTCGCCCTTTTCCGCCCTTTACTGGTGCTGCTGCTCCTCGATGTCCTTCCGCTCCTTCAGGCTCGGCGCGTTGGCTTTGAGGTAAAGCGATATATTCCGCTTGAAATCGCTCACAAGCAGGTCGTGATCCTCAAGCGAAATTCTTTTTGCCTCGCGCAGCATAAGCAGCAATTCCTTTTCATCTTCATTTTCGGCGCCCGGACCGTCATAATCCTTTCCCGTCATAAGATAGCTGACAGACACACCGAAATAATCTGCAAGCTTCATAAGGTTTTCCGCACTCGGCTGTCTTTTCCCGTTCTTCCATTCGTATACAATGGATTTGGGCACGCCGATCTGCTTTGATAATTCCAATGCCGTTGTTTTCTTGGATTGTAAAAGCTGCACAAATAATTCTGCAAACATTTGTTCATTCCTCGCAAATTTCCGAATTTTCGGAAAAAAATATTGACATTTCCGACATTTCGGAATATAATTAGACACGGGACAACAAATTCAATCCCCTAAAAAAGGGAACTCAAACCCCTTCGTATAACTCAATTATACATTAAGGACAAGACTTTGTCAACAAAATTCAATCACCACGGAGGCGCAGAAACGCAAATGAACCAAAACGCAAGATCAAACGAAGCAACAAACGCAAGATCAAACGAAGCAACAAACGCAAGATCGAACGCCGGCGAGAGAAAGAACCCATCGACCTTCAAGGGAAAAGACGAGGCGATAAGGAATTTAAAAAGCTACCGTTCGATCAGCAATGCAGAGCTCAATTTACGTGACCAGATCACCGCGATGGACAGATTTGTCAAAGGCTCGGCCAGCGGAGCAAGAGAGTATGAAAACGAGGTTGAGGAGCTCAGAGGCAAGATGCAGATCTGTTATGCAAGAAGAAGATCTATCGAACGAAGCCTTGAAGCCCTCGACAGGGAGGAACGCACGGTCCTTGACGGATTCTTCATCCATCCGGCACAGACAGGCAGTGCGGAGGATCTTATGGAGCTCCTCGGGATGGAGAAAACGCAGGTTTACCGCCTGAGAACAAGGGCTTTGCGCAAGTTTGCAGAGAACATGTTCGGCGGACTGTAAGCTTAAGCCGTAATTTTAAAAAGTACCGGAATCTCGAAAGAGATTCCGGTTTTTCTAATGCAGCGCTGCGCCGGCAGTCCGAAGCAACATTCGGGCTGTCGGCTGCAAACTGAATTCTGCAAGGTTCAGAACGAGAAATATCCGGCTGTTATGCAGGTTATTCCGTTGCCCTGATAGTATACGCAGACGCCGAAGCCTGCGGAATTATATGCGCCGTAGCAGTATTCGTAGTTTTCGGTATCGATCGGCTTGAGATCCATCGGAATTACAAAGCCCTTTTCCTTTAAGGTCTCGGCATACGCCTTTGCGTCATCAACCGTCGTCTTCTTATACGCAAGTGTATAGACTCCGTCCTGCTCGCTGACACTTGCCTGCCTTCCGTAGGGGAAATCCGGCATCTGTGTGGGCATCTCTACAGGAGCTATTATCGCGACAATCACATTGTAAAGCGACCCGTCTCCGCCTGCCGACGATGCCGATATGACCGCTGTATATCCGATATCGTTTTCCGCGCTGAAAACATATTCGCCGGAATTGTCATATTCTGTCGAAACCGTCTTCTTATAGCCGTTTCTTCTTACCTTATTTACATAGTCAAGCATGGTCTGCGCACCGACATTGCCGAATTTCGCAACAGTCGATCTGTTTGTAACCGTAAGCTCATACAGCTTCTCAAAGCTCGGCGCAAGAAGATGCTCCGTGTTTTCGTTTATCGGCCATTCATAGCCCGACGAATCCGCCTCGTTAAGCTCAACGACCACCGTCATTTCGTGATAGTACTCGTTATAGTATACCCCGGCAGACCATCCGGTGTCGGGATTTTCCGCAAAGAATGAATAATCAAAGCTTCCGGTCGGGGCGTTTTCCGCAGCGTCCTTTAAGGAAGTAAAGCCTGCATCCTCCAGCATGTTTGCATACTTTTCCGCCTTGCTCTTTCCTGCAATCCTCAGATATTCAATCTCGATTCTGCTTCCGGTATCGGTTATTCTTCCGATATAACCCTTATCAGGTGTCGGCACCTTTCCGTTTATCCTGTCCTCCGGCCATTTGAGCTTGCCCTCGTCGGTCTGGATTTCGTTTGCCTCGACAAGACCGGAAAGCTTTTCCTTAAGCGAGGAAAGCTCTTTACCTCCGACAGACGAAACATCTGTATACTCGCCGAGCGCTGTCATTGATGGCTGTGCATCGGTTGCCTTTACCGAAACAGAAATCGATGCGCCCGACTTAACGGTTACACCTGCCTTGCCTATTGTAATGCTGTTTAAATTGAGAAATATCGAGTTAGCTGCAAAATCCGCATCTCCGCCGAGCTGCAAAAGAATGTCGGCGCCGTCGACCGAGGCAGTATATTCCGCCTTTGTGCCTTTTTTTATGTATTCAATTTGGACAGCCGCGCCGTCCTTTATCTCATAGCTTACCGTCAGGGCTCCCTTTTCGCTTTTTACCGAAATCCGCGAGCCTGCTGCCGTACCCTCAATCGTAAGCTTGCCACCCTTAAGCTCGGAACTCACGCTTACGTTCGTACCGGTGATTTTCAGGCTCATTGCAAGCAGCTCATTAAAATCGGTGAGCAAAAGGCTTCCTTCAAGCTTTGCTCCGTCGAATGCGGTGGTTTCAAAGCCGAGCTTTTTTGCAATCTCCTTCAGCCCTTTTTCGTCGATTGTAAGGGCAATTGTGCTGTTTTCCCTGTCAGAGCTTTCGCTTACCTGTGAGACGCTGCTTATCGTCTTAACAGCCTCGTCAAGATTTACAGGCAGCATCAGAAGCTTTCCTGCCGATCCGATCGCATCGGTAAGCTCGGAGCCTGAAAAATCCCCGTCATCGGGCAGAAGCTTTGAAATATCTCCCTTTTTCAGATCGATACCGTATTTTTTTTCAAGTGTGTTCCAATCGATTACCAAAACCCCGTCCTTAAAAGCGGCCTTAAGATTGGCAAAAAGCGCATTGCTTCTTAAAAGCTGAAGATCGGCTGTGAGAATATCCGCCTCTCTTCCGTAGACTGCGTTCACGCTGAGATCCGAGCCTAAAAGCTTAAATGCTTCGTCGTCGGTGAACTTAAGCTCGATACCGAGCTTGTCGGATTCTTTTACAAGCTTCGCAGTCTCCTCCGGAATAAATGCCGCAAGGATATCGCTTCCGGCATTTTCAAGCGCTCCCGAAAGGCGCTGCTGCGGCGTCTGGTTGTTTCCTCTGCATCCGCAAAGAATGATTGCCGCCATGGCAATTGCTAAGAAAAAGGCAATCGGTCGTTTTTTCATATACTGCTCCTATATATTTTGCTTTGTTTGGCTTTTTTATTGGCTGTTTGTCTTATGCTTGGCTATTGCCCAGCCTATGCCTGCCGCTGCTGCTTTTGTTTAGGCTGAGGATATCCTGTCTTATCGCTTTTACTTTCCGATCCTGATTTTCAGCCGGACAGAGCGCATCTTATCCGAAAGCAGGAGAAATACGGAAATTCCTTTACAATATATATTCATTGACAGTATTATAATATTATCACCGCTTGAGTGATCTGTCAATCTAATAATGTCGAAAAATATTCAGCCGGCTTATATTGACCGCTTTTAGCTATCTGAGCTTTTGCCGGTTTCGGGTACGAGTTTCCGGGCGCGGCCTGTCATAAAAAATCCGACCCACCGCAAAGCATATAAGGAGGCCTTGCAGTGGGTCGGGCGTAGATTTTTCAGATTTAATGTAATCCCTAAGCTTCATTTGCAGAGAAATCAGCCTTTAAAAATCGGCAGGATTCTCTTTATGCGCATTTCAGCTGTTTCTTATTTCTCCGGGACAAAGCTGTAGTCTTCGAAAACGGTGTTGAGATCTCTTGCGGTAAGGATCAGGAAGCCTGCGCCGTCCTGGTTGCCGAAGATGAGGTGGAGATTTTCGTTAATCTCGTATACAACCGCGCCGATTGTTGTGCTTTCTTCCTCGAGGAATTTAAAGCTGCTGCTTTCAAGTGCGGTAGTATATGCTGTTGCAGCATCCTCGGTGATCTCGTCGTAGAGGTACATTATGTCGTTTTCCTCGTCAAGAGTATCGGTAAGAAGCAGTCCTTCGCCGAATTCGGGCTCCGGAATTCCAAGCTCTGTTCCGACCCACTCGCTGCTGAAGGTAAACGGCTCGTCGCCTGTATCGGGTGTAGTGGGCGCATCTCCGCCTCCGATTATGCCGGAGATGAAAGAAATGATGCTTGTTGCCTCTTCCTCTGTGAGCTTGAGAATGTCCTTATACTCGAACTTCTTTGCAGCCTTGCTCTCGTCGACAGCTGTGCTGATTACGACAGCTACATCAAGGTTGACATCGGAATCTCCGAGAGAATCGCCGTCAATCTCGTTAACCTTGATTTCAAGCTTGTCATCTGCGAGTGTCATTGTTCCCTTTAACTCAGCATCCTGACCGCCGCCTGTAATCTTTACGGTATAAGCGCCGTCTTTGCCGTAGTTCCAGTCAAATACGATCTCTGCGCCGCCTGCCTTCATAGAATATTTAGCTGCTCCGTCCTTATATGTATAGGATACAGTAGCTGTTTCCTTTTCGGCAGTAACAGCAAGCTCAAATCCGCCGTCAACCTTCTTGATAGCGATAACAAATGCTTCGTCCTCCTTGCCCTCCTCGGCAACAGTAAGCTTATCAACAAGATAATCCTCTGTTACATGGACAGAAAGGTTAAGGGGCTTAGCGTCCTCGTTGATATTATCCTCAAGATCCTTTACAAGATCCGAGAAGCTGCTTCCGTCCGGAATAACCGTGCCTGCGTACTTCTTAATGAAATCAGCAACAGTCTTGTTCTCGTCAAGCTTAGCTGCGCAGCTCTTGATATACTCGACAGCGTCCTTCGGGGTGATCTGGCACTTGATTTCATATGTCTTGTCGCTGTTGTCAACCTTTGTAAGCTCGAATTTTGCCTTTGCATCATCAAGCATAGAGTTGAGCAGCTTCTCAAGATCGTTCGAAATATCGGTCATGCCTTCAAGGTCAAGAGAGTCGAGTGCGCTTTCGATCTCCTTATACTGCGCCTCGGGGAGCTCATATGCAGATCCTGAGCCGGGGGCAAAAATGGAGTTCTTGAGGTTCTCCTTAAGGTCCTTTAAGCTGATTCCGTAAGCGCCGGAAATGTCTGCTCCGCCTGCGTTTGCCGTAACGCTGACTGCAAGCTCATCCTTATTAATGAACGCCTGTGCCTCGGCTATGTCATTTACATTTGCCTTGAATGTAACATTCGAATCATCGAATGTGATGTATGCGGTAACGTTGCCGAGCTGGGAAATAGCTGCGTTGAGCTCTGCAGAGCCTTTTTCTTCAAGCTTTTCAGCAAAAGCTGCAAGCTTCTTTGTCAGCTCGTCTTCATATTCGAGCGAGGTGTTTTTGATTACAGCCTCGAGAAATTCGGAAGCCGAAGCCTTTTTGCTTATCTTAACGCCGTTATCTGTTGTAATCTTGCCGAACTCGCAGCCGACCACGCCGATTACAAGCAGTGCAGACAATGTCAAAAGAAGCAAGGTCTTTAAAAACTGTTTGGTCTTCATTTAGGTTCTCCTTTATGTATTTTGATTTAAAAAATTTGTCGCATCCTGCGACTTATCTAGGTATTTAAAATTATACCACCATTTCCAATTCCTGTCAAGATTGTTACGCAACTTAAAACAAATTATTACGACTTATTTTTCAGATTTTTTTGCAAAAAGACAAATCGCGTGCCTTTTACGCCATTAAAATATATGCAGCTCATTTTCCCTGCATGTCAAATTGCAGCACAAAAAATGGGATTTTTAAGCATCGGGCAAGACAAATTCCGGGCTCTGCCGCGTTTTTTTGCGAAGCGGAACACGACAAAAAAGCACCTGCTTTACACAAGTGCTTTTTTCTTTGACCCGAAGGAGAATCGAACTCCTGTTACCGCCGTGAAAGGGCGGTGTCTTAACCGCTTGACCACCGGGCCGTATAGCGGAAGTTGGACTTGAACCCACGACCTATCGGGTATGAACCGATTGCTCTAGCCAACTGAGCTATTCCGCCATAATCCCAAGCATTCCGCTTGAAATGCTCACATATTATATCAGAACTTCTATCGGTTGTCAAGTGTTTTTATGATTTTTTTTATTTCGGTCGGCAAGCCGGCGGCATACAGGCAAAAAATCCGGGATTTTCGGTTTTTTATACTTAAATCGGTTTATTCTCTGCTCTTTTTATCCGCAAATTTCTTTTTATAGCTTTCTATCGCCCTTTCGATAGTCTCCTCCGCATCCTTTCTTCCCCTAATCTCGTTAACCGCGGTGTGCTTGCCCTCGAGCTCCTTATAAACGCGGAAGAAATGCATCATTTCATTATATATATGCGGCGGCAGGTCCGGGAGGTCGTCATATGTATTATAGCACGGCTCTCCGAACGGAATCGCAATGATCTTCTCGTCGCTCCATCCGCCGTCGGTCATCTTGATTACTCCGATCGGGTAGCATTTTACCTCTGTCATCGGATGAATCGACTCGGTACAGATGATCAGAACATCAAGAGGATCAAGGTCGTCCGCATAGGTCAGCGGAATAAAGCCGTAGTTTGCCGGATAGTGCGTCGATGTGTAAAGCACGCGATCCAGCTTCAGCAGTCCGGTTTCCTTATCAAGCTCATATTTACACTTTCCGCCCTTCTGAATTTCCACAATCGCAACGAAGTCGGTCTTCTTTACCCTCTTCGGGTCCATATCATGCCAAATATTCATTTTTTCTCCGATCCGCTTTTTCTTTTATTCTACCATTATTATATATCGGTGTCAAGAATAATTCATATCGAAACGAATCGGAAAAACCCGGAGCTTCGGTTATACAAAAAACGACTGCCCTTCGTCTCATTTTGAAAAATTCGCAGTTTCGTAACAAAATAGCACTCTGTTAGTTGTATAATCACTTATAACTATATGTGAATTTTTTATAAACTATTCCGCCGCGGCTGACAAAAATACAAAAACGTAATAAAAGTAATAGAAGGACATCTCAGCACCGCAGGAACCGAAATTTTTAAATATTAAAAATCGAAAGGCTTTTAAAGCTTCAAAAGAAAGGGTCATCAGCATGAACGATTACAACCGTGATCAATCAGAGGACGTTGAATACACAAGACGTGTGCCGCAAAGCTCCAAAAGAGTTCGCGCACACACAAAAACGAAAAAGCAGATTGCAAAAAGAAACGTGCGCATCGGAATGGCATTCTTCTCCTTAACGCTTGTCTATCTCGAGCTTATCGTAAGGGTTTTCACCTTTAAGGAAATGCATTTCTGGCAGTTTGTTTTAATGCTGCTGTTTTCGGTTTCGGCAGGCTCGCTTATATCTCTTGCCTGCTCATTCATCAAAAACAAAAAGGCGCTGAAGATCGTTTATGCGGTTGTTCTCGGTGCAATCTCGGTAATATATTCCGCGCAGCTTGTATACTACAAGTTCTTCAACTCGTTTTTCAGCTGGGACACCGTCGGAATGGCAGGACAGCTCAAATATTTTTACCGTGAAACAATCAAGGTAATTTTCTTAAGCCTGTTCAAGATTATTCTTCTTTTCATTCCGTTTATTCTTCTTCTGGTCTTCTTCAAAAGATTTTCGGTCTACAAGAAGTTTCCGCGCGTCGAAAAATTCCGGCTTACGGCGCTCACGGTTCTTCCGTTCCTGCTTGCAATATTCATCATCGTCTGCGATCATTCGGACGGCGGATTTTTCTTTACCTACAACCACCCCTCCGACAATATCAACAGCACGGCGATGGATTTCGGAGTTCTGACCTCAACCAGACTCGGGCTTAAATCTCTCATCTTCGGAGAAAAGCTTCCGGACGGCGGAAATATCGACGTTCCGGGCAGCATCGACAACCCGTTTGAGACAAAGGATCCGGATCAGACAACAAGCGGCGGCGACACGGCAGAGCCCGGCGACAGCACAGACGGCACCGATCAGCCGGTTCCCTCCGTTTCCTACGGTGACAATGTCATGGATATCGATTTTGCATCGCTTATCGCCTCTGCGCCGAACAACACGATCCGCGACATGCACGAATACTTCTCGTCGGTAACTCCGACAAAGAAGAACAAATACACCGGCTATTTCAAGGGCAAGAATCTTATATACATGACCCTTGAGGGCTTTTCCGGAAAGGTTATCGATCCGGAGCTTACGCCTACACTTTACAAGATGTCCACAACCGGCTTTGTTACAGATAACTTCTATAACAGCTGCTGGGGCGGAAGCACCGCGACAGGCGAATATGCAAACATGACCGGTCTGTTCTACAACAACGCCAAGTGCCTCGAAATGAGCGCACAGGTCAAGCTGCCGTTCTGTCTCGGCAACCAGTTCTCCAAGCTCGGATATCTCACAAACGCATATCACAGCAACACCTACACCTACTACAGCAGAAATGTTTCCCACCCGAACATGGGCTACAACTTCATTGCCCAGGGAACCGGAATCGAGGATCTTGTCGCAGCCGACGGCACAAAGATGAATGTAAAATCCTGGCCGCAGTCTGACCACGAGCTTGCAAAGGTCACGCTTCCGACGCTTATCAAGAACCAGCCCTTCCACGCATACTACATGACCATCAGCGGACACTGCTACTATTCATGGTCTGGCAACAAAATGTCTGCAAAGCACAAGGCAGAAGTCGAAAACCTTAACTACTCTGAGGAGGTCAAGGCTTATATCGCCTGCCAGCTTGAGGTTGAATACATGCTTCGCGAAATGGTCGAGGAGCTTGACGCTGCCGGAATCCTTGAGGATACCGTATTTGTCATGACTGCAGACCACTATCCTTACGGTCTTGCGGATGAATCGCTTGCAGAGCTTTATAACCTGCCTGTGGAAAACATCCATGCGCAGTTTGATCTGTACAGAAACACCTGCATCATCTGGAGCGCAGGAATGAAGGAGACGGTTCACATCACCTCTCCCTGCTCGGTTATCGACATTCTTCCGACCGTTTCGAACCTGTTCGGACTCGAATACGATTCGCGCTTCCTGCCCGGAACAGATCTTCTTTCGGATACAGATCCGCTTGTAATTCTCAACTGCGACGGCGCAGGTCCGTACTGGTGCTGGATCAACAAGTACGGCGAATACAATTCCAAGACCGGATTTACCCCGTATCCAGAATATGCAAACACCGACGAAAACCAGATGAAGGTTTATGTAACGAGCATGACAAAGCTTGCTGCGGCAAAGAAGACCTACACCTTCCAGATTCTGACGCAGAACTACTTCAGCTACGTTTTTAAATGATTTTCAAGGCAAAAAACGGCAATCCCCTTAAATGCGGCTTGCCGTTTCGGCTTTAAGCACCGTACGCAGCCTTACATGGCTATATAAATAAAAATGAGGGAAAAAGCATGCCGACAACGAATCCGCTTCCGCCGATTTACAATGAAAACTCAAAAATACTGATCCTCGGCAGCATGCCCTCTGTAAAATCAAGAGAGGCAGGCTTTTACTACATGCATCCGCAAAACCGCTTCTGGAAGGTTCTCGGGATCATCTTCGAGTGCGACATTCCGCAAAGCGCCGAAGGCAGAAGGCAGTTTCTTCTCGACACCGGCATCGCTCTTTCGGATGTGGTCTCGTCATGTAATATCGAGGGAAGCTCGGACAGCAGCATCGAAACAGTAAAGGCAAGGAATCCGATCGAAATTATCGAAAACAGTTATGTTAAAAAAATCTTTTTAAACGGCCGCACGGCAGAGGCGTTGTTTAAAAAGCATTTAAAAGAAAAAATCGATCTTCCTACGGTCTATCTGCCGTCGACAAGCCCGGCAAACGCCTCATTTTCGCTTTCGAGGCTTACAGAAATCTGGAAAGAGAATATTCTGCCGGAATTTTACTCATAATATCTATTGCCGTATCTTACCGTGCCGCTTGCACCCCACAAAGCATCCCTTTAAGCAGGAATTTTGCTTTATTTAAAAAAAATCACATTAAAAGCCATCGGCGGACATTTTTTGTCCGTCTTTCTTTTTGCTTTAACGTATTTCGGAGGCAAATTAAAAATATACTATTTTAAAGCTTTATTTTTGGCACTTTGGCAGTTAGAAAAGAAAAAAGCAAAATAAATTCACACAATATTAACATATAAAAGTTCAAAACCCCTTGACAATACTTGGTTTATGAAATATAATAATCACAGAAATTAGCACTTGGAGTGTTAGAGTGCTAAAATCGAACCGGTAATCAATCCGGAAAAGAACGAAAAAATGAAAGGAGAAGGAAGTATGGCTATCGGAAATCCCGAACTGAACGAAAGAAAGAAAATGATTCTCAAGGCGATCATCGAAGCACATGTCAACATGGGCGAGCCGGTAGGCTCCAGATACCTTTCGGAGAGCAAGCAGATCTTCCTTTCTTCTGCAACCATCCGCAACGAGATGGCAGAGCTTGAGGAGCTCGGTTATCTGAAGCAGCCGCACACCTCCGCAGGAAGAATTCCGTCGGAGCGCGGATATCGGCTTTACGTCAACAACCTCATGCAGAACTACAGGATATCTCCCGAGGAGCTCAACCGGATAGGCAGCATGCTGAAGCGCAAAACCTCCGAGTTTGATCAGCTTCTCGAAATGACAACGGCGCTTACCTCATCGCTTACGAATTATGCAGCTCTTGCCGCGATAAGACCGCCGACAAGCGAGGTTTCGGTTCTGCAGTTCAAGACAATGAAGCTTTCGGAGGGCGCTTTTCTTCTTGTCATGATGATGTCAAACGACGAGGTCAAGACAAGAAAGATCCGCACCGAATATGACATAGACGAAATGACACTCAAAAGGCTGGAGGGAGTGCTTAACGCGCACCTGAGCGGCGTATCGGCAGACGGACTTACCGTTCCGGTTATAATCGAAATGGAAAAGGAAATCCCCGAGTGCTCCGACCTTATCAGTCCGATTGTAAAGATTGTTTACGAAACCGTCGGAGAGTCGGTTACAGGCAATCTTCGCTACTCCGGCATCAACAGGCTTTTACAGTATTCCGAGTTTGCCGACACCGCAACCTTCGGCGGCTTCCTCGGAGCGCTTGAAAACAAGGAGGAGATCCTGAAGATCATCTCAAAGGCGGATCCCGACAAGGTAAATGTCGTAATCGGATCCGAAAACAGTGTTGATGTTATGAAAAACTCATCATTTGTTTTCAAGCCGATCAAAAAGGGAGGAAAGGCAATCGGAGCAATCGGCGTTATCGGGCCGACAAGAATGGACTACTCAAAGGTCATTTCTACAATAGACTGCCTCGCAAGGCTTCTTTCCGACAGGCAGAGCAAGCAGCTCCCTGCAGGAACAGAAAGCGAACAAAGCTAACAAAAACAGACGAAAGGACATCTGAAAAGTGGAAGAAAAAAAGAACGAACCGTTCGTTTTCGACGATGGCGAAAACGAAATTCCGGACTCGGAAAACACATCCGAAATCCGAAACGACGGCGAAAATAATAAAGAAAATACAGAGAAAAAGGAGTGCTCAAAGGAAAACAGCTGCGATAAGCACGAGGAATGCGACAAGCACGACGGGCACTGTGAGCACGACGAAAAGGACGACAAAAAGTCCGGATCGAAGAAGCTCAAGGCAGAAAACAAGAAGCTTTCGGATTCGCTTTCCGAGCTGGACGAAAGATACAAGAGAACCCTTGCAGAGTATGACAACTTCCGCAAGAGAGCCGCAAAGGAAAGAGAGTCCGCATACTCCGACGCCTATGCAGATGCATTAAAGGAGATTCTCTCAATTAAGGATTCGCTTGAGATGGCGCTTAAATATCCCGACAGTGAAAAGGTTGTTCAGGGAGTTAACATGACGCTGAACAAGTTCAAGGAAACAATGAACAAGCTCGGAGTTGAGGAATTCGGAGAGGCAGGAGAAAGCTTCGACCCGAATATTCACAATGCCGTGATGCATATCGAGGATGAGGAATACAAGGAAAACGAGATCGTCGAGGTTCTTATGAAGGGCTACAAAAAAGGCGACAAGATCATCCGGTATGCAATGGTAAAGGTTGCTAACTGATTTTTAAATCAGCAAAAAGCATGCAAAAGGCGAAAGAACATCCGCTTTGCGGATTTCTTATATAAATCTTATATAATAATGTTAAAAAAATATTCAGATATAAACGGAGGAATTAATTATGGGAAAAATTATCGGAATTGACCTCGGAACAACTAACTCTTGTGTAGCCGTATATGAGGGCGGCGAGCCTATCGTTATACCGAATCCGGAAGGCGCAAGAACTACACCGTCTGTTGTTGCATTCTCAAAGACCGGCGAAAGAATGGTCGGTCAGGTTGCAAAAAGACAGGCTATCACAAATCCTGACAGAACCGTAATGTCTATCAAGAGAGACATGGGTACAGACCGCAAGATTGATATCGACGGAAAGAAATATACTCCTCAGGAGATCTCCGCTATGATTCTTCAGAAGCTGAAGGCAGATGCAGAGGCTTATCTCGGCGGACCGGTTACTCAGGCGGTTATCACCGTTCCTGCATACTTCTCTGACGCACAGAGACAGGCAACAAAGGATGCCGGTAAGATCGCAGGACTTGAGGTTCTCCGTATCATCAACGAGCCGACCGCAGCAGCTCTTGCTTACGGCGTCGACAAGGAGGCAAGCCAGAAGGTAATGGTATTCGACCTCGGCGGAGGAACATTTGATGTATCCCTGCTTGATATCAGCGACGGCGTATTTGAGGTTCTTGCAACAGCCGGAAACAACCGTCTCGGCGGAGATGACTTCGACAACAGGATTATCGACTGGATGGCAGAGACCTTCCTTGCAGAGAACCCCGGAATCGATTTAAGAAAAGACAAGATGGCAATGCAGCGTCTTAAGGAAGCTGCAGAAAAGGCAAAGATTGAGCTCTCCGGAGTTACCTCCTCGAACATCAATCTCCCGTTCATCACAGCAGACGCTACAGGCCCGAAGCACTTTGAGGCTACACTCACAAGAGCTAAATTCGACGAGCTTACGGCAGACCTTGTAAAGGCTACAATGGAGCCGACAAAGAGAGTTCTCGCCGATGCAGGTCTTACAACAACTCAGGTCGACAAGGTTCTTCTTGTCGGAGGTTCTACAAGAATCCCGGCAGTCCAGGAGGCTGTAAAGAGCTTTATCGGCAAGGAGCCGTTCAAGGGAATCAACCCGGATGAGTGCGTTGCAATCGGTGCGGCTGTTCAGGCAGGCGTTCTCGGAGGCGAGGTCAAGGACCTTCTCCTTCTTGATGTTACTCCGCTTTCTCTCGGTATCGAGACTCTCGGCGGCGTATTCAACAGAATAATCGACAGAAACACAACTATCCCGGTAAAGAAGAGCCAGGTTTACTCCACCGCAGCAGACGGTCAGACCTCTGTTGAGATTCACGTTCTTCAGGGCGAAAGAGAGATGGCAAAGAACAACACGACTCTCGGACGCTTCAACCTCGACGGCATCGCTCCCGCTCCCAGAGGTGTTCCGCAGATTGAGGTCACCTTTGATATCGATGCAAACGGTATCGTAAACGTTACCGCAAAGGACAAGGGAACCGGAAAAGAGCAGCATATCACAATCACATCCTCTACCAACATGTCAAACGAGGATATCGACCGTGCGGTTAAGGATGCAGAGAAGTATGCAGAAGAGGATAAGAAGTTCAAGGAGCAGGTTGAGGTTAAGAACAAGGCTGAGTCGCTTGTATACCAGAGCGAAAAGACGCTTACCGAGATCGGCGACAAGCTTCCCGAGTCCGACAAGGCAGATGTAAACTCTGCTCTTGCAAAGCTGAAGGAAACTCTTAAGGGCGATTCGATCGACGCAATCAAGGCTGACACCGATGCTCTCGAGCAGGCATTCTACAAGCTCTCCGAGAAGCTCTATCAGCAGACCGGCGCTCAGGGCGGCGATCCGAATGCTTCGGCAGGCTTTGATCCTAACGCAGGCGCTCAGGGCGGCGACGGTCAGAACGGAGAAGGCTTCTACAACGCAGACTTCGAAGACAAGACCGACAACAAATAATTTTAAGCAATATAAGTCAAACACTGTCGTTTTTTACGGCAGTGTTTGTCCTGCGTTTTAGGATGTCCTCGGCTTAATTTAAAATCGAAACAATAAAAAAACAAAAGGTCAGGCAAATATGGCAGATAAAAGAGACTATTATGAGGTGCTCGGGGTACCGAAAACCGCAAGCGCCGATGAGATAAAAAAAGCATACCGTGCTTTGGCAAAAAAATATCACCCGGACATGAATCCGGGCAACACCGAGGCAGAGGTTAAATTTAAAGAGGTAAATGAAGCTTATGCCGTTCTTTCCGACGAGCAGAAGAAGCAGATCTACGACCAGTACGGCCACGCAGGTCTTGACGGCGGAATGGGCAGCGGCGGTGCAGGCGGAGGCTTCGGAGGCTTCAGCGGCGGATTTGATTTCGGAGATATCGGAGACATTTTCGGAAGCTTTTTCGGCGGAGGCTTCGGAGGCGGCTCATCCTCGTCGCGCAGAAACGGCCCGATAAGAGGGGACGACCTTGCCTATCGCATTACTCTGACCTTTGAGGAGGCAGCGTTCGGATGCAAGAAGGATATTTCCTATGCCCGTGTTGAGCGCTGCTCGGATTGCGGCGGAACGGGTGCCGCAAAGGGTACAAGTCCGGAAACCTGCTCACAGTGCAAGGGAACCGGAACAATCAGAGTAACCCAAAGAACCCCTCTCGGCATGATGCAGACCACAAAGCCCTGTGATGCCTGCAGAGGAACCGGCAAGTTTATCCGCACCCCCTGCAAGAACTGCAACGGCAAGGGATATGTAAAGATCAACAAGAAGATCACCGTCTCGATTCCGGCAGGAATTGACAACGGAGAAAGAGTCGGGGTTACAGGTCAGGGCAACGAAGGCAGAAACGGCGGCCCGGCAGGCGATCTTATAATCGTCGTAACCGTCCGTCCGCATTCCACCTTCCGCCGCGACGGCTACAACCTATACTGCGATGTGCCGATTTCATACTCGGAGGCAGCTCTCGGCGCCGAGCTTGATATTCCCACGCTTGAGGGAGATGTCAAATACACAATCCCCGAGGGTACGCAGACAGGCTCCAGCTTTACTATCCGCGGAAAGGGAATTCAGATGCCCAAGTCCCAGAGAAAGGGCGATCTGATCTTTACGGTTACCGTCGAGGTACCGAGAAACCTGAGCGAAAGCCAGAAGGAGCTTTTAAGGCAGTTTGCGCAATCCTGCGGAGAAAAGAACACGCCGAAGAAGAAATCCTTCTTTAAAAAGAAATAACAGGCAAAGCATTGCAAGGAAAAGATAACACGACATAAAAAGAAAAAGGATAATGGCAAGCGCGAAGATGAATACATGGACACAAATCAAGGTAAGCTGCAAAACAGAGGCTCTTGACGATGTCTGTGCGGTTATGAGCATGGTGGACAGCGGTCTTCAGATCGACGACCCGAACGACATCGACCGCATCGACACCATCTACGGAGAGCTGATCGGAGAAGAGCTGACAAATGCCGACAGATCGGTCTGCTCGGTCAGCGTATATATCCCAAAGGAAAGATTTCCGTCCGAGCAGGCTCTGTTTATAAGACAGCGGCTCGATCTTCTCGGAATCGAATATAAGCTCACCCTTTCCGGCATGGACGAGGAGGACTGGGCGGATTCCTGGAAGCAGTACTACAAGCCGCTTCGGATCGGAAAAAACCTCATGATCGTTCCGACCTGGGAAAAATACGAAAAGAAGCCGGACGATATCGTTATACTTATGGATCCCGGAATGGCATTCGGCGCCGGAACCCACGAAACAACAAAGCTCTGCGCCTCCATGCTCGAGCTGCACCTAAAGAAGGGCTCACGGGTGCTCGATGTCGGCACGGGCAGCGGCATCCTTGCAATCTGTGCATCCAAGCTCGGCGCTGGCTCTGTCTTTGCATATGACGTCGACCCGGTCGCAGTCAGAGTGGCAAAGGAGAATGTCAACGCAAACGGCTGCAAGAATGTCGTCTGCGGAAGATCCGATCTTCTGAAAAATGTCGACACATCGGAAAAATACGATTTTATCTGCGCAAATATCGTCGCGGACATAATTGTTTTAATGGCTCCGGACGTAAAAGCGCAGCTCAAAAAGGGAGGGCTTCTTGCCGTCTCCGGAATTATCGAGGGTCAGACGCAAAGAGTAAAGGATGCCCTTGAAAAGGGCGGTCTTGTCCTGCTTAAAACCTACAAGGACAACGACTGGAACGCAATGCTGTTTACAAACGAGGACTGACCGGGCAGCGCCCGGGGGCATACAGGGCAGCGCACGGGCAGCGTCCGGCGGAGGCAAAAAGAGGGCAGAAACCGCATAGAGCAATTCTACCCACTAAACGGCGTGTTGAGCCCGATCGGGAAGCTTCAGCAGATTAAAACAGGCACACATAACGGCTTAAATGCCGGAAAAAACAAAAATCGAAACAGCTCCTGTTCCTTGGGATTCCGCAAAAGCGGTTTTCCACAAGAACAGGAGCTGTTTTTATATTCTGCTAAGCTGTCACAAGCCGAGTGCGGCATATTAATCAGTGCTGCACGTCTTTTCGGTATTTCGGCGATTGGCACGCAGGCACGCTGTACAAATGTGCAGCGCATATGCTGCAGGGTATACCGCGTGAGCACACCGTCCGCTGTGCCGCGGCACCGGCCGTTTTAACTCAAGTCGGCTTAAATGACAGTCTGTTTAAATCAAAGCAAAGCTTAGCTGCAGCAGCAGCCGTCGTTGTTGCAGAATGCAAAGAGCACGATGAGTATCAGAATGATGATCCAGATGTTGTCTTCATCAAAAATATTGCAAAGGCAGCCCATTATCGGTCCTCCGTTTTTTTAATTTTCAGCCCGTGCTACCGGGCTTCTGATATTATTCTATGCCTCATGCCGAATTCTGTTACTTTGCATTCCTAGCTTTACATGCTTTTACAAGCGGCAAAAAGCAAAACCTCCGATTCGCTTTGAATCGGAGGCTTTCAAATCAGTCAATATCTACCGTGACCTTCTTATTCATCGTGCCGGCAGCGGTTTTCATCAGGGTGCGGATGCACCTTGCGTTCTTTCCGTGTCTGCCGATAACCCTTCCCATGTCGGATTCGGCAACATGAAGCGTGAAGATGATCTCATCTCCCTGCTCCTTTTCCTCAATCGAAACCTGATCCGGATACTCGACTATCGATCCGGCAATGTCACGCAGCAGCTTTTTCAGATCTGCCATGGTAAATTACCCTATGATGTTCTGTTTCTTAAGAAGAGCCTTTACAGTCTCGGTGGGCTGTGCTCCGTTCTTGATCCATTCCTTTGCCTTATCCGCGTCGATCTTAACGTCTGCCGGATCGGTAAGGGGGTTATAGTAGCCGATCTGCTCTACAAAGCGGCCGTCTCTCGGCGATCTGGAATCTGCTACAACAATGCGGTAGAAGGGAGCCTTCTTTGCGCCCATTCTCTTAAGTCTGATTTTAACTGCCATTTTCTTTTCCTCCGAAAATATTTTAAATAATTTTTTACCGTTAGGTGATTTATATTGATTCAGAAAGGCATTTTGAATTTGCCTTTTCTCATCATCTTTTTCATGTTGCCGCCCGAAAGCTGCTTCATCATCTTGCAGGTGCTGTCAAACTGCTTGAGCAGCCTGTTGACATCCTCTACCTTGGTTCCGCTTCCCTGCGCGATTCTCCTTCTTCTCGATGCGGAGATTATCGAGGGCTTATCTCTTTCCTTCTGTGTCATCGAAAGAATGATTGCCTCCATGCGGTCGATCTGCTTTTCGTCGATTGATGCATCGCTCAGCTTCGAAGCATTTACTCCAGGCATCATTCCGAGCAGATCCTTGACCGAGCCCATCTTCTTAATCTGCCTGAACTGATCGAGATAGTCGGAAAGAGTAAAGGTCGACTGTCTGATCTTCTTTTCAAGCTCTGCCGCCTGCTTTTCGTCGTATGCCTGCTCCGCCTTTTCGATCAGTGAAAGCACATCCCCCATTCCGAGGATTCGCGACGCCATCCGGTCGGGGTAAAACGGCTCGAGTGCGTCCATTTTCTCGCCCATTCCGACATATTTGATCGGCTTTCCGGTTATATATTTGACAGAAAGCGCGGCTCCGCCTCTTGTGTCTCCGTCAAGCTTGGTAAGAATAACTCCGGTGATATCGAGCAGCTCATTGAAGGTCTGCGCAACATTTACCGCATCCTGTCCGGTCATAGCATCCACAACAAGCAGGATTTCCTTCGGTTCGACTGCTTTCTTGATATCCTGAAGCTCCTGCATCATCGCCTCATCGACATGAAGGCGTCCTGCGGTATCGATTATAACAATATCGTTTCCGTGCTTGATTGCGTTGTCGACCGCCGCCTTTGAGATATCGACAGGCGACATTTCCGCTCCCAGAGCGTATACCGGAACATCGATCTTTTCTCCTACAACCTGAAGCTGCTTGATTGCAGCCGGTCTGTATACGTCGCACGCGACAAGCAGCGGACGCTTGCCCTGCTTTTTAAGGCTCAGCGCGAGCTTTCCGCAATGGGTCGTCTTTCCGGCTCCCTGAAGACCCACCATCATTATAACCGTGGGCGGCCTTGACGAGATAGAGAGCTTTGCCTGCTCTCCTCCCATGATATTTACAAGCTCCTCGTTTACGATCTTGACAATCTGCTGTGCCGGAACGAGGCTCTCGAGCACATCTGCGCCTACCGCTCTTTCCGTGCAGATCTTTGTAAAGTCCTTTGCGACCTTGAAGTTGACATCCGCCTCGAGAAGTGCGAGCTTGATCTCGCGCATTCCCTCCTTGACGTCCGCCTCGGACAGCTTGCCTTTGTTTTTAAAGCGCTTGAACGCATTGTTCATCTTTTCCACCAGGCTCTGAAACATCGGCATAACTGATTCCTCCTTTTAGCTTCTCATCTTAATATTATATCTGTTTTCCGGTCGATCCGGATCTTATTTGAGACTCAGAACAAGAGCTCTTATCTCGTCTATCTTTTCGTTGCTTTCCGCGTCGGCGGTTTTTACGGTATCGAGCATCGAGTTGATTTTGTCGAGCGTCTTTTTGATCTCGGAAAATCTTTTTGCAAGCCCGAGATTGCTTTCAAGCTCGGTTATAAGCTCTCTGCCCTTCAAAATCCTGTTCCGGACGCCCTGCCTTGTGATTCCGATCGTCTCGGATATCTCTGCAAGCGACAGATCGTCGTTATAAAAGTAATCCATCGCCTCTCTCTGCTCTTTGGTAAGCATATCGCCGTAAAAATCGAGCAGCAGCGGCATATTCAGATCCTTTTCTCTGTTCATCACGGGCACCCCCGTTTTTTTGTTTTTTTATGTATCCTCGCGTTTTTAAGTTGCTCGGCGCTTATTTGCGATCTCCGTGTTTTTTTGCATGCTCACACGTTTTTCTGCACATCCGCGCGATTTTCCGCGCAACTCCGCGTTTTATCCTGTTTTTTCGGTGTAAAGCGATTCTGTTTACATCGCAGCCTATTGAGTATACCATACCGATTTATATTTGTCAAGGATTTTTTCATAAAGCAAAAGCGGCTTCACAATGTTTTTACAAAAGTGCTTTACTTTCCGGTATTGTAACAGCAAAAGCGTGCAGGATGGGGATAAAAAAGCTCTCCACGGAGCGCATGCTCCGAGGGTTGTGTTTAGTTCAAGGCAGAACATACTAAGCAAATCTGTTTTCCCCGATCGTATCTTCATGCCCGTCCCGGATAGGTCTGGGGAGCAGTTTTTTGCTTTCCTCGTATGTGTCGGAAGCTCATCCTTATCCGGCTCTCTGTTTTGCCGCGTACGGGCTGTCAACATGGGTCATTTCATCGTTTACTCGGAATAACGGCATTTTTTCTCTCCTGCTTTCTTTTTCGCGGTATATTTTCTTTATTATCAATATTTAAATACAAATACCGAATACGTCAACCCCGGGCATGCTTTTTTAGCCGATCCACTTGCATATTTTAATAATATAAACTATAATTAGCTTAATGGTCCGCCTATCAAAAAAGCTGTGCGGATTTAACGGAGGTCTTATAATGAAAAAAGCATACAGTTTAATACTTACGGTTTTATTTATGCTGTCCTCGTCGCTCTGCCTTTTCTCCTGTGCAAAGGATGAAAAGCCGAATCCCGAGGAAAGCAGAACAGAAGAAAGCTCAAAGGAGCCGGAAGCCGAAAGCAGCGGCGAGTCTGAAAGCGTTGCGGAAAGCGTTACGGAAAGCAGTGACGGCACATCGGAAGCCCCGGAAACTACAGACAAAGCAACCGATCCGCAGACCGAAAAGCCGCAGCAGACAACCGACACAACCAAGGCTCAGGAAACAAAAGCTCCGGACACGACAACATCGGAGAAAAACAACGATGAGCCAAATGAGCCTGACGAAATCACCTATGCCGAGCCGTTTACGGTATATGTCACCTCAAACTCCTTAAACGTCAGAACCGGCCCGTCGACATCCTACAAAAAGATCGACACGCTTTACAACCATGAGGCTGTAACGGTCATCGGCAAGAGCGGCGACTGGTACATTATAAACAGCGGCAGCGACCGCGGCTACTGCTATGCTGACTATACGACAGCAAAGGCTCCGGAATATAATTACAAAAGCCCTTACCTCATCAAGGTAAACCGTTTACAGAATATTGTCATTGTATATGAAAAGGATGAAAGCGGCGAATTTACCGTTCCGTCAAAGGCAATGGTATGCTCTGTCGGACTCAACGACAACACCCCCTGCGGAATCTTCAACACGACCTACAAATACGAATGGCTTCCGCTCTACGGAGGGGTACAGGGGCAATATATCACAAGAATCGTAAAGGACATTGTTTTCCACTCGGTTCCCTACTATACGCAGAACAAGAACGACATTGAATACGAAGAATTCAACAAATTAGGCGAGCCTGCGTCGCTCGGCTGCGTCCGTCTGCTTGTAAAGGACACAAAGTGGATATACGACAACGTCCCGGAGGGAACAACCGTTATAATTTACGATTCTGCCGATCCCGAGCCGCTTGAAAAGCCTGTTCCGCCGCGAATCGACGTAACAAGCCCGAACAGAGGCTGGGACCCGACCGATCCGGACCCGAACAACCCGGTTTATATCGGTTAAGGTCCGGACAGCCTAAGATTAAGCATGCATTTTATTAAAAAGGCAGACCGATACTAAGGCAGAACAAAAGCAAATTTAAAAAAGGAGCGCTCCGGATTTCGGGGCAGATAAAAATGGATATTCTTGAAAGATTTCTGAAATATGTAAAAATCGATACGCAGAGCGATCCGGAGGGCAAGGGCACGCCGTCGACATTAAAGCAGTTTGACCTTGCAAGGGTTATTGTAAACGACATGAAGGAAATCGGGATTGAGGACGCGTATGTTGACGAGCACTGCTATGTTTACGGCCATCTTCCGGCATCGAGCGGACACGAAAACGACAAGGCTCTCGGCTTTATCGCGCACATGGACACATCTCCCGACTTTTCCGGCTGCAATGTAAATCCGAAGATTATAAGGGACTATGACGGAAAGGATGTCGAGCTCGGAAACGGGCGCGTTCTTTCGGTATCGGATTTTTCCGATCTATCAGGACTTAAGGGCAGAACTCTTATAACAACCGACGGAAAAACACTTTTAGGAGCTGATGACAAGGCAGGTATTGCGGTCATTCTCGACACTGTTTCGAAAATAATAAATTCAAATCTGCCGCACGGAAAAATATGCATCGCCTTCACTCCCGACGAGGAAATCGGAATGGGCACGGCATGCTTCGATCTTAAGGCATTTGGTGCGGATTTTGCATACACGCTCGACGGAGGAGCCGAGGGAGAGATCGAATGCGAGAACTTCAATGCAGCCTCTGCCGTTTTCGAAATAAACGGCTTCAATGTCCATCCGGGCTCTGCAAATAACAAGATGATAAACGCATCTCTTGTCGCAGCCGAGATAATTTCGATGCTTCCGTCAACCGACCGCCCCGAATGCACCGAAGGCCGCGAGGGCTTCTTCCATCTTTGCGAGATGAACGGAAATGTCGAAAAGGCGGTTCTTAAATATATAATCCGCGACCACGACGAAAAAATCTTCGAATTCAGAAAGAGCATGCTTTTACATGTCGAGTCGGTTATAAAACAGAAATACGGAAGCGGCTCTGTCAGCCTGACGCTTAAGGATCAGTACAAAAATATGGCGTGCATCCTTAAAAAGGAGGAAAATCTCCATCTTGAAAAGAATGCGAGAAAAGCAACAGAGGCAGTCGGTCTTGTTCCCTCGGTTGAGCCGATCCGCGGAGGCACCGACGGCGCGTCTCTTACCTTTATGGGTCTGCCCTGCCCGAATCTCGGCACGGGCGGTCACGCCTTCCACGGTCCGTATGAGCATATTACTCTTGAGGGAATGGAAAAATCGGTAAAGATCCTGCTTGAGCTGATCAAAATTTATGCGGAGTGATTTTCAGCTCGCAAAAAAGCATTTTAAACCGTGACTTTCCCATCTGAAATGAAAAAACACCTCTTAGCATTCAGCTGATTTTGCTGTCTGCCAAGAGGTGTATTTTTATTATTTATCTGACTTTACCGGCTTTATCGGAGAGCCGATGCCACGAGCCGGCGTCCCGAACCGGTGTTCGGTCGATTACAGTCCGTATTTGTCCTTTAAGAATTTTCTGCTGATCTCGACAGCCTCGAGCTCGGTTCTGCCGACTGTATCATCCTGCTCTACAACAAGATATTTTGCATCGACATCCTCGCAGGCAGCAATGATGCTGTCAAAATCCTGCATTCCCATTCCGAGCGGACGGTATTCAAAGCCGTTATCCTCCTTTGTGGACGCCTTTGTAGCCTCTCCTCCCTTGCTATCGATAAGTGCGTAAACCGGGCCTCCGCCGAGCTTCTTGCAGAAGAAGTCCTTAAGATGTATAATCTCCGCTCTTCCTTTATATTTTCTTATATACTCCGCAGGGTCATATCCGGCATAGTGAATCCAGCAGGTGTCAAGCTCCGGATCCATAACGCCCTTAAGCGCATCCATCATGCAGTCGTATCCGACCTTGCCGTCAAAGGTGTTTGCAAACTCGAAATCGTGGTTATGATAAAGGAATTTAAGACCTCCCGCCTTGACAAGTCCGCCGAGCCATCTGAACTTTTCCTCGGTGTCCTTCCAGTTCTCGGTTCCGTACCCGAGCTCTGCCGGCCACCACGGAATAACCGAGTATTCTGCTCCGATATCGGTTATAAACTTTACAAATTTCTCTCCCTGCTCCTTGAAAAGGTCGATTCCCTGATGAACTGAAATGCATTCAAGTCCGATATCGTCAAGCAGCTTTTTAAGCTCCTCTGCGGACTTTTCGCCGTAGTTTCCGGCAAATTCGACATAATCGTAGCCGATTCCCTTTACCTTGCGCAGTGTTCCCTCAAAATCGGCATTAAGTGCATTCTTTACGCTGTACAGCTGCAAGCCAATTTTAAAATCCTTCATTATATTTACTCCTTATATTTATCTCTTTTTCGGCGGATCGTCCGCTTTTCATCATTTAATTATATCAAACACGCCCTTCTTTTTCAATATTATTTTGTTATTTTCAAAAAAAGTGAAAATCGGCTGCAAAGTGTGCGAAAAAAATCCGGGACGAAATTTTTTTCTTTTTATATTATGCTTTTATCGGGAGCAGAAAAGCGGTGCGGCGTTTTTTTGCTCCTGTCCCGGGTTGACTTACATATTTTTTTGTTCTGCATACACTTATAAAAGCAGAGCTTTTTTTACAGGGACAAAAACTACAAAGAAAGGACAAACGATATTTTTATGGGAAAAACAATATATCTGTCTCCGTCAAACCAGTATAACAAGACCTGCATTGACAAGGTGACAGAGAAGATGCTCATGGAGCCGATTGCAAAGGCTTTGATCTCAGAGCTGAAAAAATACGACTGCAATCCGGTATATCCGACCGTGTTCGACAAGAACGGCAGCTATACCGGGAGGCCGGAGGAGGCAAAAAAAGTCGGTGCCGATGTCTATATTGCAATTCACAGCAATTCTTCCGGTGTAATCGGTGCATATGCGACCGGCTGCGTCGGATATTATCACGGCAGTGACGAGCTAAGCAAGCGTCTTACACGCTCAATTCAGCAGAGGCTCGACGCGGCCTGCAGCATCAAATCCAACCGCGCAAACAGCTTTATCGACGGAATGCAGGTGTTTAACGGCTACGGCTACGGAGAGTTAAGAGAACCGAAGAAGCTCAAAATCACACCGGTGCTGATCGAAACAAACTTCCACTCCTACGAGCCCACCTGCAGATATCTTTACAACAACCCGAAGGAAATTGCGCACGAAATGGCAATTTCGATCGTCGAAGTGCTCGGGCTTAAGCCAAAGAAGGATCAGACGATTCCGACGCAGACCGATGAGGAAAAGAAGGGTGATTCGGGCACCGGAAAATCCGACGGTAAAACAGATAACAAAGCAGATGACAAAAACGGCAGCAAAAATGACGGCAAGCAGGATGAAAAGCAGGATATATCCGGGCTTGCTGTAGGAGACACGGTTTTATTTGTCGGAAAGGAGCATCACACGGCAAGCTACAAAGGTGCAGCAGCTCATCCTGCAAAGCCGGGCAGGGCAACAGTCACAAGAGTAATCAAAACGCCGCAAAAGGATCAGATATACCCGATCCACCTGATTGCCGACAAATCCGGCGATTCGTCGGTATACGGCTGGGTTGCGCCGTCGGATATAAAGGCAGAAAAGAAGCCGGAAAGCGAAACGCGCGCCTTTAAGGTCGGCGACACGGTAAAAATCAAAAAGGAGGCGCTTGTCTACTATCCTGGCGGCTCGACGATTCCGGACTGGGTAAAGAACGATTTTATTCACATAATCACACAGACCGAATCCAAAGGCAAGCCGGTTATCAAGGGCGGAAGAGCCTGCGTTCTCCTCGGCAAGAAGCAGAGCGTTAAGGGCGGAATCGTTCTTACCGGAATCAACACCTGGGTGGATATCACAAATCTTACTAAATAAGAATCGTAACCTGTCTTAATCCGGCAGGGAAAAATAACAAGCAAATTAAAGAAAGGACAGAAAAAACATGAAAGAAATGCTGAAGCGTGCGGCAAGAACCTTTGTTCAGGCAGCGCTCGGTTATGTCGCAGCCAACCTGATTTATATTGTTTCGTCATCTCCGGAGAATTTCGACTATATGAAAAACACAGTCATGGGTCTTGTCATTTCGGCAGTTGCCGCAGGGCTTTCCGCGGTAATGAACATGCCGAAAAAACCGAAGGACGGTTGTTTGTGCGGCGATGCTGATTCGCTGTCTGACGGCTCGACCGGCGAATCGGACCCGAATCCGGAGCCGGACACGGAAACAGAACCGGACATGGCAGGCGCAGAGCCTGACACTGATTTAAAAGATAATGCGGATACAGACACTGCCTCGAATCCGGACACATCCTCTGATGCGGGCGCGGACGCGGACTTATCGGAAGAGTTCGAGGAGCTCGATTTTTCGGACACCTAAGCTAATACAGCCGAAGACAAAAATACAGCCAGGGCATCTCTGCCTTGGCTGCATTTTTATTTAAATTTTTATTTAAATTTATACGGATTTCGGTTTTATACGGATCGGCATCAGCGAAATCGACGTTTTCACCGCCCTTTTTCGCTCTTTTCCATCCCTTGCCGCTCCTTGCCGTTCTTTTCCACCCCTTGCTGCTTCTTACCGCCCTCGGCTTTAAAAGCCTGCTTAGGCTGAAGATATCCTCCGCCTGCGATTATAGAACCTTTGACAAAAATTCCTTTAATCTCGGGTTCTTGGGGTTTTCGAAAAACTCCTTCGGCGGAGCCTCCTCGACGATTCTTCCGTCATCCATAAAGACGACCCTTGTTGCCACCTCGCGTGCAAAGCCCATCTCATGTGTGACGACAACCATCGTCATTCCGGATTCGGCAAGGCTTTTCATCAGCTCAAGAACCTCTCCTACCATCTCCGGGTCGAGCGCGGAGGTCGGCTCGTCAAAAAGAATCACATCCGGATTCATTGCAAGCGATCTTACAATCGCAACCCTCTGCTTCTGTCCTCCGGAAAGCTGCGACGGATACACATCCGCCTTCGACTCGAGTCCGATCTTTTTAAGCAGCTCGACAGCGCGCTTGTGCGCCTCCTCTGTAATCTGCTTCTTGCTCTTGATCTCCTCTTCGACCTTTTTGCCGAAGAATTTCTCTCTTCTGAGCTTTTTCATCCTTTTATTTTCGATATAGACCGGTGCGAGCATTATATTCTGGATTACCGTTTTATTATTGAACAGATTGAAATGCTGGAACACCATTCCCATCTTCTGGCGGTGGATATTGATATCGACCGACATGTCGGCAATATCGACGCCGTTGAAGATTATGCTTCCGGAGGTAGGATCCTCCATGCAGTTAAGACATCTTAAAAATGTCGACTTTCCGGAGCCGGACGGGCCGATGACAACGACTTTTTCTCCCTTTTCGATCTTCATGTTTATATTCTTCAGAACCTTCAGATCGCCGTAGTTTTTGCAAAGATCAATTACCTCTATCACTTTTCCTCAGGCTCCTTTCAAGCATTTTTATAAGTCCGCTGATTATCAGCACCAAAACGATATAAATAACCGCCATTGTCAGGTACGGAACCATGAATTCATAGCTGTTCGAGCCGATATTGTTAAAGGCGACATAAAGGTCAGTGGCTCCGATAAAGCTTACGACCGAGGTCTCCTTGATCAGCGTGATAAACTCGTTTCCGAGCGTCGGAAGAATGTTTTTTACCGCCTGCGGAATTACTATCATGACCATCGTCGTCCCGTAGCTTAAGCCGACCGATCTTCCGCCCTCCATCTGCCCCTGGTCGACCGACATGATTCCGGATCTCATGATCTCACAGACATAGGCTCCGCTGTTCAGACCGAAGACGATCGTCGCAACCGTGACCGACGGAATCCTAACTCCTATTATCGGCAAAAGGACATAATAAAATACCAGAAGCTGAACGACCATAGGCGTTCCGCGGAACAGGCTGACATAGAAGGACGCAATCCCGTTTAAAATCTTCGGCAGCCTTTTGTACCTCGGAAGGACCTTTGCGGTCGCAAGCAGGGTTCCTACAACAATTCCGATAACAAGTCCGAGCACCGCGATTACCGCCGTGTTCTTCAGGCCCTTAAGAACCTCTCTGTAGCCACCCGAATATATAAACACCTGCCAGAAGGTTTCGAGTTTCTTTGCAAAATCACCCATTGTGTTTTACCTTTCAAAATTCAAGTTATCCCGGGAAAGCAATACCGGGGAAAGACCGAAAGAAACCGCCGCAAGGAAATATGCGGCAGTTTCCGTTAAAATCAGATCTGTCTTTTTTGCTTTATCAGCCGTTTACACTATTAACAGCCTTTGTAATCGCGTCTGCCGGAGCTGCGTCGATGATTACATACTGGATATTGCCGTTAAGCATATCGGACACTGCAAGAGAGCCGTTCTTATATCCGACAGCTGTTGCCTTAAGTCCTTTAAACTCCATCTCCTCGTCGCCCTTGATGTAGAGCGCTCCGGTTGTTCCGTTCTGTGCACCGATCTTTGTATCACTTGTGAGTGTATCGAGAATCTTTACAACATCCTCTGCAGTCTTGCATGCGTCGAATGCGGTATCGTCACTCCTTACAATCAGCTTCTGTGCTGCCTTGTAGTATGTATCCGAGAAGGTGACATATTCAAGACGGCTTTCCTTTACGGTAAGACCCGCCATTGCTACATCGCACTTGTGCTGGCCGACAGAGAGGCAGACTGCATCGAAGTCCATGTTGCTTATAACAAGCTCTTTGCCGAGCTTTTCTGCAAGGAGTGCTGCAATTTCCATATCGATTCCGAGATACTTGTCTCCGTCCATATACTCAAACGGTTCAAATGCTGCGTTTGTTGCAACAACAAGCTGATCCTTGGACTCATCAAGTGCTGCGGAGGTGACCGGTGTCGGTGTGCCGTCACCGAAATACTTGTTGCAGATCTCGTCGAGTTTGCCGTTGTCCTTTATCTCCTTGATAAATTCGTTTACGCTTGCAAGAAGCTCGGGCTGATCCTTATCTACTCCGAATGCGTAATCCTCGTTTGTAAGCTCAATGTCGATTACCTTTGCCGTAACCTTATCCTTTTTTCCACCGCAGGCAACGAGTGCCGGAACGGCAAGTACAAGTGCCATGACAAGCGCAAGAATTTTTACTGATACCTTCATCTCTTTATTTCCTTTCGAATTTCCGATTTATTTTTTTGATGCTCCTAATTATACACCCTTTTTTTCATTTGTCAAGTACTTTTATGCAATTTTTTGAAAAAATATTCAATGTTTTTTTGGGCTGCATTCAAAAATCGCTCGTAAACGCTTGTACAATCGCGGTTTGTGAATATTTTGATGTTGAATATATTCATTTTAAAGTGAATAATTGAATATAATCAGACAAAAAAAGCAGCAAACCGGAGGAGGATTTTTCTTTCCTCCGGCTTGCTGCGTATGCTCATGCATTATCGGTGCATTGCTTTTTATTTCTTTTATTTCTTTCCGAGGTTAACCGCGACGATAAATCCGCTCATGTTATCTCCCGAAATTGTATATTCGCGGTTTTCCGGAACCGGGATCTTTGTCGTTCCGGCGGTCGTCGCGCCGACGTAGTATATTTCATATTCGGTACCGTCGTCGCAGGTGACCTTTGCGTGCTCGTCCTGATAGGAGTGGTTGTTTCTCATGTCCTCAAGATATTCCTCAAGGCAGAGGTTATAGTCGTACATATATGTCGCGTGCGGAACTCCTACATATCTCATGAGCCAGTTTTCGTTCTTGAATCCGGTTATCTTCGACTTTTCGCTCGGATATCTCTGGACAAAGCCGTAGCGGTAGCAATTTCTTCCGAGCCACATATAATCTCCTCCGACATCGTCTATCGAAAGTGTGCCCTTCCCCTGCCTGTATATCTTTAAAGTAAAGGAAGCTCCGGAATGATAATCGCTGTGTCCTGCCTCTGTCGTGCTCTTTCCTGCCTTGAAGTAGCTGTCCTGCTCCTCAAAGGTTCTGAATCCGTATTTTACAATTACATCTGTTAATTCCGGATTATCTGCGGCAAATGCCTCCATCATCTTATTCAAGTTTTCGACCGTGCTCTGCTTAAGATACATAGTAGACGAATCAAGGCCGTAATCCTTTGTCTTGAATGCGTACACATTGACCATCTCATCCTGCTTCGGCACGTCGATTCCGTGCTCTGCGTCGATCAATACAAGGTCGCCCTTTTTAATGTCCTCGGGATTTAACTCAAGGAATTTATAGCTTACCTTGTCCGGGCTCGGTATATCGTCACTTTCATTTCCCGGATTTCCGGTATCCTCCGCATTCGATGTATTATCGGACGGTCCGGTTTTTTCCGGGTCCTTTGTTTCGATTCCTGCCGTTGTATCGCCGTTTCCTTTTCCGAAAAGGTCGATCGTTCCCGCCGCCGTAAGTATTGCGATTACAAATGCAGCAACCACCAAAACCGAAATAATTATCGCAAGGACTAGCGGAAGCGTATTATTCTGCTTTTTCTTTACATATTTTTTTACCGGCACGCGTCCCTGTGTAACCGATTTTCTGTCGTTTCCCTGATTTCCGTTATTTCCGTTATTCATTACACCATCTCCGATCCGATTTATTTTCAGATGTCTGTTTTAGTTAAAATGTCAGCCGGACTGACCTATGCTTTTTTATTAAAGCTCAATAACTCAATAATTTGAAATGCTTTCCGCGATTTTTGAAAGGCGCTGCATTTCGGTTTTGCGCATCATGCAGAACTCCTTCATTTTTTCGATCTGCTCCTTTGAAAATCCGTCGAGCTCCGAGACATCAAAGTCGGTCTTGTCGACAAAGCTGCTTTTATACATCCGGTCGGTCGTGATCGCCTCCCCGATATCTGCCGAACAGATTTTCCGGTTTCTTTCGCAGACGAATCGGTTTTCCCTGCCCTGGAGCAGCAGATCGATTGCCGCAACAGCCATTTCCGCTCCGGCTCTTCTGTCCCTGAAGGTCGGAGAACCTCCTCTTATTATATGTGCAAGCCTTGCGAACTTTGTCTCAACGCCGGTCTCTGTTTCGATCCTTTTTGCGACCTCCTCGGAATTGACGCTGATTCCCTCCGACACGATGACAATAAAGTTGCGCTTTCCGAGCTGCCTTTCTCTTTTTATCGCCTGTATTGCGTGCTCCTGCCCTGTCTCCCTGTCCTCGGCAATAAGTACGGCGGTAGCCCCGACGGCAATTGCGGAATTCAAGGCGATATATCCTGCCTTTCTTCCCATAACCTCGACAACGCTGCATCTTGCATGCGATTCGCAGGTGTCCCTCAGCTTATCCACATTTTCGATAACCGTATTTACCGCGGTATCAAAGCCGATGCTGTAGTCGGTACAGGTTATGTCGTTATCGATCGTCGCCGGAATGCCTATACAGGGAACGCCCAGCCTGCAAAGATCCGAGGCGCCCCGAAAGGTTCCGTCGCCGCCTATCGTTATCATTCCGTCAAGACCGAATCTGCGGCAGTTTTCGACAGCCTTTATAACTCCGCTCTCCTTGCGGAATTCGTCGCATCTTGCGCAGTACAGCACCGTGCCGCCCTTGTTTACGATATTCGACACATCCTTCGGGTAAAGCTGCCTTATATATCCGTCTCCGGTAATAAGCCCCTTATACCCCTCATATACTCCGCAGACCTCGACTCCCTTCTGCGCCGCATATCTTGTCACGGCGCGAAGCGCGGCATTCATCCCCGGTGCGTCCCCTCCGGAGGTCAGAACACCTATCCTCTTAAATCGTCTGTTTTCGGCCAATTACTTTCTTCTCCTTATATGGTAAGAATTTTTTATCCTTACTATATATATTGACCTCTATTTTAATAATAATACACATTTTTGAAAAAATCAACCATGATATGAAATATCTTCTTTATCCGGGAACTGCATCAAAGCTTCTGCGGCAGATTCATCCCGACTTCGTCAAAAAAAGCCCACCGAAAAGCGGCGTAAACACAAAAGCGGCACGAAAGCGTCTGAAGCGGCGATAAATCCGGCTTTTGCTGCTGCAATATCCGCATCCGTGCGCAGAACGGATGGACAACAGCCCCAAAAGTTTGCAGAGCAGGATTTTTGTCAGTATAGCAGCACATTTCGGGGCAGGTCGTAATTGACAAACAAAAAAAGGTGTGTTATGATAATATAATAAGTATATGATATTATAACAGGAATATAAACCTACAACGGAGAGATAGCAATGGAAAAGGAATTTGACAAAGTCAAGGAGCAGGTCGCAAACGAAATAAGCACCGTTGACGACAGCAAAAAGCTCTATGAGCTTCGCATGGCCTACCTCAACGGCAAGACCGGCTACATCGCGTCGCTGATGAGCGGACTTCGCAATGCTACAAAGGAGGAAAGACCGGCGCTCGGAAAAACAATCAACCTTTTTAAGGCGTGGCTCGAAAAGGCGTTTGACAGTGCGGAAAGCACCGTAAAGCAGAAGGAGCTCGAGGCAAAGAACTCAAGCGAAAGAGTCGATATTTCCATGCCCGGGATCAAGCGCGAGGTCGGCGCAATGCATCCGGTAACGGTTGTGCGCAACCAGCTTATCGACATTTTCAGCGGAATGGGCTTTGAAATATATGAGGGCAGAGAAATCGAATCCGAATATTACAACTTTACCGCCCTCAACACCCCGGAGGATCATCCGGCAAGAGACAGACAGGACACATTTTATATAACAGAAAAGCTGCTTTTAAGGACACAGACCTCGGCAGGACAGATTCATGTAATGGAGGAAAAAAGACCTCCGATCAAGATTCTGTCGCCCGGACGCGTTTTCCGCTCCGACGACGACGCAACACACACGCCGATGTTCCACCAGATGGAGGGTCTTGTCGTTGACCGCGGTCTTACCCTATGCGATCTTCAGGGAATGCTCGACATGCTTGCAAAATCGATGTTCTCGGACGATGTGAGAACCAGATTCCGCCCGTCATACTTCCCGTTTACAGAGCCGAGCGTCGAGGTCGACGTCTCCTGCTGCGAGTGCCACGGAAAGGGCTGCTCCTTATGCAAGGGCACCGGCTGGATCGAAATTCTCGGAGCCGGAGTGGTCAACCGCAGAGTGCTTGAAAACTGCAATATCGATCCCGATGAGTACACCGGCTTTGCATTCGGTATCGGAATCGAAAGAATTACAATGCTTAAATACGGAATCAACAACATCAAGATACTGTTTGACAACGATCTGCGCACGCTGCGCCAGTTCTCGTAAGAAGGAGGAAAAAAGCAATGCTGTTACCGCTTTCATGGCTTAACGACTATGTCGATCTTACCGGAATTACCCCGGAGGAGCTTGAAGCAAAGCTCTTTTCCTGCGGCTTCGAGGTTGAGGCAAAGGAACAGGTCGGAAAGGACGTTTCAAATACCGTCGTCGGTGTAATTACCGAAATGACAAAGCACGAAAATGCCGATAATCTCATGGTCTGCAAGGTGGACTGCGGAGAGTTCGGAAAGGAGCTTCAGATCGTCACCGCCGCAAAGAACATCTTTGTCGGAGCTCATGTCCCGGTTGCGCTTGACGGAGCGCATCTGTGCGGAGATATCACAATCAAAAAGAGCAAGTTAAGAGGAGTAGAGTCGAACGGAATGTTCTGCTCCGGTCAAGAGCTTGGAATTGACGACAATTTCTACCCCGGCGCAGGAGTATACGGAATCCTGATTCTGCCTGACACAACCGTTCCGGGAGAGGATATCAAGCCGGTTGTCGGAATCGACGACTGGATATTCGACATCGGTCTTACCGCAAACCGTCCGGACTGCCAGAGCATTCTCGGCATGTCAAGAGAGGTTGCCGCTATCCTTAAAAGACCGCTGAAGGAACCGGATCTCAGCTTTAAAGCAGAGGCTGACGGCAAGGACGGCATCTCTGTTACGGTAAAGGCTCCGGAGCTCTGCCCGAGATATATCGCGCATTATGTAAAGGATGTCAAAGTCGCAGAATCTCCGCTCTGGATGAGAAAAAGACTCGCCCTCTGCGGTGTAAACTCGATAAACAACATAGTAGACATTACAAACTTCATCCGTCTCGAGATCGGTCAGCCGATGCATGCATTCGACCTTTCGACACTCGAAGGAGAAAGCATCGTTGTCCGCAGAGCCGAGGACAAGGAGAAGATCACCACCCTTGACGGAAAGGAATTCTCTCTTACAAGCGACAATCTCCTGATCTGCGACGCAAAGAAGCCGGCAGCGCTTGCCGGAATCATGGGCGGCCTTGACAGCGAGATCAAGGACAGCACAAGCGAGGTTCTGTTTGAATCCGCAAAGTTCATGAAGGGCAATATCAGAACGACCTCCAGAGCTCTCGGTCAGTCCTCGGATTCCTCCCGTGCATACGAAAAGGGAATCGACACATATACAACTGGCATCGCAATGAACAGAGCCCTGCATCTTGTTCAGGAGCTCGGCTGCGGAACGGTTACAAAAACCGGTATTGATAGGGACGCAAAGACAGAGCCCGAAAACAAACCGATTAAGACAACCTTCAAAAAAATCAATGCCGTTCTCGGAATCACCGTTCAGGACGACACTATTACAGATATTTTAAGAAGACTGAACTTTGATGTCACTGTGGAAAACGACAGCATCACCGCAGTCGCTCCTCCCTACAGACAGGATGTCGAGGACTACCCGGACCTTGCCGAGGAGGTCATCCGCTCATACGGCTATGACCACATCATCCCGACCTTCCTTACAAAGGCGTCTGTCACAAACGGCGGACTGAACCAGGATCAGAAGAATCAGTTAAGGCTCAAGCAGGCGCTTTCTGCCCAGGGCTTCTTTGAAACGATCAACTACTCCTTCTACTCGGAGGCAGAGCTCAATGCGCTTGAACTTGAGCAGGACGCAAAGGAAAGAAGATATATCAGAATCGAAAACCCGATCAGCGAAAACTATTCGATTATGCGCACGACGCTTGTTCCATCGATTGCAAAGATCATTTCCTCGAACCTCAAAAAGGGCAACTACGAGGGAAGAATCTACGAGCTTGCAAGCGTGTTCATCCCGAAAACACTTCCGATCGAGGACTATCCGGACGAAAGAGCGAGCCTTTGCCTCGGTCTTTTCGGAAACGAGGAAAGCTTCTTTACCGCAAAGGGCGCAGCAGAAGCGATCGCAGAGACATTCTCTCTCGAATTTACATACGAGAGAACCGAAAGAAGCTATCTGCACCCCGGAATCACCGCTGCGATCCTCTGTAACGGAGAGGAGATCGGAGTTGTAGGAAAGCTCTCCTACGGAGCGCTTGACAATTTCGAGATCGAAAAGCCGGCATTCATCGTCGAAATCGACTATGAGAAGCTTAAGGCACACTTCCACGGCTATGACAAGTTCAAGCCGATCTCGAAGTTCCCGGATGCGCAGAGAGACCTTGCGCTCATCACAAGCGAGGAGATGACCTGTGCAGAGATTGAGAATGTCATTTTAAGTGCATGCAAGCAGATTAAAAACGTCAGACTGTTTGATGTCTACCGCAGCGACGCCGTCGGAAGCGGAAAGAAGAGCATGGCGTTCAAGCTTACCTTCGAAAAGGATCCGAATTCCGAAAGCGGATTTAAGCCGGAGGAGCTTGACAAGCTTATAAGCAAGGTTCTTGCAAGCCTCAAAAACAGGCTGGATATCAACATCAGATAAATTCAGACAAAAAAAGAGCAAAAAAATTCAGAATGCCGGTTTTAAGTAATCGGCATTCTGTTTAAAAGGGCAGCTTTAAACTGTTATTTTTAAAGGACGGTTATTATGAAAAACAGGTCTACGCAGGAAAAAATCAAGGAGCGTGCCGAAAGAAGAAAAAAGCGGAAGAAGGCACAGACCGTAAAAGCGGTAATCATAACTGTCGCTGCCGTAATTTTGATCGTTTTGGTTATTGTCGGCATAAAATTCATCTCGGATAAAACCGAAAAAAGCGGATATCTGCTCAGAAGAACCTGCGCCGTTTCGACAGACACCACCAAGATCGACTGCGCAATGCTGCAGATATATATGTACGAATACATAAACGACTATGTGGCTTCCACCTTCCCGAACTGCGGCTTTGTTGTCGGGCAGCCGCTTGAAAATCAGATATATTCCACAGACGGCAGGTCCTGGAGGGACTATTTCCTTTCGATTGCAAAATCGACCGCAAAGGAATATGCATCCTTTGTCTCGGCGGCAAACGCAGCGGATTTTGCTCTTACCGAAAGCGAGCTTAAGGCGGTAGAGGAAAAGGTTTCGCTTTTAAACGAGGCAGATTTCGGCGTCGGAATCAACCGCGACGATCTGCTCCGCGCCTACAAATATTCCACTCTTGCGCAGAAGTACAAAGCAACGGTGGCTCAGAGCCTTTCGATGACCGATGAGGAGCTCGACGCGGAATACAGAAAGAACAGATCCTCATATGAGACGGTCTCCTTCAGATTCTTCAGTGTAAAGTACAAAACGGATGAGGACAAGGAAGAATCCGACAACAAATCGGAAAATCTGGAGACGATTTATCACTATCCGGACAAGGACAATGCAAGGCTGAACGCCTCGGATCTTGCGGCTGTAAAAAGCGAGGACGATTTTATCAAGTGGGTGACCGCCTACAATTCGACAATTATCGAAGGAGTTCTTCCGGACACCGAAAAGGCGGTCAAGAAAATGACCGGTTACCGCCATTCGGATTCCGACAACGGCTTTTCCGACTGGGCGTTTGCCTCGGGAAGGACAATCGGAGAGACATTTGTCTGCGAGGACGAGAAAAATTCCTGCTTTAACGTATACTTTTTAACAGGGCTGCCGGAAAAGGACGAAAGCCCGACGGCAAATATAAAATACATCCTCCTAATGGAGCAGTACACGGGGCTCAGCGATTCGCAGATCAACGCGCTTCTAGAGGAGCTGCGGATCAGATATGAAAACGGAGAATCGTTTGACATGCTCGCTCTTGCATACTCAAACGACAACGACACCGCGTTTTCGGGCGGCTCGGTCGAAAATCTGATCAAGGGAGAGATGCCCGACGAGCTTGATGCCTGGTGCTTTGATGAAGTAAGAAAGGCAGGCGACATTGGGATCGTCAAGGCGGATTACGGCTGGCACCTTGTTCTTTATGAGGGCGAGGGCATGCCGACATACAGGGCAAGAGTCCTTAAAATTCTTAGAGACGAGGACGCCTCATCGAAGGAAAGCGGAATTCTGACGCTGTATTCAGCAACCGTAAACGAAAACGATCTTGATATCGTAAAATAATCAGATAAAGCCGTACAAACCGGAAAACAGGGCAAAATAAGAGAAAACACAGGCTACACAAAGGCGGAAAAATCAATGAATATTGTTGTCATAGACGGGCAGGGCGGAAGGCTCGGGAAGCAGATAATTGAAGCGATCAGAGCAAAGGTGCCGGATGCCGAAATAATCGCAATCGGGTCGAACAGCACAGCGACCTTTAACATGATGAAGGGCGGTGCCACAAAGGGCGCGACCGGAGAAAATTCGGTCGTTGTTGCATGCCGGAGCGCAGATATAATCGTCGGAACGCTCGGAATCGTCATTGCCGACTCGCTGCTTGGGGAAATCACTCCGAAAATGGCGACGGCAATCGGTCAGAGCAGCGCGGAAAAGGTTCTGATTCCGATGAACCGATGCGGACATACCGTCATCGGAACTTCCGGACTGTCTGTTTCCGAGCTTATCGCCGAGGCGGCGGACTATGTTGCAAAAAAAGCTCTTGACAACGGCATAAACGTATGATAAACTGTTTTCTGCTGAAATAAAGCAGTATGGCCGCAGAAGCGATCGTAGATCAGGCAAGAGCCTGCCCGGACGAATCCGGATCAGTTATTTTTTAATTTTTGAATTTGCGATATTTTTGAAGGTATCGAGAGACTGAAGTCTGTCTTTCGGTGCCTTTTTGTTTTTTATCGGCTGAAAAGGCAGCCAAAACAGAAGAGCAGCGAAAAAGCAAAAAAGTCTGAAAAATCAAAAAAGGAGTTTATCATGAAAAACAAAAAAACAACAAAAAACATTGCAATATCCGCAGTCTGCCTTGCACTCTGCTATGTTCTGCCGTTTCTTACAGCCAACAATCAGCTCCTCGGAAACGCGCTCTGCCTCATGCACCTGCCGGTATTCCTGTGCGGATTTATCTGCGGCGCTCCGTACGGCGCACTTGTCGGAATCATCGCTCCGCTGCTGCGCTCGCTGACACTCGGAATGCCGCCTATCATTATTGCAATCTCAATGGCAGCCGAGCTCTGTGTTTACGGCCTTGCGTCCGGACTTATAAACTCAAAGCTTCCGAGAAAGCCCGGATTTATCTATCTGTCGCTTATCTGCGCAATGCTTCTCGGAAGGCTTGCAGGAGGAGCATCGAAGCTCGTACTTCTTGCGCTCGGCCGTCTTGAAAGCTACTCGATCGGCGTTTTCTTCAGCGCATATTTTGTCACAGCGCTCCCCGGAATCATCCTGCAGATCGTTCTTGTACCGGCGCTTGTAATGGCTTTGAGAAAGACCAAGCTGGACGCGTAAGCTTCCGGATCAGGATTCTATCGGAGGGGTAAGCTCTCGCCGGGTACACTCAAATCCGGTTAGGCTGCCGGGACAGGCTCCCATCGGGTAAGCGCTCACCGGCAAGCTCCCACCGACCAAAAGAACAATCGGAAACCGCCCGGATTACGCAAATCTGCTCTACGGCATGCCGCGTATCATTCGGGCGGTTTTTGTTTTATTGCATGTTTTTGCTTACTGTCAGTCTATTTTAATCGAATACAGCTTATTTCCTCCGGTAAGCTTTCCGAAGATATATTTTGCACTGGCGGATTCGTTCATTATATAAACTCTTCCGTCGAGATTTACAAGCTCCTCCGACATCGGGAAGAATTTTATATCCGATTCAAGTCTTTTCGAATCGAGATAGGTAAGCGGAAGCAATTTGCCGGCGAATTCGAATGTGTCCTTCTGCTCGTCCTCTGTCACTGCGCTGTAGACAAGAATGTGCGACGGAGCGACCGCATATGAGGTCGAAATGCAGATCCTGCCGGAATCGGTTATACAGACGCCCTGCGCAAGATCCGGAATTGAGTACGCTGCCTTCGGGACAATCTCGGTAAAGCCGTCCACGATCATACTCTCCAGGTCGAATGTAACCATGAGCGCATGGTGCTTATCTCCGGACGGTGTTGTCAGATGGTGAGAGGAATCGGTTTTATAATTCTGCTCTCTGTAAAATTCGCCAACATACAGATCATTTCCCTCGACATAGCAAAATGACGCCTTAAGATTGACATCGAACGCCGCAATCGGTGTAACAGAGCCGCTTTCCTTCGATTTTGACTGAATACTGCTCAGATCATAAACAAGGATCCGGTCGCCGTCGGTCAGGAACACAAATCCGGCCCAGTAGCTGAGTCCTCCGGTATGGGTATCGGTCGGCTTGCCGTCTTCGCCGTTCAGGGTTACATACCTTTCGCCGGACTCATTAAAAATGTATATTCTCGAAGCAGAGCCGTCATTCATATATCCGCAGGCAATGAATTCCTCGCTGTCAGGAAGATAGGATATTCCCTGGTGTATAAATCCGTCGGCAATCCCCGGGACGCTTCCGTGTGCTTCGGCTGCAGAGTAAAAATCCCTAAACGCGATCCGCAGATAGGCGTTATAGCCTCCGATTATTAGTGCGACAAGCGCCGCAAGGCTGATTATCACAATCAGCAGAATTTTTATGACCTTTTTCATAAATGCTTCTCCGAATTCTTTTGTTTTGAGCTATTGTACCATTTTCCCGGCTCTTTTTCAAGCTTTTACTTTTAAAAGGGGGATTAGAAAAGAAGGATTTTAAATCGAAGGTACGGGAAATCCAGCAGAAAAGCTGCTGGTATCGAATAAATATGCAAAAAGTGCAAAAAGAGTATAAAAAGGCAAAAAAAGGACCTCCGACCGAGCGAGTACTCTTCCGGAGATCCGTTTTTTATAAGAGTTATAAAAGCTTAAGCAGAATTATTCAGCGTCCTTTGCTGCTTCTTCTGCCTTCTTTGCCTTAGCGGAAGACTTCTTCTTATCCTGTGCCTTCTTCTCTTCAGCAATTCTTTCAGCTTCGCTCAGAACGACTATTCTTGCCATCTCTGCTCCGTCGCCTCTGCGAGGTCCGAGCTTATAGATTGCTGTGTAACCGCCGTTTCTTCCTTCGTTTGCAGGTGCGATCTGGTCAAACAGCTTCTTTACAACATCTTCCTTCGTAATGAAAGCGAGTGCCTGACGGCGTGCTGCAAGTGTATTCTTCTTACCGAGAGTAATCATCTTATCGGCGAGACATCTTATCTCCTTTGCTCTGGTAAGTGTAGTATCTACCTTGCCTGTTTCAAGCAGCAGAGTAACCATTCCGCGAAGCATTGCCATACGGTGGTCGGTTGTTCTGCCGAGTTTTCTTGTGCCTGGCATTTCCGTAATACCTCCTGTTTTATTTCTCGTAACTGGAGCCTCTTGCTCCGTTTCTTTTAGCTTTTACCTCATTTCCGGATTTTCGGTTTTTTGGGCATACTCGGTGACTTGGCGCGTTGCCTCCGGTGTCCCGATGCCTTGGTTCTGTCCTCGGTTCATACCTTCGGTTTGCCCCTTTGGTTCTCCCCTCGGTTCTCCCCTTGTCTCGGTCCCTCCGGCTCGGCACCCCTTGGTTCAGCGCCCCGGCTCAGTCCGCTTGACTCAGCGCCCGGTTCTGCCCCCAGTTCTGCCCCCCCGGTAAATGGGGTTCTCTCAGTCTTCTTCCTTCTTGAGATCGAGACCGAGTGAATGCAGCTTGAGAATTACTTCTTCAAGCGACTTCTTGCCGAGGTTTCTGACCTTAATCATCTCTTCCTCGGTCTTATTGGTCAAATCCTCAACCGTATCGATGCCTGCACGTTTTAAGCAGTTAAAGCTTCTTACGGACATGTCAAGCTCCTCAATGGTCATCTCAAGGACCTTTTCTTTGATGATCTCTTCTCTTTCGACCATAATCTCCGCATTTATCGCCTCGTTTGACAGACCGACAAACAAGTTGAGATGCTCGTTGAGAATCTTGGCTGCGAGTGATATGGCTTCCTTTGCAGAAATTGTACCGTTTGTTGTTACCTCGAGTGTAAGCTTATCGTAATCGGTATTGCTTCCGACTCTGGTATTTTCTACAGTGTATCTTGCGTTATATACCGGTGTGTAGATCGAATCGGTATAGATAACTCCGATAGCTGTCTGGTTATTCTGCTTATTCTTTTCCTGAGATACATAGCCTCTGCCGTGGCTGAAGGTGAGCTCCATATAGAATCTCGTGTTCTCTGCAGCAGTTGCTATATGGTGGTTCGGATTCAATATCTCGATATCGGCATCCTGTCTGATGTCTCCGGCGGTAATTTCGCACGGACCGGTTACGTCGATTATAACGGTTTTAGGCTCGTCGCAGTTAAGCTTTGCGGTTATGCCCTTTACGTTAAGAACGATATCGGTTACATCCTCTTTGATTCCGGATATTGTTGATATTTCATGAAGAACACCGTCTATCTTGATGCTTGTAACAGCAACGCCGGGCAGAGAGCTCATCAGAACTCTGCGCAGAGAGTTGCCGAGTGTTGTGCCATATCCTCTTTCGAGCGGTTCAACTACGAACTTGCCGTAGCTTCCGTCATCGCTGATCTCTATAGTAGCGATATTCGGTCTTTCTATTTCTATCATTTATAAGTACCCTCCTGTTTCATTACCGTTTCATTTTTTAGGGAACAAATCAGTCATTGCAATGCAGCATTTAATACCAGCTCTCTCCACACCGTTTCATCCCGGAAAGGAGCGGATCCTGAAAGTAAGCAGTTACCAAGCTCCGCAGGTGCTTTTTTATATCTTCACACCCACGGCAAAGCCGATACAGCCCTGCCTGCAATTTGTGGGTGCAATTATTTGGAGTAAAGCTCTACTATGAGGTGCTCCTCGATCGGGAAGTCTACGTCTTCCTTTGTCGGGATTGCCACAACCTTAGCGGTTACGTTCTCCTTATCGATTTCAAGCCACTTCGGAGAAAGCTTTGTTGCGCTGCCTTCGATTAATGTCTTGATCTTTTCGGATTTCTTGCTCTCTTCTCTTACAGAGATAACATCTCCTACCTTAACGAGCAGAGACGGGATGTTTACCTTCTTGCCGTTAACTCTGAAGTGAGCATGTGTTACGAGCTGGCGAGCCTCTTTACGGCTTTCTGCCATACCCATTCTGTATACGACATTGTCAAGTCTTCTCTCGAGCAGGCTGAGAAGGTTCTCACCGGTAACACCGTCCTGTCTGTCAGCCATTTCAAAGTAATGCTTGAACTGACCCTCGAGGATACCGTAATATCTTCTTGCCTTCTGCTTCTCGCGAAGCTGCATTCCGTATTCCTTGACAACTTTTCTGCCGCCGGCGTGCGGACCCGGTACTACCGGACGTCTGTCAAATGCGCACTTTCCGGAAAGGCAGCGATCACCCTTTAAAAACAGCTTTGTGCCTTCTCTGCGGCAAAGTCTGCATGACGGGCCTGTATATCTTGCCATATAATAATTCCTCCTGCTAAATTCTTGTCCGCATCAAACGCGTCTGCGCTTAGGCGGTCTGCAACCGTTATGCGGAATCGGCGTAACGTCCTTGATCAGCTCAATGTTGAGTCCTGCCGTAGAGAGTGCACGGATTGCGGACTCACGTCCGGATCCCGGTCCCTTTACGAAAACCTCAACGGTCTTCATTCCGTTTTCGACAGCGAGCTTTGCCGCAGCCTCTGCAGCGGTCTGTGCTGCAAACGGAGTAGACTTTCTGGAGCCCTTAAATCCAAGCTCTCCTGCCGATGCCCAGGATATAGCATTTCCCTGCATATCGGTGATAGTTACGATCGTGTTGTTGAAGGTTGCTCTGATATGTGCCTGACCTCTTTCAACATTCTTGCGCTCACGGCGCTTTCTTACAGTCTTTTTAGATGCTACTGCCACGATAACTCCCCCCTTATTTCTTCTTATTGGCGATCGTCTTCGCCGGTCCCTTACGGGTCCTTGCGTTCGTCTTTGTACGCTGTCCTCTTACAGGGAGTCCTTTTCTGTGTCTGATACCGCGGTAGCAGTTGATCTCTACCATTCTCTTGATATCAAGACCTATATCACGGCGAAGGTCTCCTTCAACGTGATAGTTGTTTTCAATTTCCTCACGCAGCTTGGATACTTCGTCCTCTGTAAGGTCCTTTGCACGCTTATCGGGGTCGATTCCGGTTGCTGCAAGAATATTCTTCGCACTGGTCTTTCCGATACCGTAGATATAGGTCAGGGCGATTTCCATGCGTTTTGCGTTAGGTATGTCAACGCCTGCTATACGAGCCATTGATTATTTCCTCCACTTCATTAACCTTGTCTCTGCTTGTGCTTCGGGTTTTCGCAGATAACCATTACTTTGCCCTTGCGCTTGATTATCTTGCACTTCTCGCAGATCTTCTTAACGGATGGCTTTACTTTCATCTTATATTACCATTCCTTTCTTATTTTGCTCGCCAGGTGATTCTTCCCTTGGTGAGATCGTATACCGATACCTCAACAGTGACCTTATCACCGGGCAATATCCATATATAGTTCATTCTGAGTTTTCCCGAAATCTTGGCTGTTATTATGTGCCCGTTCGGGAGCTTTACCTTGAAGTTTGCGTTCGGCAGCGCTTCAAGTACCACGCCTTCAAACTCAATTACGTCGTCCTTAGGCATAATTACCTCCTGTCAATAATTCATGTTTCATCAAAAATCTCCGTCAGAGCGTGGAATCGACCTGCGTCAGCAGGATAATTCCGTTTTCGGTAAGCGCTACCGAATGCTCATAATGCGCTGTCAGGCTTCTGTCGACCGTTTCGACCGTCCATCCGTCCTTAAGCTCTCTTACCTCATAGCTTCCGGCGCTGACCATCGGTTCGATTGCAATCGTCATTCCGGTAACCAGTCTCGGTCCTCTTCCGGGTGTGCCGTAGTTCGGCACGCTCGGATCCTCGTGCATCTCGCGTCCTACTCCGTGTCCGGTATACTTGCGAATTACCGAATATCCCCGGCTTTCGCAGTATTCCTGAACGGCGTGACCGATGTCACCGATCCGGTTTCCGTCCTTGAACTGCTCGACTCCTGCCATAAAGGATGCCTTTGTGACGTCGATCAGCTCTCTTGCTTTCGAATCTATCTTACCTACTCCGAAGGTGTTCGCACTGTCTCCGACGAAGCCCTTATAGGTTGCTCCGACATCGATCTTTACAACATCCCCTTCTTTTAAGACAACCTCCGGGGACGGAATTCCGTGAATTACCTGCTCGTTTATCGAGATGCAGGCACTTGCCGGAAATCCGCCGTAGCCCAGAAATGTCGGTTTCGCTCCGCATTTTTCAATGTGAGTCCTTATGAGATCGTCGAGATGCTTTGTCGTGACGCCCTCCTTAATTGCCTCTGCGGCAATCAGGATAGCCTCTCCGGTAATCCTCCCGGCCTCTCTCATTTTTGTAATCTGCTCTGAATTTTTCAGATGTATCATAAATTACTTGCCCCTTTTGGAAAGCTCTGCCTTGAGTTCCTCAAGCGCTTCCATAGTAAGCCTGGTGGTATCCGCAACCTCCTCCTGACCGATAACGGTACGGAGCTTTCCGGTTGCTTTGTAATAATCCTTAAGCGGTTCTGTCTGCTCGTGGTAGATATCAAGACGGCTCAAAACAACCTCCGGCTGATCGTCGCGTCTGACCGTAAGCTCGGTTTCGCACTGATCGCAGGTAGTCCCGTTTTTCGACGGTTTATAGTCGACGTGGTAGGATGCTCCGCAATTTGCGCAAACTCTGCGTCCGCTCATTCTCTTGACAATCGCCTCGTCATCCACCTCGATGCTGATGACTCCGTCGATTTCGATTCCCATCTTGTCGAGAGCCTCTGCCTGGGGGACTGTTCTCGGAAATCCGTCAAGGATAAATCCGTTCTTGCAGTCGTCCTTTGCAAGTCTCTCTTTTATTATGCCAATGACAACCTCATCCGGAACAAGTGCTCCGCTTTCCGTATAGGACTTTGCAGCCTTGCCCATTTCTGTTCCTGTCTTTATGGCTTCTCTGATTATTGCACCCGTGGAGATCGCGGGAATGTTGTACTCACGGCTGACGATTTCTGCCTGAGTGCCCTTTCCCGCTCCCGGTGCTCCGAGGAAAATTATCTTCATTCTCGATCTCCTGTATTATTCAAGAAAGCCCTTGTAGTGACGCATTGTCATCTGAGCCTCAAGCTCACGGGCTGTTTCGAGTGCAACTCCGACAGCGATAAGCAGCGAAGAGCCTCCGAAAGCGAGTGCTCCGAGATATCCGCTTGCGCAGATATTGATGATAAGCGGAAGTCCTGCAATTACTGCAAGGAATACCGCTCCGATGAGCGTGATTCTCTTAAGAATCTTTCTGATATAATCTGCCGTAGGCTTGCCGGGGCGATAGCCCGGAATGAATCCGCCGTTTCTCTTCAGATTGTTTGCAACCTCGATCGGATCGAAGCTTATTCCGATATAGAAATATGCGAAAGCAAAGATCAATACGATAAAGAGAACGGTGTAAAGCCACGAGCTCGGATCAAACAGCGCAACAATCTTGCTGCCGAATGAACCGGATTTTGCAGGGAAGATCATGTTGATTGTCGCCGGGATCGAAACGATCGAACTCGAGAAAATGATCGGCATTACGCCGGACATGTCGAGCTTAAGCGGAAGATTCGAGTTCTGTCCGCCGTACATTTTTCTTCCGACAACCTTCTTTGCGTACTGTACCGGGAGTCTTCTCTCCGAGTTCGTAAAGAACACGATGAGTGTGATAATCGCAATAATAAGAACGATCGAAATTACTGCGAAGATCGCATAAAGCCAACCCTCGGTGAACTGGTGAATGATTGTCTGTGCTACGGTGTAGAAGGAAGATACGATGTTTGCGAAAAGGATAATCGAGATACCGTTACCGATTCCGTTCTCATTGATCTTCTCTGCGAGCCACATGATAAGTGCGGCACCTGCGCAGTAGCAGGAGACAATTACGAGTCCGGTAAACCATCCGTCATTGATTACAACTCCGACGCTTCTCATATAAGCGTAGTAGCCGTATGCGGTAATAACAGAAAGAATAACCGTCACGATTCTTGTGTATTTCTTGATTTTTTCTCTGCCGTCCTCACCGTTCTTAGACAGTCTCTCAAGAGCCGGAATTGCGACCGTGAGAAGCTGAATTACGATCGATGCGGTGATGTACGGGGAGACAGACAGTGCAAACAGAGTTGCTCTCGAAAATGCCTGACCTGAAAGGATGTTCAGGTAGGAGAAGATCGAGCTTCCTCCGTAGATCGACATTATCGAGCTGAGTGCCGATGAGCTGATATAGGGTACCGGGAGAGATGCACCGAGTCTGTACAGAAGTACGATTGCTACGGTGAAGATCATCTTTTTGCGGAGATCCTCGATCTTCCAGGCATTCTTGAGTGTCTTAAACACTTATATCACCTCACATTTTCCGCCGACAGCTTCGATTTTTTCTTTAGCAGCAGCAGTAAATGCCTTTGCGCGAACGGTGAGCTTCTTTGTGATCTCGCCGTCGCCCAGAATCTTGAGTCCGTCCTTTGCCATTGTTGTAAGACCGGCATTGACCAGAGTTTCAAGGTCAACGACAGCTCCGTCCTCAAATCTGTTAAGTGCGGATACGTTTACTGCAACAAAGTCCTTTGCGAATCTGTTCTTAAAGCCTCTCTTCGGCAGCTTGCGGTACAGCGGAATCTGACCTCCCTCAAATCCGGGGCGTACACCGCCGCCGGAACGGGCGTTCTGACCCTTGTGGCCCTTTCCTGCGGTCTTACCGTTTCCTGAGCCTGTACCTCTGCCCTTACGCCACGCCTCAGTTACAGATCCGGGCGCCGGTGAAAGTTCATGGAGCTTCATAGGTTTCCTCCTCCTTTTAGTTAGTGTCGTGTTTTTTTATGTTTCAGTTCTGTTCCTCGACCTTAACGAGGTGGGAAACGACCTTGATCTTTCCGCGCAGAGCGTCATTGTCCTCGCAGACGAGAGTATCGCCTATTCTCTTGAGGCCCATTGAGCTTGCGGTAAGCTTCTGATTCGGCTTTGCGGCAATCAGGCTCTTTACAAGAGTAATTTTTACCATCATTTCAAATACCTCCTCAGTCCTTCAGAGCTGTGGGCTCAATGCCGCGCATTCTTGCAACCTCTTCTGCTGTGCGAAGAGATTTAAGTCCCTCGAATGTAGCCTTTACTACGTTTACGGGGTTGTTGGAGCGCAGGCACTTTGCTCTGATGTTCTTAATTCCTGCTATCTCGAGCACCTTTCTTGCTGTGCCGCCCGCGATAACTCCGGTACCTTCGGAGGCCGGCTTCAGAAGTACTCTTCCTGCTCCGAACTCGCCGATAACCTCATGCGGAATTGTATCTCCCTTGAGCGCTACTGTTATCATGTTCTTCTTAGCGTCCTCGATTCCCTTGCGAACCGCTTCCTGAACCTCGGCTGCTTTACCGAGTCCGTAGCCTATATGACCGTTTCCGTCTCCGACTACCATAATTGCTGCAAAACGTGATACACGTCCGCCCTTTACAGTCTTGGAAACACGGTTTACTACGACCAGCTGTTCCTTGAGATCGAGTGTTGCCGGATCAATTTTCTCTATCATCATAAGCCTCCTACTCAGAATTTGAGTCCGCCTTCACGGGCGCCCTCTGCAAGCTCCTGTACGCGACCCTGGTATACATAGCCGCCTCTGTCGAATACTACTGTTTCGATTCCCTTTTCGAGAGCCTTCTTTGCAATCTCAAGACCGATTGCCTTTGCTGCAGTCTTGTTTCCACCGTTTTCGCTGTAGCTCTTTCCGAGCGTAGATGCGGAAACGAGTGTTACGCCTGTAGTATCGTCGATAATCTGAGCCTGAATGTTCTTAAGTGAGCGATATACGCAAAGACGCGGGCATGCCGCATTTCCGGAGATCTTTCTTCTGATCCTGCGATGTCTCTTCTCACGCTGTTTATTTGAATCTTTTCTTGTAACCATCTTAAACCGATCCTTTCATTATTTACCGGTCTTTCCGGCCTTGCGGCGGACCTTTTCGCCCTCATATCTGACTCCCTTGCCGTGGAAGGGCTCAGGCGGTCTCTTGGAGCGGATCTTCGCAGCGATCTCACCGACGAGCTGCTTATCGATTCCCTTTACGATAATTGTATTCGCATCCGGTACATCGAAGGTGATTCCGTTCTCTTCGTTGAAGACGATAGGATGTGAGTGACCGAGATTAAGTGTGATAGCTTTTCCGGTTTTCTGTACTCTGTAGCCTACGCCGATGATTTCGAGCTTCTTGGAATATCCCTGTGTTACACCGATTACCATGTTGTTGATAAGGGTTCTTGTAAGACCGTGGATAGACTTCTCAAAATTTTCGTCGTTCGGACGAGTTACCGAAATTTCGTTAGCTTCTACTGTAATTCCGATGGACGGCTGGAACTTCTGAGTCAGAGTTCCGAGAGGGCCGGTTACCGTAAGAACGTTTCCCTCTTCAAGGTTAACCTTTACACCTGCCGGCAGGGCAATCGGATGTCTTCCTATTCTTGACATATCTTCTACCTCCCGATTACCATACGAAGGCGAGAATCTCGCCGCCGACGTTCTGTTTTCTTGCTGCCTTATCGGTCATAATTCCCTTGGAGGTTGACACGATGGCAATTCCGAGTCCGTTCATAACCTTCGGCAGATCCTCGCAGCCTGCGTAGATACGGAGGCCCGGCTTGGATACGCGGCGAATGCCCTGAATTACTCTTTCTTTTCCGTTATACTTGAGGGTTACTCTGATGATACCCTGCTTTCCATCCTCTACGATCGAATATCCCTTGATGTAGCCTTCCTCAACAAGAATGTCTGCTATAGACTTCTTCATGTTGGAAGCAGGAATATCGACTGTCGGATGCTTTGCGCTGTTTGCGTTTCTGATTCTGGTCAGCATATCCGCAATTACGTCTGACATTTGCATATTATTTATTCCTCCTTAAAAAGCTTTACATTGACGAATCCGTGGGTTGCATTTCCGCACGGCGCGCTTACAATGCAGTTCTTTTTATTACCACGATGCCTTTCTTACTCCCGGGATCTCGCCCTTGTATGCGAGCTCTCTGAAGCAGATACGGCAAATTCCGAATTTACGGAGATAAGCGTGCGGACGTCCGCAGATCTTGCATCTTGTGTATTCTCTTGTAGAATACTTCTGAGGTTTCTGCTGCTTTAAGATCATTGCTTTCTTAGCCATCTTTTATCTCCTCCTGATTATTTTGCAAAGGGTGCGCCCATCTTTGCGAGCAGCTCTCTTGCTTCTTCGTCGGTCTTGGCAGTGGTAACGAATGTAATATCCATACCTCTGATCTTGTCGACCTTGTCGTACTCGATTTCGGGGAATACGAGCTGCTCCTTAAGTCCGAGAGAGTAGTTTCCTCTTCCGTCGAAGCCGTTCGGATTGATTCCCTTAAAGTCGCGGACTCTCGGAAGTGCGAGATTGAAGAGTCTGTCCATAAACTCGAACATTCTGTCTCCTCTGAGTGTGACCTTTGCTCCGATCTTCATGCCTTCTCTCAGCTTGAAGTTAGCTACCGACTTCTTTGCGTATGTCGGAACTGCCTTCTGACCTGTGATAAGGGTAAGATCTCCTATAATATTGTCGATAACCTTTGTGTTATCCTTTGCGTCGCCTGCACCGACGTTAATGACAATCTTGTCAAAACGCGGAATCTGCATTACGCTCTTGTAAGCATATTTCTCCATAAGAGCGGGAGCGACTGTTTCCTTGTAAAAGTCCTTAAGTCTTGCCATGCTTCAGTCCTCCTTAATCAAAGCTCTGCGCCGCACTTGGCACAAACTCTAATCTTCTTTCCGTTCTTATCTGCAGAGTGCTTTACTCTTACGCCCTTGTCGCACTTGGAGCAGTATACCATTACCTTTGATGCGTAGATTGCTCCCTCGACCTCAAGGATTCCTCCCTGATCGCCTTCCTTGCGCGGCTTAACGTGCTTATGAACCATGTTTACTCCCTCAACGAGAACCTTGTTCTCCTTCGGGGCAACCTTGATTACTTTTCCCTTTGCGTGCTTGTCGTCACCGCTGATGACAACTACGGTGTCACCTTTTTTAATATTCATTTTCATTATAAGGTTCCTCCGTCTTACAGTACTTCCGGTGCGAGCGAGAGAATTTTAAGGTAATCCTTTTCTCTGAGCTCTCTTGCTACCGGCCCGAAAATACGGGTTCCGCGCGGGTTCTTATCTTCCTTGATAATTACCGCTGCATTTTCATCGAATTTGATATATGATCCGTCGTTTCTCTTTATACCCTTCTTGGTACGAACGACAACGGCCTTAACGACTTCGCTCTTCTTGACCTGTCCGCCGGGTGCTGCCTTCTTAACGGTAGCAACGATGACATCTCCGATATTGGCGTAGCGTCTGCCTGTGCCTCCGAGCACGCGGATACACATAATCTCTTTGGCGCCTGTGTTGTCGGCGACCTTCAAATATGACTGCTGCTGTACCACTGTGCAAATCCTCCTTGTTTGCTTCGCCCTGCCGGCTTACTTCGATTCAAAGCCGGTTTCATGCGAGCAATTTGTTTGCTTTTTCTAGCTTATTTAGCCTTTTCGATTACGTTTACGAGACGCCATCTCTTCTTTGCGGAGAGCGGTCTTGTCTCCATGATTTCGACCTTGTCGCCTATTCTGCACTCGTTGTTTTCATCGTGTGCATAGAACTTCTTTGTTCTCTTTACGACCTTGCCGTACTTTGCGTGCTTTACGTTGTCGACGATGGCAACTACGATTGTTTTGTCCATCTTATCGCTGACGACGAGACCCACGCGAGTCTTTCTGAGATTTCTTTCTTCCATGATCTATCTCCTTTATGCGTTTTTCTTCTCTTGAAGAACCGTCATAACACGTGCGATATCTTTTTTGACATCAGCGATTGTGTGCGGATTGTCGAGCTGGTTGATCGCATGCTGGAAGCGGAGACGGAAAAGCTCATTTTTCAGCTCCTTAAGCTTTGCGTTAAGCTCGTCAAGGGACATTTCTCTTACTTCTTTTGCTTTCACGGCTCTTATACCTCCTCAGGCGCATCTTGTGTCTTCTCGATGAACTTGCACTTGATCGGAAGCTTGTGCGAAGCAAGTCTCATTGCTTCCTTTGCATCGTCTCTTGATACTCCGTTCATTTCGAAAAGAATTCTGCCCGGCTTTACGACTGCAACCCAGTACTCGGGCGAACCCTTACCGGATCCCATTCGTGTCTCAGCCGGCTTCTCTGTTACCGGCTTGTCCGGGAATATCTTTATCCATACTTTACCCGTACGCTTTGTAAATCTTGTCATCGCGATACGCGCTGCCTCGATCTGGTTGCTTGTGATCCATGCAGGCTCAAGAGCTACGAGTCCGTAATCTCCGTATGCAAGCGTATTTCCGCGCATTGCCTTACCTTTAAGTCTTCCGCGCTGAACACGTCTGTATTTTACTCTTTTAGGCATTAACATCTGTATTGCCTCCCTCCTTCGCCGCGGGAGCTGTCTTGTTTACAAATCCTCCCTGACGATTTCCGTTGAAGCCGCCCTGACGGTTTCCGTTAAATCCACCCTGGCGGTTTCCGTTAAAGCCGCCCTGACGGTTTCCGTTGTTGTTGAATCCGCCCTTGCGATCTCTGTTAAAGCCGCCCTGACGTCCGTCTCTGCGATCTCCTCTTCCGTCGCGTCTGTTGCTGTCGCGGCGGTCGCGCTTCGGCATCTCGATCTTTGCCTCGGAGAAGCGCTGCTTCTTTCCTGTATCGTGAAGGACCTCGCCCTTGTAGATCAGGACCTTTACGCCGATCTTGCCGTATGTTGTGTTTGCCTCTGCAAATCCGTAGTCGATGTCGGCACGGAGTGTCTGCAGCGGAATTGTTCCGTCATGATAGTGCTCCGATCTTGCGATCTCCGCTCCTCCGAGACGGCCGCTGAGAATTACCTTGATTCCCTTTGCGCCGAGTCTCATTGTTCTGCTGATCGCCTGCTTCATTGCACGGCGGAATGCAACTCTTCCCTCGAGCTGCGATGCGATGCTCTCTGCAACAAGCTTTGCATTGAGATCGGGGTTCTTTATCTCTACCACGTTGATGGATACCGGCTTGCCTGCGATTGCCTCGATCTCCGTACGGAGCTTTTCGATTCCGACACCGCCGCGTCCGATAAGCATTCCCGGCTTAGCACAGTGAACGAACACTCTTACGCGGGCATTGCTTCTTTCGATTTCGATTCTCGGAATTCCGGCTTTTTTGTACTCTTCACTTGTTTCGATGAACTTTCTGATCTTGTGGTCGTTAACAAGCGTATCGCCGAATTCTTTGTCACCGGCGAACCATCTGGAATCCCAGTCTTTTATTACGCCGACACGGAAGCCGTGCGGATTAACCTTCTGACCCATTTAAGTGCTGTCCTCCTTACTTTCCTTCTTTTTCTGTAACAGCGAGTGTTACATGGCTGGTTCTCTTCAGTATTCTGTCGCCTCTGCCCTGTGCTCTCGGCATCATGCGCTTGAGGGTCGGTCCGGGGCATACGAATACTTCGGATACATAGAGATTATCGGCGTTCATGCCGAAGTTGTTCTCTGCGTTTGCAATTGCGCTCTTAAGAAGCTTGATAAGCTCCTCGGAAGCCGCCTTGCGTGTGTGCATGAGGATAGCCATTGCCTCCGCAGCCTTCTTGCCGCGGATCAGGTCGACTACTATCTTCATCTTGCGAGGAGAAATCCTCACGTATTTCAGCTTAGCAACAGCTGCTTTGCTTTCGATCTGTTCCATTTTCATATCCTCCTACAATTATTTCGAGGTGTTGGACGTCTTGGATCCGGAATGACCCTTGAAGGTTCTTGTAGGTGCGAACTCTCCGAGCTTGTGTCCTACCATATCCTCGGTAACATATACCGGAACATGCTTTCTTCCGTCATGAACTGCGATCGTGTGTCCAACGAACTCCGGGAATATTGTGGAAGCTCTTGACCATGTCTTAATGACCTTTTTGTCGCCCTTTGCATTCATCGCTTCGATTCTGTTAAAGAGCTTTTCTTCAACATAAGGGCCCTTCTTAAGGCTTCTGCTCATTATTATGCCTCCTTCAATTATTTACCGTTTCTGCGTCTTACAATGAACTTATCGGTTCTTGCCTTCTTATCTCTGGTCTTGTAACCGAGAGTCGGCTTACCCCAAGGTGTTACAGGCGACGGTCTGCCGATCGGCGAACGTCCCTCACCACCTCCGTGCGGGTGATCGCACGGGTTCATTACTGATCCGCGAACTGTCGGGCGAATGCCCCTGTGACGGGTCTTTCCTGCCTTACCGAGCTTGATTGTATCGTGCTCGATATTGCCGATCTGACCGATTGTTGCCTTGCAGTCAAGGCGAACAAGTCTGATCTCTCCGGAAGGAAGTCTGACCTGTGCCATACCGTTCTCTTTTGCCATGAGCTGTGCTGCAGCTCCTGCCGAACGGACAAGCTGTCCGCCCTTGCCCGGATAGAGCTCGATATTGTGGATTATTGTACCTACCGGTATGTTTGCAATCTGAAGTGTGTTGCCCGGCTTGATATCTGCGCCGGCACCGGAATATACCTTGTCGCCGTCTGTAAGACCCTGCGGAGCGAGAATGTAGCTCTTTGTTCCGTCAGCGTTGTCAAGCAGCGCGATATATGCGGTTCTGTTAGGATCGTACTCGATTCCGACTACGGTGGAGGGAGCCTCAAGCTCTGCTCTCTTGAAGTCGATAATTCTGTACTTTACCTTGTTTCCGCCGCCCTTGTGGCGAACGGTGATTCTGCCGTAGCTGTTTCTTCCGGCATGCTTTTTCTTTGTCTGGATAAGGCTCTTTTCAGGGGATTTCTTTGTAACCTCTGCAAAGGAAGCCACTGCCATGTTTCTTCTACCCGGAGTAGTGGGCTTATATTTAACAACTGCCATCTCTTTTCACTCCTCCTAAATTAATACATTCCGTCAAAGAACTCGATTGCCTTGGAATCTTCCTTAAGGGTTACAACCGCTTTCTTCCATGCGGATGTATATCCAAAGTGTACTCCGAGTCTCTTCGGCTTTTTCTTCATGTTAAGTGTACGCACGCTGTCGACCTTAACGCCCTCGAACATCTGCTCGACAGCCTTTGCGATCTCCGGCTTGGTTGCATCCTTTGCAACCTCAAATGCGTATCTCTTGTCCGCCAGTGAATCGATAACCTGCTCAGTTATAATCGGGCGGCGGATGATATCCTGTACGAATTTCATTATGCGTATACCTCCTCGATCTTTTCAACTGCGGACTTCGCAATTACGAGTGTGTCGGCATTCAGAATGTCATATACATTGATTGTATTTGTCTGAGCTGCCTTAACTCCTGCGATGTTTCCAAGCGAGCGAACTGCCATCTCGTTGTTGTCTGCAAGGACTACAAGAGCCTTCTTGCCGGCATTGAGAGACTTGAGCATTTCTGCCATCGTCTTGGTCTTGAATTCTGTTGCCTTGATCTCGTCAACTACAACGAGTGCGTTGTCGGCAACCTTTGCGGAAAGTGCGCTGTAAAGAGCGACTCTCTTAAGCTTCTTATTTATTGTTACTCTATAGCTTCTGGGCTTCGGAGCGAAAACAACACCACCGTGTGTCCACTGCGGAGCTCTTGTCGAACCCTGTCTTGCTCTTCCTGTACCCTTCTGCTTCCACGGCTTCTTACCGCCTCCGGAAACCTCGGTACGGGTGAGGGTGGACTGTGTGCCTTGTCTCTGATTCAGAAGATATGCTCTGACAACTGTGTGGAGTGCTGCCGCATTGACCTCTGCACCGAAAATCTTATCGGAAAGGTCGATTGCTCCTGTTTCCTTGCCCGCCATATCAAAAACTTTTACGTTCGGCATCGTTAATATCCTCCTTCCACTCAGGCTTTAACGGCGTTACGGATGAATACGATACCGCCCTTTGCTCCGGGAATTGCTCCCTTTACTGCGATGATATTCTTTTCCGCATCTACCTTTGCGATGCTCAGATTGAGAACGGTTACCTGTTCGTTACCGTACTGACCTGCCATCTTCTTGTTCTTAAACACTCTGGACGGAGAGGAGTTAGCTCCCATAGATCCAACCTCGCGGTGAATCGGTCCGGTTCCGTGTGTCATTCTGAGAATGTGGTGATTCCAACGCTTGATCGCACCGGTGTATCCGTGTCCCTTTGTTATACCGGTAACGTCGACCTTTTCACCTGCTGCGAAAATATCAGCGGTGACGGTATCGCCCGTGTTGTAGCCGGAAATATCATCAAGGCGGAATTCCTTTAAGTGCTTCTTGCAGGAAATACCGTTCTTTTTAAGGTGACCTGCCTCGGCCTTTGTGAGTTTCTTTTCAGCTACGTCCATGAAGCCGAGCTGAATGGCATCGTATCCGTCCGTATCAACAGTTTTCTTCTGTGTTACGGTGCAGGGTCCGGCAAGAACTACCGTAACCGGGATTGCGTTGCCCTTTTCGTCGAAGATCTGAGTCATACCGATCTTCTTACCGATAATGCCTTTTACCATTTTCTTGACCATCCTTTACTTGTTATTGGTTGAGGAAGCCCTGACAGGCGTCACATCATTTTTGCACGCCTTCATGTTCCTTCGTCAACATGACATTCCCTCTCGGGTCAATCTTTTTCTTTCTCCGATCCTTCGGAACCGATCAGAGCTTTACTTCGATCTCGACGCCTGCAGAGAGTTCGAGACTTGTAAGCGCGTCGATTGTCTTCTGCGACGGCTTAACGATGTCAATAAGTCTCTTGTGAGTCTTGAGCTCAAACTGCTCGCGGCTATCCTTGTACTTGTGTACGGCTCTGAGGATAGTGATGATTTCCTTCTCGGTGGGGAGCGGAATCGGTCCGGAAACCTCGGCGCCTGTGCGCTTTACGGTCTCAACGATCTTCTCGGCTGCCTGATCGATCAGAAAATGATCGTAGCTTTTGAGTCTGACTCTGATTTTTTCCTTGACTGCCACTTGATTTTGCCTCCATATTATTTTTAATTTTCGGCGCGTTCGCGTTTACACTATCCCGGGCGTTTCCTGCCCTGCCGTAAATTTTTCGGAGCTGTCAATACCGTTTTTTGCGTTGCATCATACGCGAAAAGGGCACGACCTCTCCGGCGGCTAAAGTGTTCCGATCGAACATTCGCCCGTTTGTCGCTCATAGAGCGCAGCGGACATACTCGGTGAAAATTACCCCGAAATGCACGGAAACAGTACGTTTCGGGCAACCTCTCACTTCATCGCACATCAAGCGGAGTTATTATACATTATACATTATTACATTGCAAGCGGCTTTTGCCGAATTTACATTTTTTGTGCAAATTTTTCACAATTTATTAACATTATAAACCTCCAAATCCGAAAGACCTGCCGTCCTGCACTCTGATTATACTGTTTTTCCTTCCTTTTTATTCCCGAATCGGGCTATAATATGCCGGATTTTTCGCTCTTTTTTCACTTTTTTGCACCTTCCTAATTACGCCTTTCCCCCTTCCTTCCGGCTTGCTCCTTCAGCCTCCTCCTGCGCCTTTAAAAATGAAAAAAAAGCGCAAAAAAGCCCCCGGAGTAATTTCCGGAGGCTGTAATCTTGCCGCTCGAGCCTGTTCGAGCCTTCGCCACCGCCTCTGCAAGCCGGTTCGCGTGACAGCATGCATATCGGTTCGCATATCGTTTGCACGCCGAACGGTCTTACTTTTTGCTTTAAGCCGCTTCAGATCGTCTCGATAAACCCTGCGACTATCCCTGCAATATACTCATATCCGTATTTGTTCGGGTGCAGGCCGTCCATTGTATAGATTCCCCGGTTCAGCTTTGTGCTTGTCGGCGGAACCCAGTACGGCTCCTTCGACCAATCCCAGCGCACCTTTGAATAAAGGTCAAGACAGGGGACATTATAGCGCTCGCAGCACTCGATTACCGCGTTGCGGCGGCGCTCCCATCCCTTAGGATCCGAAAACGGATCGTTGTCGTTATTTCTCTTCTGCGGAAGGCTGGTGCAGAATACAAGCCGCGGCTTGCGCACAAGATCAAGCCTTCTGCAGCTTACCGGATCGTCAACCGAGACATCCCCGGTTACTCCTGCGCGCTTTTTGAAATCGTAATACATTTCGTTAAAGCGGCGGATTATATGCGCAATCGCAAGAATGAGCGGCTGTCCCTCGGGGAGCTTTCCGAAATCGGTATTTACATCGACCTCGCTCACCACCTCTTCTCCGAGCCTGCCGTTCGGGGAATCTTTCGAAAAGGTTCCGACCGTGCCCTTTTCCGCCGCGTCGTTTCCGGCGACAAGAGCAATGACAAGATCCGGGTCGTAATCCTCGAGCCGCTTAAACGCCCCGTCGCAGGCAATAAATGCCGTGTTCCTTCCGGAAAAGCCTGCATTATACACATCCGCAGCACCGGTCAGCCTCATAAGCGCCTCTCTGTACCACGGATAGTCTGTGCTGCTGATCGAATCGCCGAGCAGATAGATTCTTTTGTTTTTATATCGGTCCATAGCCTGTCTCCCTGCAATTATGCTTTATCTTTTTTTACTCTTTTTCGTTTGCTCTGTTTTATCCGATTTATTCTGCGCCGAGCGCCGTTTTGAGCGTTTCGAGATTCTTTCTCATAAGCGAAAGGTATGTCTGCCCCGACTCAAGCTCATCCTTTGAAACATTGTGGCAGGAGTGGAAAAGCAGAGGAACGGCACCCGTCGCTTCGCAGATCGCGTCGGCAATCTTGCGGCTCGACATCTCAAGATACAGAACCGCCGGCAGCCTTTTGCTTTTCACCTCGTCAATAAGAAACGCGACGGTTTTTGACGACGGCTCGGTTTCCGGAGAGCAGCCCGGAAATGCCGCATAGCATTCGAGCCCGTACTCCTTTGCAAAATATGCAAACGGGAATCTGTCGCCGAAAACCAAGGTTTTCGTTTTTCCCTTCGACACCGTTTCCTTTATGTCACGATCAAGCGACTTCAGCTCTTCGGTGTAATCAAGAAGATTTTTTTTATACACGTCCTTATTTTCCGGATCGGCTTTTTCGATTGCGCTCTCGATCCTTTCGCAGATTTTTATTGCATTAAGCGGCGATGTCCAGACATGCTCGTCCTTTTCACTTTCCTCGCCGTTTTCACCGTCCCCGTGATCGTGGTCGTGTTCATGACCGTCCTCGTCCTGCGTCTCGTAGGGAAGCTCCTCGTCGATAAGCTCGGTGCAGTCTATCATCCTTACGATATTCATATCCTTGCTTCCGACCGAATCGAGAATCCCGTCAAGCCAGCTTTCGGATTCTCCGCCGACGCAGATAAAAACATCGCAGTCAAGGATGCTTATAATCTCCTTTGGGGTCGGCTCATAGCTGTGGCTTTCCTCGCCGGGAGAGAGCAGAAGGGTTATTTCTGCATTATCGGACGCAATCTCTCTTGCAAAATCGTATCCCGGAAAGTTCGACGCGACAATCTTAAGCCCGCCTTTTTCGCCTGCCTCGTTTTTGCATGCGCAGCAGGAGATCAGAACAAGCGCCGCAAGCATGATTATGATTATTTTCTTCATTATATTATATATACCTGTCGTTTTATTATTTTCGGTCAACCGAAGATCGGGCAGCCGAGGTCTGAAGAAGCCGTGCCGCAAAAAACGCACAACACGGCTTAATCGGTTTTTATTTGCGATTTAATAGAAGGTCGCAACCGGCTGAGCAGGCGCTTCGGATTCGACAGCGCTTGTCACCTTAAGAACCGGCCCATTTCTGCGGTAGACCTTGTTATATTCAATGTCGATTCTTCCCTCGACAATGACAAACTCTCCGGTTTTGAGCGTGTCAGCCTTGTCCCACTTCGCAATAATCGCGCTGTAGGCGATATCCGCCTCGCAGCAGGTCATAATATGCCTGCCGACCCCGAAGCAGTTTTTGTCAAAGCGCGCGTCCTTGCCGATAAGCGCCTTGAAGCGGACGGTTTTGCCGTCGTACTTCTTTGCCTCCTCGGTAAGATCGCGGTAGAAAAGCGCATAATCCCTGTCCTCGATCACAACAACCGGCGCATCGATATCAAACGGCAGCGGATCCTCAATATCGTCATAGGTTACGCTTCCGTCCTTTCTTTCGTATGCGATATCGGTTCTGCGGCTGATGCCTCTTACGATTTTGTGGAACTCCATCTGATCGTTCTTTTCGTCGTCCCATCTGTTAAAGACAACAAGCTCGCAGCCCTGGAGCTTGTCGACTACAAGGCTTCTCATGTTCGCATTATAGCTTATAAATGTCGTCGCATCCGCAAAGAACATCTCCTGATATACCAAAACTCCGGCAGGGAGCGCCGAGTAGAGCAGGTCAAGCTGCCACATTCCGTTGTACTCGACAAGGATTCTTTCCGCCTTACTGTCCGCAATCGCCTTTTCAAGGAAGGCAGCAGTCAGCATCGAGCTGTCTTCAACGCTTACGCATGTGACATTCTTTCCGCCGCCCGGGAAGGTCGAAGGATCATATTCCTCCTCTCCCTCCTCGCAGATGAGCAGAAGCGTGCTTTCCTTTCCGCTGTTGAATCTCTCGTCCTCAAGGGTCTCTCTAATAAATTTTGTTTTTCCCGCCTCAAGAAAGCCGGTAAACATGTATACCGGTATTTCTTTTACCTCGTTTGCGCCGTTTGCGTTGCTCATATCTGCTTCCTTCCGCCTCTTTTGTCGTTTTGCGTTCTCTTACTGTCTTTGCCGCCGATTTTGTGCCGCTGCTTTCCTTAACTGCGGCTGCTGCAGCTTCTTATTTGCTTACACCGAACAGCTCGGCGAGCTTTTCTTCGTTGATCTTTGAGCCGATTACGCAGATCTTGCCGATCGTGCTTGCCTCTCCGGTACGGACATCCGGCTCGCCCGGAACATAGTCAAAGTATATCCACTTTCCGCACTCGCACTCGACGATTCCCTTTGCGCGGAGGATCGTTCCGTACTCGTCGCTGTCAAGCGCCTTGAGGCACTCGGTAATCTTTTCCTTTGTAAACTTCTTTGCGGTCTCAACGCCGAAGCTCGAGAATACCTCGTCTGCGTGGTGGTGGTGATGATGTCCGCATCCGCACTCATCATCGTGGTGATGATGATGCTCATGCTCATCTTCGTCGTCATCATCGTGGTGATGGTGGTGATGCTCGTGTTCGTCCTCATCGTCGTCGTCATGATGGTGATGTCCGCACTCACACTCGTCGTCATCATCGTGGTGATGATGGTGTCCGCACTCGCACTCGTCGTCGTCATCGTGGTGATGGTAATGATGCTCATGCTCGTCCTCATCATCGTCGTGATGATGATGCACCTCCTCCTCGAGGCGCTCAAGCTCTGCCTTCAGTGTATCGGTCTGCTCCATTGTTTTAAGAATCGTGCTGCCGTCAAGGCTGTCCCAATCGGTTGTGACGATCGACGCCGTCGGATTGAGCGCTCTTATAAGCTCGATGCACTCGGCGATCTTCTTTTCGCCTGCCGTCTTTGTGTGGCTTAAAATAACCGAGCTTGCGTTCTCTACCTGATTGCCGAAAAATTCGCCGAAGTTCTTTAAATACATCTTGCACTTGCCTGCGTCGACAACCGTCGTAAAGCCGTTTAACTGAAGCTCGCTCGAACCTACATTCCTTACGGCGGTGATTACGTCGCTCAGCTTGCCGACACCGGACGGCTCGATAAGAATTCTGTCGGGAGCATATTCCTTTACGACCTTTTCAAGCGCCTTGCCGAAGTCGCCTACAAGCGAGCAGCAGATGCAGCCGGAATTCATTTCGGTGACCTCAATACCGGCATCCTGCATAAATCCGCCGTCAACGCCGATTTCGCCGAACTCGTTCTCGATCAGAACCAGCTTTTCTCCCTTATATGCCTCTTTTATCAGCTTCTTTATAAGCGTGGTCTTGCCCGCACCGAGAAATCCCGAAAAAATATCAACCTTTGTCATTTTTTATCACGTCCTTAGTATTTTGATTTTTATAATGTAATTATCGCCGGATTCCGGCAACAGTTATCCACATTAATAATTTGTAATAATAATATAGTATGTTTTTTTGCTTTTGTCAATAGAACACCGGATTTCTTTTTCGCTTAAAAAGAGCCCCGAAAAGGCATTTTCGGGCAAAAAGGCATTTTCGGGCGAAAAACCGCATAGAATCTTACAAAACAGCAATTAAGACCGCAAAGAAAGAAAAAATCCCGAGGTGTTTTGTTATGAACGGTAAAAAAATCAATTTAAGGCTTCTTGTCGCCTGTCTTGTGCTCCCTCTTGCCGTCGGAGGGCTTTCCGCGCTTTTGTCGGCTGACGGAATGGCATTTTTCATGCAGTCTGTATTAAAACCGCCGTTAAACCCTCCACCGTGGCTGTTCGGGGTCGTCTGGACGGTTTTATATATTTTAATGGGCATTGCGTCATATCTTGTAATCACCTCCGGCAGGGAGCAGCGCCTTGTGGATGCGGCTCTTAAGGTTTACGGAATCCAGCTGATATTCAACTTTGCCTGGTCGCCGATCTTCTTCAACCTTAAAAGCTATCTGTTTGCCTTCATCTGGCTTATCGCGCTGTTTTTCCTTGTCACACTCAATGCCGTTTATTTCGGAAAAATCAGCAAGGCAGGCGGCCTGCTTTTTATCCCTTACGCGCTCTGGGTCGCCTTTGCCGGATATTTGAACCTTTCAATTTATCTGCTCAACCGATCAGTCTGATCGATTTTTTCGGCTTTTCGGTTTTTCCGGTTGCTTTTTTGTTTCAGGTATGCTAGGATAGGCTCAAATATCGGGAGTCTGCCGAAAAATCTGCCAAAGGCTCCTTAATTTTCCCCTACAGGAGGACAAAATATGCCTATTCTCGAGCCTGTTGAATGGGAGGACGTGTG